>CAMBPB010000071.1 GCA_945869465.1 Prosthecobacter debontii
GCTGGAGAACGGGACGGATCTGCGAACGATCCAGGATCTGCTGGGGCATGAGGATATCAGCACGACTGAAATCTACCTGCATGTGGCGACGGGTGTGAATGGCCTTGGCGTGGTGAGTCCCTTGGACGTTGGAGAGCGGAGAGCGGAGAACGGAGTAGTTCAAGTTCCCACACAAAAAGCAGAGAAAGTTCTCGCCGAATTGATTCAGGGAGATGGGAATCGAGGGGTGAGGGTTGTCCACGCACCGGACGGCTAGGAATGCCAACTGAGCGGTAGCGAGGATTGATCCAAACGCGAAGCGCGCCCTGCATGGCCGGAGGGCAAGGCCGTCCCTGCCTTACCGGGGTTGTATTCCTTGTTCCACTCCTCCAGAGCCTGTTGCAGGGGTTGCTCGAGGGAATCGAACTTGCTCGGCGTGGAACCTGAATGGAGATCGGCTGTGGACGACCGGATGGTCATCCAAGCGGCGTGAGGAAAAACGAAATTTTCCCGCCCCCTGATGAACCTGCGTGTTGCGCTGTGGCATTTCGATTGCCTGGCGCGGGGTCCCGGTCCAGACTGCCACCCGATGGAAGGCCGCCTGCCGAAAATGGTTCGATTCGCCAGCCGGGTGCTGCGGGATTTTTTCCTGCGCAATCACGGGCTGCTGCTGGCCGGAGCGGTGGCTTACAACATGATGCTCTCGCTGATCCCGCTCTCGGCGGTGCTGATGGTGGTTTCCTCCCACTTCGTCGATCAGCGGCTGCTGATGGAATGGCTCACCACCGAGGTGTCCTTCATCGCCCCGGGTTTCGCCCCCACTCTATCGGAAGTGCTCGAGGGGTTTCTTCAAAACCGCGAGGTGGTCGGCTGGATCGGGTTGTTAGTTCTGCTGTTTTTCAGTTCCATGGCGTTCCGGGTGCTGGAGGACGCCATCGCCATCGTCTTCCATCGTCCGCTGCCCACTCTCAAACGCAAGTTCTGGGTCTCCGCCCTGATGCCTTACCTGTTCATCCTCATCGTCGCGACCGGCTTGATCCTGGTCACCTCCGCCAACGCGATCATCGATGCCCAAAGCCACCTCCGCCACGCGTTTCCACGGATCGACGCGATCATGCAAAATCAGGTCGGGCTCGTCATTTATCTCACGGGCGTGCTCGGATTGGTGCTGCTTTTCACGCTGCTCTACAAGATCATGCCAGTGGCCAAGGTTTCGTTCCGCCGAGCTCTTGCCGGTGGCCTCACCGCCGCCATCCTGTGGGAAATCACCCGCCATTTGCTGGTTGCCTACTTCACCAAGGTTTCAATGGTGAATGTGCTCTACGGATCGATGGCCACCATCATCATCGTCCTCCTGACCATGGAAGCCATCGCCTTGATCTTGTTGCTCGGCGCCCAGGTCATCGCCGATCTGCAACGCAGCGCAAACGCCGGCATCGCGTGGCACGAAGACCCGGAGCCATCGTCCGAGCCTGAATAAGCGGTGTCCCGTCACAGGCCGTCCACTTGGAATGGCCGCAACAAAAAGATTTTAAAAACGAAAGACGCTTCTGAAGCGCGGGTATCGGCCACAATCATGATCAATGACGATAAAGCGGCACTCGAGAAGCTCTATGCGGTGTATGGCAGGATGAAGGTGTGCGACGACACCCTAAGGAGCGTGGACATCGCGGTGCGGGCGGCGATTCCCGGGCATTCGGTTTGCATCGCGGCAGTTTGAGGCGAGAATTCCGGGTTTTCCCGCCATGACCAAAGAAGTCACTGAAATAGAAGTTGAGGTGCTCGAAATCGACGGAATCGCTCCGTTCGTGGCGCAGGAACGTTCGGCAGAGTGGCCTCAGCAGCGGGGCGAGTGGCAGGATTGGCGGCAATGGCAGGGGCGGGTTCGCCGGCTCGACAGCCGTTGGTGGCCGTTGTGGCTGTTCCTGGGAATCATCGCCGTGGGCCTGGCCCTTACGGTGGGCCTGGTGATCGCGGTGGGGCTGGTGATTTTGCGGGTGTTTCTGAAAATTGCCCGTGCGATCCTGCGGTGAGGCCCCCAAAACAACAAGCGCCCGGACCGAAGTCCGGACGCTTGTTGAGAAACCAAACGATGAAACCAATCAGCGGGAGTAAAGCTCGACGATGAGCTGCTCGTTGACGAGCGGGTCGATGTCGGAACGCTCGGGCACGCGGGAAACGGTGGCTTCGAGCTTGTCTTTGTCCACGTTCAACCAATCCACCGTCGGCATCGCCTGGGTGAGATCGGTCATGCGCAGGACCAGTTGCTGGGAAGAGGGTTTGGCACCGACCTTGATCACGTCACCCGGCTTCACCTGGTAGCTCGGGATATCGACGCAATGGCCGTTCACCAGAATGTGGCCATGGTTGACGATCTGGCGGGCAGCTTGGCGGCTGTTGCCGAAACCCGCGCGGTAGCAGACGTTGTCGAGACGGGTTTCCAGCAGTTGGAGGAGAATCACCCCCGTCACACCACGGCGGCGGGCGGCGATTTCGTAATAACCGCGGAACTGCTTTTCAAGCACACCGTATTGGAAACGGAGCTTCTGCTTTTCGCCAAGGGCGACGGAATATTCGCTTTTTTTCTTCCGCCCGGCGCGCACACCGTGCTGGCCTGGTGGGAAGTTGCGGCGTTCGAATGCCTTCGAGGGGCCGAAGAGTGAAACGCCGAAGCGGCGGCTGATCTTCGCGCGTGGACCTGTGTAACGTGCCATAATGAAGTTTCTGAAAAATTGGGAGAATTACACGCGGCGGGCCTTTTTCGGGCGGCAGCCATTGTGAGGGATCGGAGTCACATCGCGGATCGAGAGAATTTCCAGACCGAGACCTTGCACGGCGCGCACGGCGGATTCGCGGCCGGAGCCCGGACCCTTGACGCGCACGTCCACTTCCTTGAGACCGTGGCCCATCGCCTGGCGGCAGGCATCTTGTGAAACCACTTGGGCGGCGTAGGCCGTGCTCTTGCGGGATCCTTTGAAACCCATCTTGCCGGCGCTCGACCATCCAATCGAATTGCCATTGACGTCCGTCACGCTGACCAGAGTGTTGTTGAAAGTGGCGGTCACATGGACGACGCCGCGAATGATATTCTTCGCGCCTTTGGCCTTGTGGATCTTGATTTCCTCCTCACCTCCGCCGATTTCGGCGAAGATATCGCGCTTGGCTTCCTTTTTGGGAGCCTCGGCGGCGGCTGCTTCTGGAGCAGGAGTGGTTGCGGGTGCTGGAGCTGCTACGGGCTCAACTGCCGGCTTCACGGCAGCATCTTGGTTGGTTTCGTCGGACATGAGTATTGCTTGAAATTATTTCTTCACGCCCACGGTCTTCTTCTTGCCCTTGCGGGTGCGGGCATTGGTGCGGGTGCGCTGGCCGCGCACCGGCAGACCGCGCTTGTGGCGGATGCCCCGATAACAATTGATCGAGGTCAGGCGCTTCAACTGCGACTGGCGCTCGCGGCGAAGATCGCCCTCGACCATGATCGCTTCGGTTTGGATCACTTGCGAGATTCGCACCAGTTGTTCCTCACTGAGCTGGCCGGTGCGGATGTTGGGGTCAATTCCTGCATGTTCGAGGATCTTGGCTGCCGTGGGGCGGCCAATGCCAAACATGTAGGGCAGGGAAGCTTCGATGCGCTTCTCGTTCGGGATTTCAATGCCTAGAATGCGTGCCATGATGTGCGTGAGTTCGCTGGTCCGCGGGGGTGGGCCGGATGTCTCCGAAGTTCCCGCGGGGCGGGTGATTTAGCAGACAAGCGGGGGCTGGCAAGCGGGAAATGGAAAATTTAGCGCGTGTGGGAATAAAAAGTGAAACCGAATCCCGGGTTTGGCTCAACGGAGAGCAAAGGCGGCTTGGATCGCGCCCTCCTCTGAGGCTCATTCGTCGCCTGCGTGAAGCGTGCGGAGCCGCCGCCACGGATCTTAAGCCAGCCGCCGCCAAACCGCCAAATTGGCAACTCGCCGCCCTTGACGGCCAAGAGCCGCTGACGCTTGCCGGAATTGGATCCACCACCACGCGCGTCGCTTGCCAAGAATCCGCAAAACGCCCGACATCCCGTCTGGACAAAACAAGGACGGCTCTTAGCTTCGCTCCTACCGGCATACCATGGAATCCAACCTCGACCCCTCACCGCAACTTCCACCCGATGACGTCGCCGCTATCGACGAACTCGGAAAAACCTATCAGGATTTCCGCGCGGAACTCGGGAAAATCATCATCGGCCAGGATCAGGTCATCGAACGGCTTGCCATCTGTCTCTTCGCCCGCGGCCACGCCCTCTTGATGGGGGTTCCCGGTCTCGCCAAGACCCTGCTAGTTTCCTCGGTGGCCCAAACCTTCGATCTCTCCTTCAACCGCATCCAGTTCACTCCCGACCTGATGCCCGCCGATATCACCGGCACCGACATCATCCAGGAAACCGGGGTGGGTGGCAGGCGTCAGTTCGATTTCATCAAGGGGCCGGTGTTCGCCAACATCGTGCTGGCCGACGAAATCAACCGTGCTCCGGCCAAAACCCAGTCCGCAATGCTGGAAGCCATGCAGGAAAACAAGGTGACGGTTCTCGGCAACACCTACACCTTGCAGCCACCGTTTTTCGTCCTAGCCACCCAAAACCCAATCGAACAGGAAGGAACCTATCCGCTCCCGGAAGCCCAGCTCGACCGCTTCATGTTCCTGATCGAAGTCGATTATCCTTCTGCCGATGAGGAAAAGCGGATCGCCCGGGAAACCACCGGCACCGCCCGCCACGCGCTCAACCACTTGCTCGACGGCCCCAAAGTCCTCGCCTTCCAACAACTTGTGCGTCGCGTCCCGGTGCCCGAACACCTCTATGAATATGCGGTCAAGATGGTCCGCATGACCCGCCCGGGCCAACCGGAGTCGCCACAGTGGATCAAGGACACCGTCGGCTGGGGCGCCGGTCCGCGCGCCGTGCAATACCTCATCCTCGGAGCGAAGTCGCGCGCCGCGCTGCGTGGTGCCTACATGGCCTCGCTCGAAGACATCGAAGCCGTCGCGTCGTCTGTGCTCACCCATCGTGTCATCACCAATTTCACGGCCGAGTCCCAAGGCATGACCTCCAAGAAAATCGTCGAGCGACTCATCAAGGAAATGCGGGAGGAGTGAGATTCCAGAGACCAGAATCCAGAAACTTCTCATTCGCGTGCACTCTTTTATCGACAACGCCCTCCTCTCCCGCCTCGCGTCGCTCCCCATCGAATCGCGGGTGCCCATGATGGGCAATGTGGCCGGCAAACACCGCTCACCCCACCGCGGATCTTCCGTCGAGTTCGCAGAATACCGGAAATACGTCCCCGGCGACGACACCCGGCGCCTGGATTGGAAGGCGTTCGCCCGCTCCGACCGGTTCTACATCAAGGAATTCGAGGCGGACACCAACCTGCGCGCCTATTTCGTCGTCGATGCCTCCGGCTCGATGAAATTCGCCGCCAAGGGCGAGGCCAAAATCCAATACGCCCGGAAAATCGCCGCCTCGCTCGCCTATCTGCTCGTCAATCAGGGCGACGCCGCAGGGCTCTCCGTCTGCACCGACAAACTCCACCTTGAAATCCCGCCCAGCCGCCGGGCCGCCCACCTCGAACGGTTTTTCACCACCCTCGGAAAACTCGAACCCGCCGGCGAAACCGGTCTCCTCCCCGCCCTCCACACGATCGCGGAAAAAATCGGCCAGCGCGCCTTCATCGTCATTCTATCCGATCTCTTCACCGACCCCGTCGCCCTCGGCGACGCCCTCCAGCACCTTCGCTACCGCAAGCACGACATCTCGGTGTTCCACCTGATGGACCCGTTGGAAATCGCCTTCGAGTTCGACCGCCCCCACCGCTTCGTCGATATGGAGGACGGCACCGCGCTGGTCGCCGAGCCCAACCTCATCGCCGACGAATACAAGGCCGCGCTGCGCGACTTCCTCACCGCCGTGCGCGCCAAGTGCCACGACGCCTCCGCCGACTATCAGCTCGTCACCACCGACGCGCCGCTGGAGCCGCTGCTCCGCGAGTTCCTCACCGCGCGCCTTCCTAAATCAAAACACTAACCTTGCCATTTCATCCGTTTCGTCCACTTTGGATCAAATTGAAGTCATGAAAACCGTCACCGCCAACACCGCGAAGCAACAGCTCGGGCAAGTCCTCGACAGCGCCCGCACCGGTCCCGTTTCCATCACCAAACACGGTCGCCCGGCCTTCGTCCTCACCTCCAAAGAGGACTATGATTCCTTGGTGGAGCTGAAATTCGAGCACTTGAAACGCGAAGTTCAGACAGGTTTTGATGCGTTGGACCGGGAAGAGTTTTCCGACAAAACCTTCGAGCAAATCGCCGCGGAAGTCATGTCGGAATTCAAACAAAGCTGATTCCGTGGGCAGCTACCGGCTATCGAAATTCGCAGAGCGGGACCTTGCTGGAGCCCTTCGCTACACCATCAAAACTTGGGGAATGAAACAAGGAACCGCTTACTTTCAACTCCTTAGGGTCGCCAGAACCCGCATCGTGAACGACCCATTGCTCCCCGGCAGCAAAACCAGAGACGATCTAGCCAATGGGTGCCGTGCCTTCCGGGTCGCCAAGCAATTGATCTTTTATCGAGTGAGGGGGGGCAGCGTTGAAATCGCCCGCATCCTTCACGAGTGCATGGACTTTTCCCGACACGTCGGCGAGGAAACCTTCCCGTAACCACCATTTCCATGCCAATCCACCTAGCATCCTCTTCGCGGCACTTTGCGACCTCAGCGTCTTTGCGGTAAATCCAATAACCCATGCTTTTTCTCAATCCATTCCTGCTCTGGTTCCTGGCTGCCGCCGCCGTCCCGATCGCGATCCACCTGATCAACCGCCGGCGGCACAAGACGATCCAGTGGGCGGCGATGCAGTTCCTGCTCAAGGCCACCCGCGAAGCCCGCGGCAAGAAAAAACTCCGCCACCTCCTGATCCTCGCCTGCCGCGCGCTCGGCGTCGCCGCGCTCGCCCTGGCCGCGGCGCGTCCCATCGCCTCCGGCCTCATCGGCTGGGGCGGCGGCTCGATCGATACGGTGGTCCTGCTGCTGGACCGCTCCGCCTCAATGGAAATCAAACCCGGCGACGGCCTCGAATCGCGCCGCCAGATCGTCATCGCCAAAGTCCGCGACGCCATGGCCGACCTGGGATCCGCCCGCCTCGTGCTCATCGATAGTGCGACTAACAAACCTCAGGAAATTCCCTCCCCGGAAATCCTAACCGAACTTTCCGCGACCGCCGCCACCGACACCGCCGCGGACTTTCCCACCCTTCTCACCCGCGCCGCGGATTTCCTGTCGGAAACCCGGGGCCGCTCCGAAGTCTGGCTCGCCTCCGACCTGCAGGCGTCCAACTGGCGCCCGGATGACGATCGCTGGGCCGCCGCCCGCGCCAGCCTCGCCTCGCTCCCGCAGAAACCCGCGCTCCGCGTCCTGTCGCTCACCGGCCCCACCGCCGCCAATTCATCCGTCCGTCTGCTAGGTTCGCGCCGCTCCGGCGATGAACTGCTGATCGATCTCGAAGTCGTGCGCTCCGGCGACGCCCGCGGCACCACCGCCATCCCGCTGACCACCCACCTCAACGGCACCCGCACCACGGAAAATCTAACCATGCCCGGCCAGTCGCTGCGTTTCCAGAAGCGCGTCGCCCTGCCCGCCGGCAGCGAAACCGGCCACGGCTGGCTCTCAATCCCCGCCGATGGCAACTCGCGCGACAACGCCGCGTTCTTCGCCTACGGACCTGCCAGACCCGTGAAATCGCTGATCGTTTCCCCCGCCGGGGAAACCGCCGACTACCTCGCACTCGCCGCCGCGCCTCCCGGATTCGGCAACTTCAGCTCCCAGCGGGTCGATCCGGGCCAGGCCGCCCCCGCCATCACCGCGGATCTCGCCGCCATTCTCTGGGCCGCTCCGCTCCCCACCGGATCCACCGCGGAGGCCGTCCAACGATTCCTCAACTCCGGCGGCCACGTGCTTTTTCTAGCACCCGGCAATCCCTCGGAAATCACCTTCAACGATCACAAATGGTCCGATCCCACCGCCGCCCCCGCCGGGAAATTCTTCATTCTCAAGGACTGGAACCACAGCGATGGGCCGCTGCGCGACGGCGTCGAGGGCACGCCTGTTTCCGCCAACCGGCTCAAGGCGATCCGCCGTCAGATTCCTCTCGGCGACGCCACCCCTCTCGCCCGTTGGGAGGATGCGGAGCCCTTCATCACCCGCCGCATCTTCGATCACGGCACCGCCTGGTTTCTCGGCTCCGTCCCCGATTACACCTGGTCGAACCTCGGCGACGCCGATGTCCTGCTGCCCGCCGTCCAACGGATCCTTGCCGCCGGCACCGACCGCTTCGACGCCTCCTATCTATCCACGGTCAACTCGGAGGCCGCCCGCGTGCTTCCTGGGGAAACCCGCAGCCGCCTGGACGACCACGGCACTCCGGATCCCGCCAATGCTGAGTTTGAAGCCGGCGTCTTCCGCCTCGGCGAACGCCTGCTCGCCCTCAACCGCCCGCCTCTGGAAGACAGCCCGGAAATTCTAACCCGCGAGTCGCTCGACCTGGTGCTAGACGGCACCAACTACACCCTGCTAGATCAGGCCGGCCAGGCCGACGATCCCTCGCTCTCCCGCGACGTCTGGCGCGCCTTCCTCATCGCCGTGCTCTTCTTCTTCATCTCCGAAGCCCTGCTCTGCCTTCCCAAGAAGACCCACCCCGAAGTCCTCCCCCATAAAGCCACCGCATAGCCAGGCTCTTTCCTGAAAACTGAAACCTTCAAACTAGCAACTTCTTGCTTCACCTCTCCCCTACTCCCGTCACCCTCTGGATCGGCATCATCGCACTGATCCTCATCGGGACCCTGTCGTTGCTCACGTGGAAGCGCAGCCCGCACCGCGGACGCACCGCGGCACTGGAAATCCTGCGCATGATCGCCGCCCTCGCCGTGGTCATGCTCCTCTGGCAACCCGAATGGCTCACCGTCGTCCATCCGGACACCCAGCCGAAAATCGCCATCCTCTGGGATGATTCGAAATCGATGACCACCATCGACGCCCCGCTGCCACCGGTCCTCTCTGGCAAGTCGGAAATCGTCTCACGCGCCGAGTGGGTGAAAAAAGCTCTCGCCTCCGAGCTCTGGAAACCACTCGAAGCCAACGGGGCGAACGAAGTGACCAGCCTCCCCTTCGCGACTCCCGACAAAGACCAGCCGGCTCTATCAGGCACCGATCTTGAAACCCCGATCACCGAAGTCCTCGACAAACAAACCAATCTCCGCGCCGTGGTGCTCTTCAGCGATGGCGACCACAACCTCGGCCAGCCACCCGTCGCCGCCGCCCAGAAACTGCGCCTGCGCGGCGTGCCGCTGTTTCCGATTCCGGTGGGCAGCAAGATCCGCCTGCCGGATCTCGATCTTCTATCCGTCACCGCGCCCAGCTACGGCATCATCGGGGAAAACGTCCAGATCCCCTTCACCATCCGCTCGTCGCTGGACCGCCAGGTCCGCACCATCGTCCGCCTCCGCGACGAGGCCGGCCGCGAACAAACCAAGGACATCGTCATCCCACCCAACGCCGAAACCTACGACTCGGTCCTATGGCGCTTAGAGAAGGAGGGCTCGTCCACGCTCGAACTCTCGATCCCCGTAGCCGATGGCGAGCTCATCGCCGCTAACAACTCCCGCAAATTCGTCATCGCCGGGCGGCCGGAAAAAATCCGCGTGCTGGTCATCGAATCGCTGCCCCGCTGGGAATACCGCTTTCTCAGAAACGCGCTTTCCCGCGATCCCGGAGTCGAGCTTTCCTGCCTGCTCTTCCACCCCGCGCTCGGACCCGGCAGCGGCAAGGATTACATCGACAAGTTTCCGGATAAACTCGAGGACCTCGCCAAATACGATGTGATCTTCCTCGGCGACGTCGGCGTTTCCAAAGACCAGCTCACCAAGGAACAGTGCACCCTCATCCGCGGCCTCGTGGAAAACCAAGCCTCGGGCGTGGTCTTCCTGCCGGGTCCGCAGGGCAACCAGTTCTCGCTGCTGGACACCGACCTATCAGACCTCATCCCGGTCATTCTGGACGACGCCCACCGCAGCGGCATGGCCGAGTCCATCGCCTCACCCCTCAGCCTCACCACCGAGGGCCGCTCCTCGCTGCTGACCATGCTCGGCAACAATGAGCAGGAAAACCCGGGCATCTGGCGCCGCCTGCCGGGGTTCTACTGGCACGCCCCGGTCATCAAGGCAAAGGGCGGCTCGGAAGTACTCGCCGTCCATGGCAACCGCCGCGGGAAGTTCGGTCCGGTCCCGCTGCTCGTCACCAAACCCGCCGCCAATGGCAAGGTCCTCTTCATGGGCATCGACTCCGCGTGGCGCTGGCGCCGCGGCGTCGAGGATCTCTATCACTATCGATTCTGGGGCCAGGTCGCCCGCTGGATGTCCTATCAGCGAAACATGGCTTCCGGCCAGCGCGTCCGCATGTTTTTCACCCCGGAACGCCCGGAACCCGGTGCCACCGTGACGCTCAACGCCAATGCCTTCGACGCCAACGGCGCGCCTCTCGACAAAGGCAATGTCGCGGTCGATCTCACCGCCCCGGACGGCCGCTCCCAACGCATCGAACTCCAGAAAAACGAGTCTGCCTGGGGAGCCTTCAGCGGGCGTTTTAAAGTGGACCTGCCCGGCGCATGGAAGCTCCGCGCCACCGCATCCGGAGCCGAGGACAAGCCGCTCGAAACCACCCTGTTAGCCCAGGGCGTCGATATCGAGAAAATCGGCCAGCCCGCGCGACCCGAGGTGCTGGAGGAAATGGCCCGGGTTTCCCGCGGCCGAGTCATCCAGCCCGCCCAGCTTGCCGAATTGGTGAAGGAAATCACCGCCCTGCCGGAACCCCGCCCGCTGGAAACCCGCATCCCGCTCTGGTCGCACTGGGGCACCCTTGTCGCCCTCGTTTCCCTGCTAGGCATCTTCTGGGCCGGGCGCAAGCTCAACGGCGCGTTCTGAAAACCTCACGGGGACTTCATTGCTCGGCGCCGATTGGCGAAGGCGAAGCGGGCGTTGGCGATCCCTGCGCAATTCACGCCGCCTCGATGTTTCTGCGAAAGGGCTGCCGCTTGGCGTGTCATTCCAGATGACATGAAAACCGTGGTTTGTCTTTGTTTCGCGGTTCTGCTCCCCTCAACAGGACGCCACAGCCCCCCGCAAGGACCGTGACAACGGCCAGCAATGAGTCCGCCCCATCCCGCCAGCGGCGTTTTTTGTGGAATCCCGCTGATATTCTTGACACTCCCCACAAAACCGGGCTTTTTTCCGCCCCGTGCATCATGCAAGGCACCCGTAGCTCAATTGGATAGAGCGTCTGACTACGAATCAGAAGGTTAGGGGTTCGAGTCCCTTCGGGTGTATTTTTTATACCCCATTCAAAATCAATGGGTTGGCTTCCGAAAAAGAAGCCCAAATTGACACCCCCACCCGGTCATGAATACGGGTGGTGACAAATTGGTGACAACCGCGGGTTCTGGATCTGCAATCCCCTCCAAGTCAGGACGTTCCAGAAGGAGGAAAAAGCGTGGTCCCGAATGTGTTGTAAAATTCGGTTCAGCGACGGTTCCAGTTTACCGGATGGACTCCGGTGGCAGGCAGCGTTTCACGATCGCCTACTACCGCGAAGGCAAACGGCTCCGGCAGGTTTTCAGCTCGTTGGACGATGCAAAGAAAGAGGCCCTGCTCGTGGCGCAGCGGATTCAGAGAGGCATGCAGCACATGACCGACCTCAAGCCCCACGACCGGGAAGCCTATCTCACTGCGCGCAAAATGACGGATGAGGCCGGGATGCCGTTGGTTGCCGTGGTTGAGGATTATCTACGGGCCAGAAAGATCGCTGGTTCGGAATCCCTCGGAGCGATGGCCAGCGAATACTCCAAACATTTCGGTAACCTCACCCGACGTGCCACAGTTCCCGAGGTCGTCGCGCAACTGATCGCCTCCAAGACACAGGACGGATCAAGCACCCGCCACATTGCCCAGATCCGATCAGTGCTCAACCGCTTTGCAGCCGCACATCCCGGTGAAATCCTCGACGTCACCTCGTCGGACATCGATGCTTGGCTGAGGAGTCTGAATGTGGCTCCGAGTTCAAGAAACTCGATGCTCATCTATGTGAACCTGCTGTTCTCCTACGCGTTGGAGCAGAACTACCTGCCTGCCGGCAAACCCATCGCTCCAAGCCAACTCCGCAAAGTGAAAGTGGCGGACAGCGAGAACGAGATTTTCCAGCCGGACGAGTTCCGCCGGATCATTCATGCCGCACCCATCCATTTGATCCCGCTGCTTTCGATCAGCGCAGAAAAGGTCGCGACCTCTTTAATCTCTGGCAGGCCCACCAAGCCGGCGTGCTCGATGCCCAGGCCGTTGCTGATGCCTTCGCCCATTACATGGCAGCCGAAAATCATCCCGTTTCCTCCGCCGAGTTCGCCCTCAATCTCACCGCCAAGATGAAACACGCTGGATTCCTATCCGACACCCCGCCGCTCCTCCGCCCCGGCATCCAATACAACCCCGCCGAAGCCCACGCCTGGCTCACAGCAGAACTCCTCCCCCTCATCCCATGAACCACCTTCCCCCTCTGCGCCCCTTCGCGACCTTTGCGCCACGGTTCAACCTCTTCATCTCAGCATCTCAGCTTTTCAGCTTTTACCCAATAATGGACCGCGACACCCGCAACCTCCTCGCCAACACCACCCAGGCACTCCGCCGCGGGCTGGAGGAGGAATTCGCTCTGCAACTCGAAGGCCGCTTCGATGTCCTCCGCGATGGCTCCATCGCCGATGCCGCGGGACCACAGCTCGACGACTCCGAGAAACTCACCCGCCGCAAGATCGTCGAGGCCATCAGCTGGACAGGCCCACTATCTCGCCAGCTACTTCACTAAACAAAGCAAGGACCTCAGCGACAAGCTCGTTGAGTCGATCCAGCACTTGATAAATCTACCGAAAATCATCCGCTCCGTTTGCAAAACGCATTCCGAATAGCGGAACTAATTTTTGGCACAGGGTCTATGCAGCGTCCCAGCCGTTCTCATTGACGTCGATCAATCTCCTATTACCGGTCGTGTCATAGATCCGGCGGGCCATGTCACCGACCTGATTACCGATGGCGAAAACCATTTCGCTGGCGGAGTCGTCGCGGAGTTCGGGTTTGTGAAGTTCCAGCCACAATCGCTTCGGGCACTGGCGGAAGGCGATAATCTTGGATTTGGAGAGCTGGCGCATTGAGTGGCAGGAATAGGTGACAGGGTCGAATCAGGCAATGACGAACGGACGCTTCGGCATGCCTCTAAACCCCGTCCGACGCGGCGATGCGCTCGAACTCGGTCAGAATTTCCGCATGGCGGGTGCCGAGAAACTTCACGATTTTCGCGTTGCCAAGCAACCTGCGGACGTAGCCCAGCAGAACGGTCAGGTTGAGCATGTTCTCGGAATACTTGTCTTCAGCGACCTTGTATTCACGCTCAAGAGTCTCCATTTCCATCTCCATGCGGGCCAGCTCCTCGCGGGAAACCCTCGTCCTCAGCCGCGGTGACCCCGGATCGACGAACATGTCCTTCGGGGTGCCCAGCAGGAGCGCCTCCGCGTAGCCCCTTGAGTAGTTGTTGGCGCCGACCATCAACTCGGCGATTTCGACCTGGCGCAACGGTTTCACCCGCCTCAGAATTTGGAGGGTGTTCTGTCCGATCTGCTTGTCTTTGAGCATGTCCACGGTTTCCTGGCTGATGCCGTTGAGAAGGTTCAGCCGTTCCTTGATGTCCTTCATGCTTTTGTGAAGGGCGGCCGCTATCCGTTCCGGTGGCACCCCGTCTTTGACAGCTTTTGCGATCATGCCGTGCTCTTGGATCGGGGAAAGCCGGCTGATGCGGGCATTGTAGGTGAAACTTTCGTCCTCGATGGCGACGAGACAATCGACCTCCGCGATGCCCAGTTCCCGGAGCGCGTGAAGCCGTAAGTGTCCGTCCATTAAGAGATAGAACCCCTCCGTTCCTTTTTGCTGCGGATACACCATCAATGGCTCGATCACTCCGATTTCCCGGATTGATGACACGATGGATGGATAGCGGGAAACGCTCTTTTCCGGATCCTTGATGACACGCACCGGGAGAATCTTGTCGAGCGGCAGTCTGATGCGCTCTTTTCCGAAGCCGATTTTGGGCTTGTTCATGCGACCCGCCTTTCTATTCCAATGATTTCTGCCAGGAAGGCCGGCATGGTGTCGAGCCGTTCCGCACGCAACAGGTTGGTGAAATCCTCGTCGATGGTGAGCCGCCGGAACGCGGTGGTGATGAACATGAGATGGGCATCGCAGACCTTCGCTTTCCGGACGAGCGACCGCTGGCGTTGGGTTTCCTTTTTGAATTCCTTAACCAGTCCGTCCGCTGTCGTCGGCCCTTTTTTCAACTGATGGTCGTGGGTGTGGAGTCCCTTGCCCAAAGTCCTGCGCTGCATCAACACCCGCCGCACAACCCGGATGGCGGCCTGATTGAGTTTTCCACCTTCGTAGGCCAGCAACAATTCGCGTTGGGCCTCGGGGCTCTCGGTTCTGGAGATATCGATAGCCACGCCCAGCGGGATGGAGCCTTTGACGGCCTCGGACAGGAGACGCTCTTCGCCTGCGTTGCGCAACGAGATCAAACCGCTGACCATCGTGTCCGCGATGTCGAGTTTTTTGCCAATCGCCACATTGCTGTAACCGGCCTGTTTGAGCCGGTCGATTTCGACGATCAAATCACCAGGGGCGGGATACCTGCGCGCCATGTTTTCCACCAGACTCATGATCAAGAGGTCCTCTTTTGATGCCTCCACCACCAGCGCTGGGATTTCCAGATAGCCGAGTGCGTTGAAGGCCTCAATGCGCCCTTGGCCGCAAACGAGATCGTAGTGTTGCTGACCATCGGCTGCCGCTCCATGCCTTGGACTTACCTGAATAGGTTTCTTGAGTCCGAGGTTTCGAATGCTCTCGATGATTTTCTCGAATTTGCGGCGGTCGCGCAGACGTGGGTTGACGATTCGAATGCGATCTAGCGGGATGAATATGACGTTTTCCATGGCGTTGTTTTGGTTTATGAATCCCTTCCGACGTATGCCCTCTCGGCAAGGTGGAAGAAGTGGCTGAGATCGTCGAACCGGTAACCGTCCAAACAGATGCCGTTCGCTTCGGCGAGGCGAAGTTTACCGGCGGCCACATCGATGGATGGCAGCAGGTAGTAATCACGAATCGAGTCGTTGGCCGAGGTAAGTCTGGCCGCGATAGTGATGTCGGGCCGTTTGGCCTGATCCAAATTGATGATCCACCGCGAGAAGCCCCCGCCGGTATTCAGATGGCGGCATAGGGAAACGGATACCCGGATCTCACCATTGACGCGCAGCACGTTTCGACTGTCGTCCATTTCCACCCCCGCACCCACGCCACGCAAGCTGTCGGCCACTGATTCCACGAGTTCAGGGTGGGTGCTGCGAATCCAACGGTTGATTTCAATGAATCCAAGATCGGCGGGCGGTGTGTAACCGATCCGCGCATAAGCGCTAACAAGCGTGCCGAAGCGATGCCTGAAAGCCGCACTCGATGGCAGATCCACCTCCTCGTCGATCAAGACGCTCGTGACTTTCCCATGCAGATCGAGAATGCACTTGAGCGCGGCGAGCATTTCCAGATCCGTAAAACGACGGCTGCGGGCGAGAATGATACCCTGCGCGGCTTGGAAAACGTCGGCGTCCACCACACCGGGCCAGGCACCCTCCGCCCGAATCCACTTCTCCGGGGGATTGCGAACATGGCGGCGTTTCAGTTTGAACGAGGTCCGGTGATAGACATTGTTGCCGATGTATTTCTCATTGGTGAGAATCTGATGGATGGTGGCGCGGGTCCACTCACGTCCGAAGTCGGTTTTTACGCCCCGTGCGTTGAGAATGGCGGCGATTTCCGCTTCGCTGCGGTCTTCCTTCACGAACGCCTGATAGATCCAGCGGATGTCCGCCTGTTCGTCGTCGGGACCCGGGATGAGCACGACCCGGTCGGTCTGAATGCTCTTCTGCTCGCCGTGTGCCAACACGCCTTTCGCCATTCCGGATTGGTCCACAAGCATCCGGCGCAATCCGTATCCCGCGACGCCGCCTTATTTGTATCCGAGAGTGATGAGGCGGCACGCGCCTTGAAACACTTTGGCGGAAAGCTCGCGGCTGTATTCGCCGGCCATCGCCCGTTTCACTCCTTTGACGATGGTTGAGACTGGGCTCCCATCGTTTTCAAATTGTTCGGCGCAATAATGCACCGGAATCCCAGCACGGCAGCAGACATATTCGTAATAGGCACCTTCATCGGCGTCCTGGAACCGTCCCCACCGGCTGATGTCATAGACCAGAATGCAGGTGAAATCGATCTCGCCCGCCTGGACATCGGCAATCATGCGGGAGAGGGAATCGCGGCCCTGGATATTGAGTCCGCTCTTACCTTCGTCCGAATAGGTTTTGACGATGTCGAGATTTCGGCGGGCCGCATATTCTTGGATGACATCCATCTGGTTGTTCGTGGAATACTGTTGGTGTTCCGTGGACATCCGGACGTAGGCCGCCGCATTGGCTCTAGGAAAATCATTCTCTGGGGTGGGTTGTGTTGTCGTCATGAGCTTTGGCTTTGGAGGTGTTGCTGGCCGGACTTCCGTCCTGGATGGGTGCATCGTTCCGACACGGGACACGTCACATTTGAGTGTCCTCGCCGCTCGATGCTGTGGTCGCGACCGAAGTCGCGGATGATCTAAGCCATGGGCTGGTTCCAAGATCGTTGTCATGTCCGTGTGGCAAGGTTGGGGGAGCCCTGCCATAAGGGAACACCCCAGTTGTGTGGACCGGGAGCCTTCCAGCAGGATGATGACACTGATAGATGCCGAACACGGTCACGCCCACATCGCCCGCCAGCCGTAATGTGAGACAACGGGCACCCCCGAAATAGCCGCAGATTTCGCACCAAACTTCCACGGCGGCTTGTGGCAGTTCAACCAGTCCGTATGACGATGACAATACGCTCGTTGTCCAGGGGAGCCGTTCGTCAAACCGCCGTTGGTAGACTTCTAGCAAGTCGGCCCATGCAGCCACCGCCTCACCACATTTCGAACCGCCAAGGTATTGCTCCACCGTGTCGGTCGCGACGAGTCTGTAGGGTTGTGCGAAATCCGGGAGCATGCTCGTTGAAAGACGGCAAGCGTGGCACCGGAACCGGCGGATACTGACCAGCGTGGTTTTCCGCCGAGCGGATGACGACACCCATCGGCTGTAATAGCCGAGCGCCCGCAGGGTGCGGGATTTTCTGCAATTCGGACACGCCTTCGGTCGGCACACCTTCAAATGGGCGTCGCTCCGCACGTAATCTTCCGGATCGCC
Organism: Prosthecobacter debontii; assembly: GCA_945869465.1. Lineage (GTDB taxonomy): Bacteria > Verrucomicrobiota > Verrucomicrobiia > Verrucomicrobiales > Akkermansiaceae > Luteolibacter. The sequence goes on from CAMBPB010000071.1 coordinate 17,398, forward strand.
ATTGAATGCGAAGATCACCTGCATGGTTCGGTAGATTCAGGGGTTTTACCGCCCTGCTCCCTGTCGGTTGCGGGGGACTCAACCAAACCGCAGCCGATCCAGCGAGTCAAATTATCAGGTGTCGCGGTTGTTTCGGGGAGATGCTCCGTCCATTAAATATTGATCTCTGGCGTCTGGTATGGGACACAAGGCCAGCAGATCTTTATCCGCTCCATCAACCCACCCGCATCCGCTCAAGCGCGGTGTCCAACTCGGATTTTCGAAATCGAACGGCGCGGCCGATTTTGAAGTAGGGGACCAGTCCGGCCATGCGCCAGCAATAGAGGTTGCGCTTGCTCACGTTGAGGTAGGCGCATGTTTGTTTTTCGGTCAGCAGGGCGGCGTGGTCTTCGGTGCGCGGCGAACCAGTTGGCGCGTCCATGCCGGTGTTAGCCATGTCAACTCCGGCCGTGGTGACAAATGGTGACAACCGGTTTACCTCGGATGTTTCAGTTGGCCAAAATGGCCTCAAATACTGATAGCCAACAGCGGCTAATTAAGCCAAAACCATGTCACAACAAGTTGATTTCCAATATGTTAATACATTCTACGAATCAGAAGGTTGGGGATTCGAGCTCCTCCGGGTGTACCACTCTTAAACCCTGTAAATCAAAAAGGTTACAGGGTTTTTTGTGGCCTGCCGGAAGAGTCGGGAAGGCCGCCCTAATGCACCAAAATGCGGGTTTTAACACAATCTATTGCACGGAGTGTTGCACGGAAAATCTTGGAGAGGATGATTTTCCCGCAGCCCACCGAGAACGATACCAGGCGAAGCGGGACTTCGATGCCGCCCGCCGCAAACGCGACGGAATCGTTAACGACCTCCAAACCAATTCCGGCAAAATCGCCGCATGAACCGCACCGTGCCGTGCCATCAAACCCGGTGCGGAAACCCCCAGGAAATGGTTCCACGGAGCGAACCGTCTGCTTTCCGTATGAGATGACTCTGCCAACACCCCATCCCCCTTCGTCCTCATTCCTCATTCCTCATTCCTCATTCCTCATTCCTCATTCCTCATTCCTCATTCCTCATTCCTCATTCCTCATTCCTCATTCCTCATTCCTCATTCCTCCCCGAACAA
>CAMBPB010000072.1 GCA_945869465.1 Prosthecobacter debontii
GTGTTCTTGCCCATGTAGAAGGCCAGCAACTCCTTGACGCCTTTGCCTTCCTCGTATTCGACGTGGTCGAGGCGCATGTCGGGGCCGATCATGAAGCCGAACTCGTCGGGTGAGATTTCGCCGAGGCCTTTGAAGCGCGTGATTTCAGCGTTTTTGCCGAGCTTGGCGAGCGCCTTGCGGCGCTCGTCGTCGGCGTAACAATAGATCGTTTCCTTCTTGTTGCGGACGCGGAACAGCGGCGTCTGGAGAATATACAAATGTCCGTCGCGGATCATCTCCGGAAAGAACTGGAGGAAGAATGTCAGCAGCAGCAACCGGATGTGCATGCCGTCCACATCGGCATCGGTGGCGATGACGACTTTGTTATATCTCAGATATTCGATGCCATCCTCGATGTTGAGGGCTGCCTGGAGCAGGGCGAACTCCTCGTTTTCATAGACGATCTTGCGCGGCAGGCTGAAGGTGTTGAGCGGCTTGCCGCGGAGGGAAAACACCGCCTGCGTTTCCACGTCGCGGCTCTTGGTGATGGAGCCGGAGGCGGAGTCGCCCTCGGTGATGAAGAGCGTGGATTCCTCGCGGCGCTTGTGTTTGCTGTCGAAGCGCACGCGGCAGTCGCGGAGTTTCTTGTTGTGCACTTTCGCCTGCTTGGCGCGTTCGCGGGCGATTTTCTGGACGCCCTTGAGGTCCTTGCGCTCGCGCTCGGCGGCCTGGATGCGCTTGCCGATGGCCTCGGCGACCTGCGGGTTCTTGTGCAGGTAGTTGTCGAGGTTGGTCTTGAGGAAGTTGCCGATGAAGGTGCGCAGCGATTCTCCGTTAGGCACGATGGTGGCGGAGCCGAGCTTGGTCTTCGTCTGGGACTCGAACACCGGCTCGACGATGCGCACGCATACCGCCGCCTCGATGCCGGCGCGGATGTCGGCCGGCTCGTATTGTTTCTTGTAGAATCCGCGGATCACCTGCACCAGCGCCTCACGGAACGCGGCGAGGTGGGTGCCGCCTTGCGAGGTGTTCTGGCCGTTGACGAAAGTATAGTATTCCTCGCTGCTCTCGGCGGTGTGGGTAAAGGCGATCTCGATATCCTTGCCAATCAGGTGGATCGGCGGATAGAGTGCCTCGTTTTCCATTTCCTCGCGCAACAGGTCGAGCAGTCCATCCTTCGAGCGGAACTTCTTGCCGTTGAAGTTAATCGTCAGCGCCGGATTCAGATAGGAATAGTAGCGGCACATCTTCTCCACGAAGGGCTCCTTGAATTTCGCCTTGGCGGGAAAAATCGAGCGGTCGAGCTCGAAGGCCAGCCGCGTGCCGTTCGGGCCGTCGTCGCGCCGCGGATGTTTCATATCGACGGTGAGTTTCCCCTTGGAAAACTCGAGCGCCTTGGTTTCGCCCTCACGCCAAGCCTGGATTTCGAAAAAGTCGGACAGCGCGTTGACCGCCTTGATGCCGACGCCATTCAGGCCAACGGATTTTTTGAAAGCCTCGCTGTCATACTTGGCGCCGGTGTTGATCTGCGCGGCGCAGTCGAAGAGTTTCCCTAACGGAATACCGCGCCCGAAATCCCGCACCTCCACCCGGCCTTGCTCGTCGATCTCCACGCGGACCTCCTTGCCGTAGCCCATGATGTGCTCGTCGATGGAATTGTCGATCGCCTCCTTGAGCAGGATGTAGAGGCCGTCGTCGGGCGATGTTCCATCGCCGAGTTTGCCAATATACATGCCCGGGCGCATGCGGATGTGTTCGCGCCAATCCAGTGATTTGATGTCGTCTTCGGTGTAGTCGGCAGCCATGGGGATTCGTTTCGGAAGTCTTAAACGGTTCCCACGCCGGGCGCAAGGGCGGGAAAGGGGCGAATCCTCAATCCAATCACAAGTCGTTGATTTTCAATAAATATGGAAGCCAATCACCGGTTGGCGGGTGGCCTCGCGAGTGATCCCGGAAGTCGCGAATCGCGTGCCTGGCTAAGGCTTGGCGTAATTGAGATTTCCGGCGTCGTAGTGTTGCATCACCCGTTTGAGCCGGGTGGTGAAGTCATCGAAATTTTTCGAAGCGAGCGGGGTCCAGGCCACTTCGGCGAGCGCGGCAACCCGCGGAAAGGCCAGGTATTCGACTTTTTTCATATCCTTGGCATACTCCGTCCAAAGCTGGGCTTGGGTGCCGAGCACCTGTTTTTCCTGGGCCGGATTTTCAACGACGAAGGTGGGATTGTAGGAATAGACTTTTTCCAGCGGCAGATCGCCGCCGATAGATTCATACTCCTTGCCCCTCGCCAGCTCCGTGGCGGCCGGCGCCTGATAGTAATCGAGGTAGGTGTGCGAGGTGGTGGCCATCACGACATCGTTGCCGAGCGCAAGCGCGTGTTTCGCCCACTTGGCATCGCGCCAGACCATCATCGTCGCGGACTTGGGCAGGCCGCCTTCTTGGATCTCGTCCCACCCGATCAGGCGGCGGTCTTTGGAATCGAGAAATTTCCCGATGCGGCGGATAAACCAGCTCTGGAGCTCCTCCTCGTTTTTGAGGCCCTCGCGTTTCATCACGTCCTGGGCGAACTTCGACTTTTCCCACTGCGTCTTCGGCGCTTCGTCGCCGCCAATGTGGATGAATTTCGACGGGAACAACTCGCACACCTCGGCGAGCACGTCTTCCAGAAAACGGAAGGTTTCCTCTTTCGGCGCGAAGACCTGGGAATGCACGCCCCAGCGGGTCATGACTTTTGCCGTAAAGCCGGGAACATCCGAGTTCCCCAACTCCGGATAGGCGGCGATCGCGGCGGAGGCGTGGCCGGGCATCTCAATTTCCGGCACGATGGTGATGTGACGGACGGCGGCGTAGGCCACGATCTCCCGGATCTGATCCTGAGGGTAAAATCCGCCGTAACGCACCCCGTCATCGGAGTTGCGGTTGCCATACGGCGGCGACGATTCGCGGAACGCCCCGACTTCAGTTAGCTTGGGATGCTTTTTGATTTCGATGCGCCATCCCTGATCTTCCGTGAGATGCCAGTGGAACGTGTTGAGTTTGTGAAAGGCCATCCAATCGATCAGGCGCTTGATCTCCCCGACCGGATAGAAATGCCGGCCCACGTCGAGCATTATGCCGCGCCAGGCGAAACGCGGATAGTCGTGGATCTTCACCGCGGGCAGCATCGCTGGTCCGTCGAATTTTCCGGCGGGCAGGAGTTGGAGCAAGGTGCGCGTCCCATAGAAAACGCCGGCGGCGTCCTTGCCGATGATGGTGACGGTTCGCGGGGTGATTTCAAGCCGGTAACCGGATGCCGGGAGATCCGATGCGGGCTCGATATCGACGAGGATTTGCGAGCGCAGCAGGATTTTCATTTCCTTGGAAACCACCTTGGGTCGGCTGCCGGTGAGTTTGGCCAGATCATCCGCGAGAAGTCCGGCTTCGACGGCAAGATCCCCGTGGTGGCGGATGCCGGTGGCGGCGGAAAACGCGAACGTCCCTTCGCCGGGCTCCGCCGTCACGGGCTTGGGAATGAGGGGCAGGGTTTCGGCGGCGGAAGCACCGAGCGCTGCGGCAATGGCAAGAATACCGAGGGTTTTCATGGATTTTCGAATGAAAAAGAACAGGACCTCGTGGTAACACGGAAAAAGCTCTTGGCAAGGCTGCCTTCACAGGAAGGAGGCCGATAAACCAGCCAAGACGATGTGAACGTTGTTGCCGGCATTTTCTGATTTATTTTCTCGACCGCTGATCGCCGACCCAGCAGGAAAACCTGCAGCGGTTGAGTCCGCACCGGAGTGAGGCCATGATGAAAAGCAATGGCCGCCAATCGCCCTTCCGCTCGCCCTCGGTGCGCAAAACCTCCGTGTCTACCCTCTCGCAAAGCACCTCCAACGCGGCACCCAAATGGGTCGGGCCCGAATCAGGGCACACGATTTCCGGGATTTGCAGGGTTTCCAAGCCACTCAAGGGCAGCAAAATCTTCACCTCCCGATCGAAAGTGATGATCGAAAGATGCAGCGATTCCAGCGCATGCGGATCCTGGCGGAGACCGCCGACCATCGCCGCGATGCCGGATTTCACCGATTCGAGCGGCTCGCCTCTCATCGAACCTGAGGTATCGATTAACAGATAGACGGGGAGTCTTCTCATTGAAAATGAGCTGTCGTTAGATCAACGGGATGGCAAGGATTAAGCTCAGAATTCGAAACTCCTCAATGGGTCCGACCGGATAAGGGTCAAAAAACCTCGAACTCCGGATTACTCTGCGACTTCATCCGGAAGCGGGAATTTCAGCGACCAAATGATCCCACTGGCCAAAATCACCGCCACGATGCTCAAGCTTACCACGTTGGGAAGGTGGAAACCGAATGCGCTGCCAATCAGTTTGGCCGAAACGAAAACCAGCAGTGCCATCACCGCCTTTTCAAGAGCCCAGAATTTGTTTTGGGCCGCGATCAGCAGGAAGTAAAGACTCCGCAACCCGGCGGCCGCCCACAGACTGGAAGTGATCATCAGGTAAGGGTCACGCACCACCGCCACGATCACCGGCATCGAATCGAAGGCGAAAATCACATCGCAAACCTCGATGCATACCAAGCACAGAAAGAGCGGAGTCACGCCGTGCGAGAAGAATTTCCTCGATTCAATCGATGGATTTACCTTCGCAAACCGCTTCACCATGTTCACCGACCAGTGGGTGCAGTAATCCACCTCGCTATCGTCATCGCCGCTGCGCCACATTTTGACGACCGTCCATAGGACAATCAACGCGAAGACCACCAACACGTAAGGGCTGAGATTTACCACGAAGGCCCCCACGCCGAGGAACAGGATTCGGAAAAGAATCGCACCCAGGATCCCCCAATAAAGAATCCGGTGCTGCAGTGGTTGGTTCTGTTCAAGCGTTAGGCCGAAGGATTTGAAGATCAAAAAGAATGCAAACAGGTTGTCCACCGCGAGCGCCTTTTCCAAGACATAGCCGGTGGCGTAGAGACTTGCCGCTTCCGCGCTGCGTTCGAACCAGATGAACACTCCAAAGGCTGTCGCACAGGCAATCCAGATTAGGGACCAAATCGTCGCGTCCTTCATCGTGACGGCATGGCCGCTTCCATGGGCGTGGAGGTCAATCCAGATGGCAATCAGGAAGGGAACGATGAATGCCAGGATTTCCAAGACGGTGATGTCGGAGAATGATTCGAGTGCTTGTTGAAACATTGGTAACGTGAAACGTGAAAATTCGTGGCGGTTGAAATCAATCTTGAGCGGAAGTTGGGAAATTTCTCAATTGGTGGTATGCTGGCAAGCCTAAACTGCCGAGTCGATGGCCTTGCCAGTTCCGGCGTAGCGCGCTGCGGACGCGGGGAAACGCGCAATCAACGCCCGAACTCCAACAACATCGCGGAACAAGGCGGAAGGTCGGGCAGGACGATGCCGTCCTCCCAAAGATCCGTGGGGTAGATGTCGCCGCCGTAGTCGGAGTCCAAACGGTCGGTGAACTTCAACCGCCCACCTTGGCCGCCGCCGCCAGGGGTTTTCATGAGATCCAGGAAAAACCTCAGCGCGTCATGCGGGATGCGGATTTTCACCCGGCGCAGGGTTTCCGTGCCATGGAAGTTCGCGACCACCAGCACCACCTTGCCGGATTTCAGGTCGTGCCGCAGAAAGGCATACAACCAATGACCTGAAACGGTTTCTTTCCCCACTCTGCCAAAGTCCGGATTGTTCTTGTTGGCGTGATTGAGTCCGTAGAATTCGCCGGCGGTGAAGGCCGGCGACTGGGTGGCGCGGATGAGTTTGCCATACCAAGCGCGAAGAGCTTTCTGCTCGTCGCTCAGACGCCCGCCATCGAACTTGCCGCCGTTCACCCATTTTGTGAACTCGGGCATCGACCAGTAATCGAAGATCGTCGTGCGCGCGTCGTCGCCGCCGAATCCTTGCTCGCCGGCGGCGGGTTCGCCCGTTTCCTGGCCGTGATAGAGCATCACCGGCCCGCGGCCCATCGCGAACAACACGGCGGACACCGGTTTGCCGACTTTCATGCCGAGCCCGCCCCACTCGTTCGGGCTGGCAAGACGGACTTCGTCGTGGTTTTCCGCATAGCGCAGGGATTGGTGGAAACGCGCGCCGGTGAACGTCAGCGCATCGAGATCGTTCGCCCATTTGCCCGCCTCATAGATGCCTTCCAACACGTCATAACTTGGATCGTCATACACCGCGTCGAAGCCGGCATTCAGAAGTTCGTCGAGCACGTGGCCGGCGGTAAGTTTCGCCGGATCGTTGTCGTAGGCCTCGGCGGCGAAAAACACCTTCGGGTTGCGGGTGCGGCAGCGTTTCACCACCCAGCGCCAGAATTCGATAGGCACCATGTGCGCCATGTCGGCACGGAATCCATCGATCCCCATGGCCTGCCAGTAGCCGAGGATCTCATCCATCGTGCGCCAGGTCTTCGGCACATCGGCGGGAGATGCGGCCGGGCCGGGCAGATGCGCGGTGTTGCGGCCGGTGGTGAAATCATGGCCGTAGTTCAACTTCACCGTCTCATACCAATCGTGGATCGAGGGCTCCCAAGAAACCACGTTGTTGCCGGTGACGCGGCCGTATTCGGTTTCCATGGCGAACCTGCCGTCGCAGCCGGGGCGGCCGGACGTCGGGAGTTTGAGCGGAGCGCCGCCACCCGGATGAGCGCCTTGCAGATAGAAAAAATGATTGTCGCGGTGGAAAAACACCCCGCGGTCATCGCCCTCGCCGAATGAATGTTCCGGGCGGACATCCGAGGTGTAGGAACGCGCCACGTGGTTGGGCACAAAGTCGATGATGACCTTGAAACCATGGCTCTTGCAGCGATCCAGCAGCGCGCGGAACTCAGCGAGCCGTTTGGCCGGATCCAGCGCGTAGTCCGGGCACACATCGAAGTAATCCTTGATGGCATAGGGGCTGCCGGCGATGCCTTTGAGAATGTCCGGAGCGTCGGCGGGGCGGTTAGGCCAGGCGGTGCCGCTGGCCTGTTCGAAGACGCCGGTGAGCCAGAGGTGGGTGAAGCCCATCTCCTTGAGCGAATCGAGCGCACCGGGCGTGATGTCGGCGAATTTCCCGCAGCCGTTTTCGGCGAGCGTGCCGTTGGTTTTGCGGGTCTCGCTGGTGTTGCCGAAAGTCCGCACCATGAGCTGATAGATCACGGGACGGGTCGCGACCCCGGCGTGGCTGCTGGCATTCATCGCCGCCAACAAAACACCGGCCAGCATGGCTTGCCAAGTCATGGTTCGCGCGGAGTTGCGGTTTGGGCCTCGTCGCTCACGATCAGCGTGGCGACCGACGCGACCGCCATTGAGATCGCGCCCGCGAGCACCGCCTTCATGGCAGCGCCGCCTAGCAGCGATGCCACCAGCTTGCCGAGCGCCACGGCGGCCAGGATCTGGGGCAACACGATCCACCTGCCGGGTGGTCAGCGCCAAGGCGAAACTTTGAACCAGCGAGCTATCGGACTCTTGATTGCCCGCCGGACTGAGGGTGGCGGCCGCGCCGCGGATCAGGGTCTCGAGAATCGCCGCATCGCTGCGCTCGCCCGCATCGGGATCGGGATGGCCTTCTCATCCGCCCCGAGGAATTGATAGATCGACGCCATGTTCGCCATCTACAGGCCCCAGCCGAACTGGATGCCGAGAAAGCCGAACGACATGTTCCAGATCTGCCAGAACGAGCGCCCGGGTTTTTCAGTCATGGACATCGGACGGGTTTCCCATTGCCGAGACTACGCCCGGCAAGCTCCGCGTCGCAAACGGGAACTTTGCCGGATTTCCCTCAACCCTCGCCCGGCGGCGACAGCTCAGCGGCGCTTCCGGCCAAACCGACCTCACGGCGTCCAGATGGGACCCAGGAAATCCAGATACCACTTCCACAATTGCCAGCCGCCGAAAGCCCAGCTCAGCGCCCCCAGCGCGAGGAATGGGCCGAAAGGAAGCTGTTTGCCAAAGCCGATCCGCCCGATCAGCGCCGCGATGATCGCATAGAACGATGCCGCAAACAGCGAGAAAAACACCCCGCTCCAGCCGAAAAACGCGCCGATCATCCCTAGCAGATGGACGTCGCCAAAACCCATCGCCTCGCGCGGAATCACCACCGAGGTGGCCGTGCCATCGAGCGACTTCATCTTCGAGAGGTGGCGCACCGTGCCGTCCGGCAGTTCAATCTCCATCTCGCGGATGGTGAGTTTGCCACCGCCCACCGATTCACCGTCCACGCGGATGTCGCCGGTTTCGACTAACACCCGATCGGTTTTTCTCGAAAACAAGTCCCACCAGGGAATTTCCTCGCCAGCGATCACAAACCACATCGGGTCCTGCTCACCCGCGGGTTCCTTGAGACGCCACTCGACGGGTTGGTCGAACTTCATGGCTTTTTTGCCAAACGCGAGTTTCCCGAGTTCCACCACCAGCCACAGACCGAAAAATCCGGCGATCCAGCCGATGCCGCCGTGTTTGAGGCCCGCGAGCCAGTCGCCCGCCGTACCGGCCATCACCGGGAGTTGCGGCCACACCGCGCACGCGCCCAGCCCGATCACCGATCCCGCCCACGTCAATCCCGTCGGGATGATCAGGTGCTCGGCGTCGATGAAGGTGATAGAGACCAGCAAAGCCGCCAGCACCCACAGGAAAACGACCACCTGCGGCGGGAAAAACCTCCACATCGCCACGCACAACACGGCCGTTAGAAGTTCGACCGCGAAATACCGGAAGGCGATCGGTGCCCCGCACTCCGCGCATTTCCCCCGCAGCCACAGCCAACTGATCAGCGGCATGTTCAGCCACATCGGGATCGGCTTGCTGCATTTCGGGCAGAATGATCGCTTCGGTTCGTTCACCGACATGCCCAGCGGCACGCGGTAAATGACGACGTTGAGAAACGATCCGATGCACGCTCCGATGAGGAACGCCGGGATCAGCCAGATCCAAGGGTCAAGGGGTGGATCAAACAAAGCGCCGCCATTCAATCCGGCATTTCCCCACTGCCAAGAACAAAGGGATGTCCCATCAGGGAGTGTCGTCACTGGAGCAAGCCGCGGCCGACTCCGATCCGCGGGGTCCATGGAACGCCAATGCCGGGTGGTGATACGCTTTCCATTGTCTGGCCATCGACTTCGGCGAGTGGATCGGTTGAAATTCTCGCCCTCCTCATGACGCCCGAGCCATTGTCCTTACTTGCCTTCGCCATTCTGATCGTGGCGTTTCTCTATTCCTGCGTGGGTCATGCGGGAGCGTCCGGCTATATTGCGGCGATGTCGCTTTTCAGTCTCGCGCCTGCGGATATCAAGCCGACGGCACTGGTGCTCAACATCCTGGTGGCAGGCATCGGCAGCTGGCACTTCTGGCGGGCGGGGCATTTCTCATGGAAATTGTTCTGGCCGTTCGCGGTGCTGGCGATCCCGATGGCATTCGCGGGGGGCTATCTGAGTCTGCCGACCCATGTGTTCAAAGTGCTGGCGGGCATCGTGCTGTGGTTCTCCGCCCTGCGCTTTCTACTACAACCCTCGGACGATACGCTGAAGGGTGAACCTTCACGCCCGGTGGCGCTCGGCATTGGCGCGGGTCTGGGACTGCTCGCCGGACTAACAGGAACCGGCGGCGGGATCTTCCTCACTCCCCTGCTGCTTTGCATGCGTTGGGCCCGAACGAAGAATGCCGCGGCGGTTTCCGCGCTGTTCATTCTGGTGAACTCGGTAGCCGGACTGCTGGGAAACCTGAGCAGCACGAAACATTTCCCGTCCTTCGCGATCGCACTGGCGGTGGCGGCGGCCATCGGAGGCACGGCGGGCTCGTATTTCGGCAGCCGGCGTTTCAATCATACGGGGATCAAGCGTCTGCTCGCGGGAGTCATGCTGATCGCCGGCACCAAGTTGATGTTCATCCCATGAGGGGTGGGCCGAGGGATTCTCCGCTCATCACCCGGGGACGGAGCGCTGGAGATCACATCCCCAGACCCTGAAAAATCCACACCCTATGCCACGGTTGCCGGATATCTCGCGCCATTCGGCAATGGCGGCCATTGCGGCGACATCCAAGGCTCATTGAAGCCCCACCGGTAGAACTCGAAAATCCCCAGACCTGCCGATAGAAACAGGATCACCACGCACACCTGGAGCCACAGGCGCTTGCCGGCGAGCACGGGAAGCAAACCCATCACCATCAGAAAACCGAGGACTTTTCCCATCAATCAAGTCAGGAAGGGTTTCCAGAGCGCGCGAACCTGCTTATGCTCCGGCACAGAGGCATGCAAAATCCCATCAATCCTGAAAAACTCACCGCCATGGAGGAGCGGATGGCGGCGCTCGGAATCACCGAGGGCGAGCTGTTGGAAAAGTTCGTCCGCGGTTCGGGGGCCGGCGGCCAGAAGATCAACAAGACGTCGAGTTGCGTGTTTCTCAAGCACCTGCCGAGCGGCATCTGCGTCAAGTGCCAGCTTGATCGCTCGCGGGAAATGAACCGGTTGCTTGCCCGCCGGGAACTCTGCGAGCAACTCGAGACCCTCCGCGACGGCAACGCGAGCGCCAAGGTCCAGGCCATCGAAAAACTGCGCCGCCAAAAACGCCGCCGCTCGCAACGCTCGAAACAACGCTCAATCGCCGACAAACGCCTGCTTTCGGTGAAAAAATCGCTGCGCCGCGCGCCCGGCGGCGATTGACCCACCGGCGGCGGGAGCGATTCTTGGGGTTGAGGTGGTTGAGGCTTGGCTTTCCAGTTTTAAGACTCAAAAATCAAATCATGTTCAGCGCCAGCCAGCTCACTCCGGATCAAGTCGCAGCTCTCAAACAATGGGCCGCCGAGGGTGCCACCATGTCCGATCTGCAACGCCATCTCAAAGACGACTTCGGGTTTTCCCTCACCTACATGGACACCCGCTTCGCCATTCTCGACCTCGGCATCCAGTTGATCGAAGAGCCGAAAGTGGAACCCAAAGCCGAGGAAAAACCCGCCTTGGTCGCGACCGGCAAAGTCACCGTGACGATGGACACCCTCACCCTTCCCGGAACGCTGGTCAGTGGCAAAGCCACGTTCAGCGATGGCGAAACGGCTGTCTGGATGCTCGATCAAACCGGCCGGCCCGGCTTGGATCCGGACACGCCCGGCTACAGCCCGGCCCAGGAAGACATCGCGGATTTCCAAAAACAACTGCGTGCCTTGATTCAGCAAAGCGGTTTATAAACGGTCCCGTGGGCGTGCGGTGCGGACATTACAGACACAATGCCGCCGCGGCGGGGTTGAACCCGTGGAACATGCCGGGACCGTCCAACCAATCTTCCACCCCCAAACACCGCCGCCCGCGCACGCTTGCCGCTTGCATCCTGGCGGTCTGCGCCGTGACGCCCGCCTGCGATTCTCCGCCGGGCGTGGCCAAATCCCGCCTCGCCCAGCCAGCGACCGCCGATTCCCCGCTCGCCAACGCCCGCATCGATCTGGCGCAAAACCGGCTCACGGCAAACGCACCGGACGAAGCGCTGGCCCTGCTGGTTTCCGCCCTGGCCGCCGATCCCAGCTCCGCCGAAGCCAGGATGATGGCGGTCGATATCCTCGCCAATACCCGCTGGCACCTGCCGGAAATCCTCCTCGAACACCGCTTGCCCATTGATCGTCTCGAATTCGCTCCCCCATCATCGTTGTGGGTCTGCCTAGCCGGCGCAACCAACACCACCGTGCGCTGGAATCTCGAAACCCCCGCCATCGAAAGCGTGCTGTTCCCCATCCCGGCCCCGGAAACCCGCAGCTTGGTGATCGATCCAACCCATCGTTCCCTCGTGCTCGAACGCGCCGGCATCGCCCTGCTCTGCAACGCCGAAACCCTGAAACCCGTGCGCGATCTCGGAGCGATTCCGGACTTCGTCACGCCTTCCTCCGCGATCGTGTTTTCCGCCGATGGTTTGCTGCTCGCCCACCCGACTTTCGTTTCCGAAACCGACCGCTCGCTGGTCTGGCATCTGCGCGACGCCGCTTCCGGGCAAATCATCCGTTCCACCGCGCCCATTGCGCCGAAACGCCCACGCCCGCTCGCCGGTTTTCTCGACCGCCGGAAACTGCGCGTCCTGCATGCCGACGGAAGTTTGTTGGAAATGCCGGTTTCCCCCGTCGAGCCGGTCCAGATGACTCCGCCGGCTGAGCCACACTCGCTGCTGCATGCCCAGTTTTCCGAAAACGGCGGCTCCGCAGTGACGCTGAAAATCCCCAGCCCGCACCGGAGCCCAGAACCTTTCGTCATCTCCTTCGGCGGCGGCGCGGACCCGTCGCTCGAACCGGCCGCACTGCTCGAACGTTTTCCATGGAGCCGCCACCCCGGCCTTGCGAGTGGACTGCTGAGCGACCCCCAACGCGCGCCCCTCGAAGTCGATGACCGCAGCGCGTGCCTCTTGACCGGTCGGTATGCGCCGCTCCACGCCCTATCCGCCATCACCGCGATCGCAGTGAGTGACGAGCGGATCATCGTCGGGGAAAAAACCGGCACGCTCACGATCTCTCGAACGCTGCCCTTTCCACGGGTAAAGCCGGATGCGGCCAAACCCGAACCCGCTGATGAAAAAGCCATCGCCGCCCTGCGGAGCCTAGCCACCGCCCTCGCCGGCCGTACCTGCGACGATGCCGGGCGGAGTCTCGCCCGCAGCGACACGGATCGGCGCTTGCAGGCATTCAAATCCTGCGATTTCGGCCTGCTACAGCGGGTTTTTCCCGAACTCGATTTCAGCCCGCTGGCCACCACCTTCGAGTCCTTCCAACTCACATCCGCCGCCCCCGCAGCGATGCTTCCACTCACCGACCGGCTCGCCCGTTCGACACCCGCCACCACGTCCTCCGCGCTCGCAACCACCTTTGAATCCGCTGACACGACAACCATCGTGTCCGCCATCGAGGCCGCAGGCGGCAAAGGTCCCGCCGCGGCCAAAGCTCTCGAACTGGCGCTCGCCTCGACCCACCCGGAGTGGATCCAAGCCAGCCTCGCCCACGCCACCGATCTCCCGCCCTTGTTGCGCCGGATCGCCGATTCCCGCATCGCGTGGCTGCAAGGCCGCAAAGCCGACGCGCTCGCACCGTGGCCCGATGTTTTTCCCGACCTGAAACAAATCCGGCTGCGGGAGGATTGGGATGGCTGGGAACAAGCGGATTTTAGCCCGGCGCTCGATCATCTCCGCCTCTGCGTGGGTGACCAACTCGCCGCCATCGATGTCCCGGAAAGCCCCACTCCTGATCAACGCAAAGCCATCGCCGCGCGCCTCGACGATCCCGCCACCATGAAGGCCGTCGGCCGCAGTCGTTTCGCCAAAGCCTGCCTCAAGGCGGCTCTCGTCTTTGCCACCTTCACCGACGAGACCCAAACCACCTTCAGACTCGCCTCCCGCGCCCGCGAACTCGGCGAGCCGCCCGCGCCCTGCCTGCGCGCCGAAGCCATCGCCCTCACCGCACTCGGCGACTATCAAAAAGCCCATGATCGCTGGATCGCGCTCATCACCGGCCATCCGGTGGCAACCCAGCAACCCGGCGACTATGCCGAAGCCGCCTACACCGCGTTTGAAAACGCCGACCCGCAGCAGGCCATGGCCATTCTAACCACCGGCCTCCACCGCTTCCCCAACGACGGCAACTTCGCCCTGCGCGCCGGTTGGGTCGCGCTTCTAACCGGAAACGCCGAGCGCGCCTATCGCTTTCTACTCACCGGCCGCCAGATCGGCTACCCCCCCGAAAAACTTGAAAACGCCACCGCCCTGCTCGCCATCGCCGCCCAACAAACCGGAGCCGCCGAGGACGCCGGCGCGTTCTATCAGGACCTGATCCTGCTCGATCCCGTCTGGGAAGACCCGCAAACGCTCGAGTCGCTGGAGTGGCCCGAGGAGTTGAAGTCCTCGCTGAGGCAGCTGGTGTGGTGAGAACTCCCGGGATCGGCACCGCACGGACTTCTGAAGGTCGGGCGTTCAAACTATAGCCCGAATAGCTGGACAATGACCTGGGCATAGACGCGGTGGCTGAAGTCATTGGGATGATTGACATTGTTGCCGGACAAGTCGCAGAACTGCTTTTTCTTCATCAGCTCGGCCCAGACGGAAGTGACGTCCGCCACCGCCACTCCCGGACCTTCGAGTTTCCTGAGGGCATCCCGATAGGACTCGAAACGGGCGCGCGGAAACATCTTTGGATTGCCGCACATCGAAGCCACCAGCACCACGTCGGCGGTCGGGTTCCCGCGTCGCACCGCGTCTAGCAACTCGCGCATCTTCTTCTGGTGTTCTTCCCCGCCTTCGCCGTGATTCATACCATACGCAATGAGCACCACATCCGGCTTTGCCTGACCGACCTTACCTAGCAGACTAAGACCCGCCGATGAAACCGAGCCTGACTGGCCCAGATTGACCACTGAAACCTGGCTGCCGGACCGCTCCTGCAGCGTGTTTCCAACCAGCTGCGGATAGGGCGGCTGATAGGGCGACGCGTTCACATCCTTGTGCCCGGAGGCGTTGAGCCCTGCGGTGATGCTGTCCCCCAGCGCAACCAGGCTCACCGGCTGCTTGGCCTTCAGCTTGGCGATCGTGTTTTTGAGTTTCTCCGTCTCGGCGGCTGGCACCGGGCCTGCCCATTTCTCCGCAGTCATGTAACTCGCCTGAACCTGGAGATCGTGGAAAAAATGACCCTCGGAATGCAAGACTTCTCCAAACATGTTCGGACTGCCTTTAGGCGGCGACATCTGCGCTTGGGTCTTGAACGGAATCCTCGACGACACGGTCAGCGTCACCACGTTCGTTCCGGGCTTCCAGATGTAGTCTTTGTCGGGATTGTAGGACATCATCAGGTCAGGGTGCGTGATCCTGAAGCCTACCGAAGGCGTCAACAGCAGTTTCGCCGTCGCCTGTCCATGCTCCTGAATGAACAGCAGCGGTTCGTTCTGAATCGAAGCCGTGGCCCAGATCGGTGGTCCCGCAGTCACCAGCTTTGCCGCGGTTTCCCCGACGGCCGGAAGCGCCGCTGAAATTGAAAATAGACAGATCGCGGCGACTGTCGGCAGATTGCGGAGGAGTTTGGCGGGCATGGGTCAGGCAGGGGCGATGTGAAGCAGGGGATCGTGTTTCAGGGTGCCGCCATGTCAAGACCTGGAAATCGACTCCCAAGATCGCTTGCCAATGGGTGTGAAGGCAGCGGAGATGAGCAAGGTCAGGAGTCCACTAGACGTTTTGAAATCAACCTGATTGCCGCCATTGGTCCATTGATTTCCTGACATTACCAGTATTTTGCAAACCGACGACTAAGGATCAATCCCGAATCACCCCAAAGAGTCACGCTTGCGGGTGGCTGACCGGGGGGCAGCAGGACGAGAGGTGGCGGACCACGGAAAAAAAACTCGCCGATGACGGCGGAAAGCCCCAAATCACCCGAGCACGCACCCACCATGAGCCAACTCACGCCCACCAAAGGATTCTCCGGATTTCTCCACAAGTTCCTCTGCCTGCGCACCGCGCCGCGCGAGTTGTGGATCATTTTCGTCGCCTACATCCTGGAAAATGCCGCCTACAAGCTCAGCTCCGGCTCGGTGCTGCCGCTCTGGCTCGCCCATGAACTCGGCATGAGCGACGCGACCAAAGGCCTCACCATCGGCATCTGGTCGGCGCTGCTCACCTTGTTCACCGTGCTGATCGGCTCGTTCACCGATGCCGTGGGGATCCGGCGCACCTTCCTGCTCGGGTTCGCGATTTGTGCGGTCGCCCGGATCGCCATGCTGTTTTCCTCTCCCCAAATCGTTCCCTTGGGGCTGGGGCTGCTGCCGCTAGCGCTCGGCCTGGCCTTGATGACGCCGGTCATGACCGCCGCGATGAAACGCTACTCCAACGCCGCCCAGCGCTCGGTGGCCTTTTCGCTCTATTATGCCCTGATGAACCTCGGGTTCGCGATCGGCGACCGCCTGTTCGACTATTTCCGCAAGCAAATGGGGGAATACGGCACGTGGGTCGCTCCGGTTTTGAACGCGAGTTTCAGCACCTATGAAGTGATGATCCTATGGAGCGTCATTCTAACCATTCCGGGTTTGCTGTTGACCTGGCTTTTCCTGCGCGAGGGCGTGGAAATGACCGAAGAGGGCGTGAAAATCACGCCGCATGAAACACGCGAGCATGCCGGGCAAAACCCGCTGGTCGCGGCGGCGAGGATCTTCCGCGGGCTGTGGGGCCAGAAGGCGTTCCATCGCTTTTTGTTATTCATGGCGCTGGTCGTCGGGGTGCGGATGATTTTCTATCACCTCAACTACACCTTGCCGGACTTCGCCATCCGCGAGCTCGGCAAGGGCGCGCCCTTCGCCCAGATCTGCAACATGCTCAACTCGCTGATGATCCTGGCGCTGGTTCCCATTTGCGGCGTTCTGTCCCAGAATATCAGCGCCTACCGCATGGTTTCGTACGGCAGCCTGGTATCCGCGCTCTCGGTGTTCATTCTCGCCTTGCCGACGGAATGGTTCCAACCCATGGCCGACGGCTGGTTAGGCCATTTGATCGTCCACCAATGGCTCGAAGTCGATGGCCCGGTCAACCCGCTCTACCTGTCGGTCTTCTGGTTCACTGTGATGTTGTCCATCGGTGAGGCACTGTGGTCGCCGCGCCTGTATGAATACGCCGCCGCAATCGCCCCGAAAGGCCAGGAGGCCTCCTACATGGCGCTGTCCATGCTGCCATACTTTTTCGCCAAGTTCGGCGCGGGTTCGCTGTCGGGATGGCTGCTGATGACTTACTGCCCGGCCGAGGGACCGCGCAACCCTGCCGGAATGTGGATTCTCATCGGGCTCATGGCGCTCATCACGCCGATCGGCACCTTTCTGTTGCGCAAGCACATCCAGGTCCGCGAAGAAGGCCGGGACGCTTGAAGCGGCGGCTCATTGCCCCTCGCCGCGGGCAAGCAGTTCCGCCTCCTCCTCGTGCGAATGGATTTGCAGGGAAACCTGCACGCCTTCCTTTTCCGCCGCGGCTTTCAACACGCTGCGGATCGCCGATGCGGTGAAGCCGTTGCGTCCAATCAGCATGGCCACGTCCGCCTGGGCCAAGACGAGCTTGAAACGCAGCTTCTTGGGCGCGAGTTCGGCCACCTTGAGTTGCGCCTGCGACGGATCGTCGATCAGTTTCACGGCGACATACTGGAGAAAGTTCCTCAATCGTTCGGTGACGGGTTCCATGGGAGAAATCATGACCCTGGAACGCCCCCTCGGCAAGTCCGGGTTGCAAGACCTCCCGAGTGCCCGGATGCAGGACCCCGAAGGAGGGCGGGCTCCGGGCAAGATGCCCCGCCGCCTTTCTTCAACCCGATCTCATTCCATTTCCTCAACGCTGGCTGTCAATTCATGGAGGCAAGAAATCACAGAATCATTACTTTCAGATCCCTGAAACTGGGTTCTCAAGCCGGAAATCCTCTCTTCTATGATTCTATCGAAAAATGATTCTGTCAGAAATCCCAGCGGCCCAGGCGCTTTCCGGAATCAAGGCATCTCCTGTGGATGTCTGAGCCTGTAGCGTTATCGATCAACGATTCGGAAATCGTTTCTCCACGCCCATCGCTCCGGAATTGAACCTGAATCTTGGCCACTCGAAACACCGGAGCACGGCGCGCCCGGACGCCTCGCGGAATCCCGGGTGCCGAATCCAAGACAACACGCGGTGGCAGCGCTTTTCTCATTGACCGGCAGGCGGGCAGGCCTATTGGACCCATGCGCCCACCCGTCCGCATGAAAATTCTCATCCTTTCCCGCAATTCGAATCTCTACAGCACCACCGCCCTGGTCAACGCCGCCGAGGCTCGCGGTCACGAGGTCCGCGTCGTCGATTACCTCCGCTGCTACATGAACATCACCTCCCGCAAGCCGCGCATCTACGTGGATGGCGAGGAAATCGTGGCGGACGCGGTGATCCCGCGGATCGCGCCCAGGCACACGTTTTACGGCAACGCCGTGGTCCGGCAGTTCGAGATGATGAATGTCTTCACCCTCAACGACTCGGTGGCCATCGCCCGTTCGCGCGACAAACTCCGCTCGCTGCAAATCCTCGCCAAACGCGGCATCGGCCTGCCCGTCACCGGTTTCGCCCACCACACCGACGCCACCGGCGAGTTGATCAAGATGTGCGGCGGGCCGCCGCTGGTGATCAAACTGCTAGAAGGCACCCAAGGCGTCGGCGTCGTTCTAGCGGAAACCGCCAACGCCGCGGAATCCGTCATCGAGGCCTTCAAGGACCTCAACGCGAACATCCTCGTTCAGGAATTCATCAAGGAAGCCGACGGCGCGGACATCCGCTGCGTGGTGGTCGGCGGCAAGGTCGTCGCCTCGATGAAACGCCAGGCGGCCAAAGGCGAGTTTCGCTCGAACCTCCACCGTGGCGGGACGGCGGAAAAAGTCAAAATCACGCCGGAAGAACGCTCGGTCGCCATCAGTGCCGCCAAGGCGATGGGACTCAACGTGGCGGGAGTCGATTTGCTCCGCTCCAACCATGGCCCGGTGG
>CAMBPB010000073.1 GCA_945869465.1 Prosthecobacter debontii
TGCGTCCGTCGAGGGGAGGGATCCCCGGTTTCATGAAGGGATTCATGACAAACTTAAAGGGGCCGCACGAGTGTGCGGCCCCTTTTGTTTGGGCGGAAAAGTCGTCCGGGACTTGGGTCCGTCCTGCACCAGAGGCAGCGCGGACGGAAGTCCTAGACTACCTTAAATCACTCCGTTGGCGCAATTGCATTCGCCTTCTCCCTTGAGCGCGTTGATCAGGTTGGTGAGGGATTTCAGCGCCTGCCGGGGCACGCTTTCATAGGTGCGGGAGCCGATGTGCGGGGTGATCACGCAGTGAGGCGCGGTGAGCAGCGGGTGATCGGCCGGAGGGGGCTCGATATCCAACACGTCGGCTCCGTAGCCGCCGACCTTGCCGCTGCGGAGAGCCTCCACCATGTCGGCGGTTTCGACGATTTCGCCGCGGGCGCAGTTGAGGATGATCACCCCGGTTTTCATTTCGGCGATCTTCTCGCGGCGGATCATGCCGCGGGTTTCAGCGGATAGATTGCAGTGAAGTGAAACGACGTCGGAGTTCATGAGCACTTCGTCCATCGAGGCGAGGCGTTTCACATCGTGTGCGGCGGCGAAGGTTTCGTCCCAATAGGGATCGTAGGCGATGACCGACATGCTGAAGGCGCGGGCGCGGATGGCGACTTCCTTGCCGATGCGGCCGAGGCCGATAATGCCCATGGTTTTGTCGGCAATCTCGTGGCCGGTGAGGCGCAGCCATTGGCCATTGCGGGCGGCGGCGGCGGTGGTGACAATGTGTTTGGTGATCCCAAGGAGCAGTCCGAAGGTGTGCTCGGCGACGGTGGTGTGGTTGACGCCGGGGGTGAAGAGCACGGGGATTTTGAGTTCCTTGGTGGCGGGGATGTCGATTTTATCGAGGCCGATGCCGTATTTTGAAATGACTTTGAGGCGGGGCAGCGATTTTTCGATGACCGCGCGAGTGATGGCGTCATCGCCGCAGAGGAAGGCGTCGAAATCGCCGGCGAGTTCGAGCATACGGGCCTCGGTGAGCGGGCCGCGTTCGCAGACGATGTCCCAGTCCTGGGAGGCCATCAAATCGTGGTGGGGACCGGGGGTGTCCTGATAACTGCAAGTGGTGAGTAGGATTCGCATGGATGGGGAAAAGATGAGACCCAAGGCTGCAAGACTGCAAGACGCAAGACACAAGACCCAGGGAAATCCGCCATCATTCTTTTCCTTTGCGGCCCTCCGCGACCATTGCGGCCCTCCGCGACCATTGCGGCATTGCGGCAAACTCCCACCTGATTTTGATTGATCGCATCAAGGGTGGACGGGCAGCGCGGGGTGGATGTAGGGTTGCGCATGCTTGCATGGTTTTCCGGTGGACGCTTCCCCATGTATCTCGCGCCGATGGCGGGAGTGACGGACGTGATTTTCCGCCAGATCTGCAAGGAATTGGGGGCCGATGTGATGGTCACCGAGTTCGTTTCCGCGGAGGGGATCATGCAGGCGGACGCGCGGACGCGGAAATACACGGAATTCACCGACGAACAGCGGCCGGTGGGCGTGCAGTTGTTTGGCGGCGACGGCGAGCGGATGGGCGAGGCGGCGAGGAAGATCATCGATTGGAAACGACCGGACTTTATCGATATCAACTTCGGCTGCCCGGTGAACAAGGTGGTCGCGAAAAACGGCGGGTCCTCGCTGTTGAAGGATTGCCCGGTTCTATCATCCGTGGCGTCGGGAGTGGTGCGGGCGGTCGGCGGGCAGGTGCCGGTGACCGCCAAGATGCGCATCGGCTGGGATGAAACTTCGGTCAACGCGGTGGAAGTCGCCGGTATTCTCGAAGACTGCGGGATGAGTGCCATCGCCGTCCACGGGCGGACCCGCTCGCAAGGTTACGGCGGGGCGGCAGACTGGGAGGTGATCGACGCGGTGGCGCGGGCGGTTTCTATTCCGGTGATCGGCAATGGCGATCTCACCTGCGGCGCGGACGTGCTCCGCAGAAAACATCAAACCGCGGTCTCTGGCGTGATGATCGGCCGGGCGGCGATGCAAAACCCTTGGGTGTTCCGCGAGGCGAAACATTTTCTCGAAACCGGGACGGAATCCCCGGGCATCGGTCTGGAGGAACGCTGGGAGTTGGTGGTCCGCCATTGCCGACTGGCGGTGGGAAGCGTTCGTTATGGCGATGAAAATCAAACCCTAACAGCGATGCGCTCCCGGCTGATGGCCTATTGCAAGGGGTTTCCCGGTGCCAAGGAGCTGCGGCAGAAGTTGTGTCACGTCGCCTCGGTGGGCGAGGTGGAGGACCTTGCCGCGATTTCGATCCGCCGCGCCGAACTAGCCGATCTCTAGCAAAACGCGGGCCCGGCGTCCTATGGCAGGAATACCTCGACCGTTCCAAACATCCGCGGCGTGGTCGCCGGGTCGCAGGGTTTCCGCACGATGACCCGTTCCCATTCATCGTCGATGCTGGTCACGGTGCTGGTGCCCGTCATCATTTCATAGGCGATCAGGTTGGTGGAAACCTTGGGCTGGTAGAACAAGCCGCTGCCTTTGCGCCGCAAGAACTCGACCTTGAAAGTGACTTGGGAAATCCCTCTCTCAAGCGAGAAACTCGGCAGGCCGGCGGTGCCCGCTCCCGTTTCCAGAACCCGGACGTCGGGTCCAGAGGCGTCCAGGTTGAAGGCGTATTTCAGCAGGTTGCTCACTCCGTCATGATAGGGAATGGCATCGGCTGCGGCGGAGGAGCCCGTCAAGCCGCCAACCGCCGCCCAAGTGGCGAAGATTTCGGCAGGCGTCGATTCTTCGGGGAGGGTGATGAAGGTGATCTCGACGGACATCACGCTCGTTAGGCCGGAGGTGTTATAGGCTTGAACCGAGCAATAGTAGGTGGTCTCCGGAGACAGTCCTGTTAACACGGCCGAGTTTCCGCTGACGACGGTTTGCACTGTCTGATAGATGCCGCTGGAGGTGCCCAGAGAGACCTTGTAACCCGCGATGTCGGTTTCCGGATTGGCATTCCAGGCGAGCGTCCTGGAAATTTCGCAAAACGCCGCTTGGGAGACGGACGAGAGACAGTAAAAGACGACTGCGGGCACATTAAAAAACATCGCCCGAAACGCAAAACTGTTTCCTAGGCGACAAGCTAAATGGATTTGCACGCGCCGAGCATCGCAGGCTCATTTGTTTGGGGAAGAGGCGAGATGCCGATTTTCGTGTGGGGTGATCACCCCACAATGGGGTGATCACCCCATACGGCGGATGAGATTGGCAATTGCTTTGCAGGTCGGCAATTCCCGGTCATCTTCCATGGCGATGGCGATGCCGACCGATCTTCTGGGCCGTGGACTGCGCGATTTGCGGATTTCCGTGACCGACCGCTGCAATTTCCGCTGCCGCTATTGCATGCCGGTGGAGGTTTTCGGAGCCGGGCACGCGTTCATGCCGCGCGAGGAACTGCTGACGTATGAGGAAATCGTGCGCTTGGTCCGGCTCTTGATTCCGCTGGGTGTGGAAAAGATCCGACTCACCGGCGGCGAACCCTTGTTGCGGCGCGGACTTGACGATCTGGTGGCGATGCTGGCGGCGGTGGATGGCGTGAAGGATCTCGCGATCACCACCAACGGCGTCCTGCTGGCGCACCACGCGGAGGCACTGGCGCTCGCGGGCCTGGACCGGGTGACGGTGAGCCTCGATGCCATGGACCCGGAAATTTTCGCCCGGATGAACGGTGTCGGCGCGAAGGTCGAACGCGTCATCGCGGGCATCAACTGCGCCAAGACCTTCGGGCTCCGGGTTAAGGTCAACGCGGTCATCCAACGCGGCGTGAACGAAGGGGAAATTCTGCCGCTGGCCCGGTGGGCGCGCACGGCCGGCGTGGATCTGCGGTTCATCGAATACATGGATGTCGGCGAAACCAATGGCTGGAAACTCACCGAAGTCGTGGCGGGCGATGAAATCCTCGCCATCCTGGCGCGGGAATTCGCGCTCGTCCCACGGGATCCGGCATACCGCGGCGAGGTGGCGGTGCATTGGCGGCATACCGACGGCGGGGCCGGTGAGATCGGCTTGATCCGCTCGGTGACCCGCCCTTTTTGCCGTGACTGCCAGCGCCTGAGGCTTTCCGCCGACGGGAAAATCTTCACCTGCCTGTTCGCCGCGCATGGCCACGACCTCCGCGGCCTGTTGCGCGGCGGTATGAGTGAGTCCTCCATCCGGGACTCGGTGGCTGCCATCTGGATGACCCGCTCCGATCGCTATTCCGAAGAGCGCGGCCTGACGCAGGATCGGAGCAAGGCGGAGATGAGCTACCTCGGGGGCTGATGGGATGGCGTGACGCCCCAAGGAGGGGCGAAACGTGTTCGCCCATGTCCATGAGGTGACCATGGGATGAGCGCATGCGATTTGCATTGGCTTTCCATGGGCACGGCGGACACGTTCTGCCGCTTCACTATCGACGCCACGCGGCGCATCCTTACTGGGTGAGGAACATCCGGTTGGCGGGAGGGAAGCTTGAATTCATTTTGACCGCTTTCCACTGTCGGCCGGCGCGGTTTTTGCGGATTGAAGCTAGGGTTGATTCCCAAATGGTTTCCGCGGATTAAGACTTGAACTCTCGAGGCGGGTCAGGCGTTAGGAGTGACGTCTTGTTGTGCTTGGAGATTCCTGGGTGGACTACCAGCCATCTTGGGGAGTGTGAAGAACCGGCTCTGGAGCACCTCAGCCAGAACTTCCGATGTCGACCTGAAAGTCAATGTTTTGCAGGGATGTTTCGGGCGAGCCAGGCGCGGCGTTTTTGTTTGGAGTGAGGCGGACAGGGTGATGCCATTCCCGTCATTGAAGCTGCGTGTTCCGACCCGCCACAGGGCCGGCAACCACGGATGGGTTGCGCGAGGTCGGGCGGGGTGTGTATGATTTCCGCATGGCGGAGGTTACGTTCACACTTCTTGGCACGGGGACCTCGGTGGGTGTGCCGGTGATCGGATGCAAATGCGCGGTTTGCGTGTCGGCGGATCCGCGCAACCGGCGGCTGCGTGCTTCGGCGCTGGTGCGGGCGGGGGAGATCGCGGTGCTGGTGGATTCCGGCCCGGACTTGCGGGCGCAGGCGCTGCGCGAGGACCTGCGCGAGATCGACGCGGTGATATACACTCATGCGCATCTCGATCATGTGGCGGGTTTCGACGAGCTGCGGGCGTTCTGCTGGCGAAAGGAAGGCCCGCTGCCGCTGCACGCGACGGACGAATGCATGGGCACTTTGAAGACGATGTTCGGCTGGGCGTTTTCCCCGGAAACCCAGATCAAGGGCTATGTGAATCCGGATCCGCGTCCGATCGACGGGCCATTTTATTATGGCGACTTGAAAATCACTCCGCTGCCGGTGGAACACGCCGCGGTGGAAACCATTGGCTTCCTGTTTGAGTTTCCGGGGGCCCGCAGCCTCGCCTATCTGCCGGATGTGAAACGCATCCCGCAGGACACGATGAAGCGGCTTCGCGGGGTGGAGGTGTTGGTGGTGGATGCGTTGCGGCCCTTTGCCCACACCACCCATTTTTCGCTCGCCGAGGCGCTAGCGGCGATCCGGGAGGCGGAGGCGGGGGAGGGGTGGCTGACGCACCTCGGTCATGAAAACGACCATGCCGGCCTGCAAGCGGAATTGCCGGTGGGTGTGAGGGTGGCTTGGGACGGGCTGCGGATCGAGCTTTGACACTCGCCGTTCTTGCATGTCCGGATTCCACCGGGCATGTTTCCGCCATGCGTGGTATTGTTATGGCATGGGTGCTGTTGGCGGGTTTGCCGTCGCGCGCGGGCGCGGTTCCGCCACCCGCATCGGTGGCGGTGCTCTACAACTCCGCCGTCCCGGAGTCGCGCAAACTGGCGCAACTGTATTGCGAGCTTCGCCGCATCCCGCCCGAAAATCTCATCGCCTTGGAAATGCCGAAAACCGCCGATATTTCTCGCGCGGATTACGATCGATCGATCCTCAGGCCGTTGCGGGAGGAATTCGACCGGCGGAGCTGGTGGAAACGCGGCAAGGACGCTGGCGGCATCACCTTGCCGGTGCTCAACCGGATCCGCGTGCTGGTGACGGTGCGCGGAGTGCCGCTGCGCATTCAGCCGACTCCGAAACCCGCGGCGACTGCCGGAGAGCCCGCCAGCCCGGCGGCACCGGCCACCCCGCAAAATCCGGTGACCGGCCATGACGAGGCCTCGGTGGACTCCGAATTGGCGATGTTCGGCGTGGAGGGCGTGTCCCTGGAAGGCGGCTTGCAGAACAAGTTCTATCAGTCCGAAAAACCCATCGGCGAGGTGGATCTGCCATTTCTGGTGCTCACCGCAAGGATCGACGCCGCGTCCTACGCCACCTGCGAGCGGATCATCCGGGACGCGGTGGAGGCGGAAAAGACCGGTCTGTGGGGCCTGGCCTATGTGGACATCGCCAACAAGTTTCCGCAAGGCGACCAATGGCTGGAGGCGGTGGTGAAGGCCAACGCCAAGGCGGGAATCCCGACGGTGACGGACCGCTTCAATGACACGCTGCCGAAAAACTATCCGATGGGAGACGCGGCGCTTTATTACGGTTGGTATGACTTGCATGTGAGCGGTCCGTTTCTCAACCCGCGCTTCAAGTTCCGCAAAGGGGCGGTTGCCATGCACCTGCATTCGTTCAGTGCCCAACAACTCGCCAACCCGACGCAAAACTGGAGTGCCGGCCTGTTGGAAAAAGGCGCTGCGGTGACCATCGGCAATGTGTATGAGCCCTACCTGCATCTAACCCACGATTTTGGCATCCTCCACCAGCGTTTGTTAGCCGGGCATGCCTGGGTGGAGGCCTGTTGGATGGCGATGCCGGTGACCTCGTGGCAGGGAGTGGTTCTGGGAGACCCGCTCTACCGCCCCTTCAAACACCTCGATGGAAGCGGCGAGCGGACCAAGGACGACAACGATTTCCGCGCCTTCCGAATCGCCTCGCAGCGGTGGGCGGACGATCCGGCGGAGCGGGGGAAGCAGATCGACATGGCCGCCGAGCGGACCAAGAGCGCCACGCTGGCCGAGGCGCTTGGCCTGGACCTCCTCCAACAGGGATTGACCGCCGAGGCCGCCGTCCGGTTCCGCGCCGCGAAGGTCCTGTATGTGAGAACCGAGGACCAACTGCGGCAGGACTTTCATCTAATCGCCATCGACCGCGCCGCGAATCGCAAGGACCTTGCCGTGCGCGGCTTGCACGCCGGCAAGCTGCGCTACGCCGCACTGATCGAGGCCGAAGCGTTGAAAGGCTGGCTCGACATCCTCGATCCCCCGCCGCCGCCGCCTGGCGCTCCCACCAAGGTGCCGGCGGCGCAAGCTCCGAAGGCTCCGGCTCCGAAAAAATCATGATCCCCCGCAACTTTCTCCCATGACTTACGGATATTTGTTGGAATCGATCTGGCACCCGCCGCTCGCCTTTGCGGAAACCGCGGCGGGCGCGCTGCCATCGGAGCTGGAACTTCAGGCGCTGTGGTTTTCCGGAGCCTTCGGCCGGGATTTTCGCACAACCTCCGGTCACCCCGCCCGAATCGTGCAGTTCGGCGAGTGGAACCGCAGTGCCGGCCCGGACTTCATTCACACCGCCGTGGAAATCGATGGCGAGCCGCGCACCGGTCCGCTGGAACTCGATCCCGATTCCGCCGCGTGGGATGCGCACGGCCACGCCACCAATCCCGCGTTCCGCGATGTGGTGCTGCACGTGGTTTTTCAGGCCGACGCGCGGCGCAATTTCATCCGCACCTGCGAACATCGCGAGGTGCCCCAGGTGGTGATCAGCCAGATGCAACTCGCCGACGCCTTGAACCGGCCCCTGCGCGAGGTGGCCATCGCCCATCCCGGACGTTGCGTCTATCCGCTCAAAAACCTGTCAACCGGATCAATCGCGAATCTGCTAGACGAGGCCGCCAGCCATCGCGCGAGCCTCAAGGCCGGCCGGTTCCTGAAGACGGTGGATGCCCATGGCTGCGATGCCGCCTTGTTCCAGGCCACGGCTGAAACCCTCGGCTATCGTGGGAATTCCCTTGCGCTGCGCCTGCTTGCCCAGCGCGCGCCGCTCGCCCTGCTCAAGGCCGAGGGGCCCGCCGCCGAAGCCGTGCTGTTCGGCACCGCCGGGTTTCTCGCGCCCGATCTCCACGAACAGGCTCCGCCCGACACCCGGGACTATCTGCGCGGCCTGTGGGATGCGTGGTGGAAGAGCCGCGCCCGCTTCGAGGTGACCGAAAACCGCGCGATTCCCTGGAAAACCCACGGCCAACGCCCGGCGAACCACCCGCACCGGCGGGTCGGCGCGCTGTCCGCGCTGGTCAAATCCTGGCCGCAATACCGGCGTCTGGCGCTGGCCCGGCCATTTGCCGTGAAGCCGCTCGTCGATTTCCTGCATGGCCTCGAGCACGATTTCTGGGCCACCCGGCACACCCTGACCTCCGCCGCCGCGCCCCGCCGCGTGGCGGTGTTCGGCCGCTCGCACGCGCAGGAACTCGTTGCCAACCACCTCGCGCCGCTCGCCATGCACGAGGACGGCATGACCTTCCGGTCCTATCAGAAACTCCGGAACTCCGCGCCTAACGACAAGGTGAAACGCTGCGCGCTGCGGCTGTTCGGCTCGCTCAAGGCGGCGCAACCCTGGACCCGCCGCGTGTGCCACCACCAGGCGCTGTTGCAGATCTATCAGGATTTCTGCCTTGAGGACTTTTCCGATTGCGCCGATTGTCCATTCCCCGAGCAACTCTTGCAGTGGAAATGACCCGCCCGTTTGCCATCACCCTGAACGGATCGCCGCACGCTCTTAAGGAGGGCGCGGTTAGTCTGGAGCGATTGTTGGAAAGCATCGGTCTCGCCGGCAAACCGGTTGTCGTCGAACTCAACCAACAGGCGGTTTTTCCCCGCGACTATTCCGGCACCCTGGTGGAGGAGGGGGCGCGGGTCGAAATAGTCACCCTCGCCGCCGGCGGGTGATTTCGGCCTGGAACTCAGGTCCCCGGCAACCGCAGTTTCTCCAGCTCCGCGTCGATGATGCGCTCGCACTCTTCGATCTGTTTCTGCCTGCGTGTGCGGGCTTCCGCGGCGAGTTGTTCGAGGGTATCGATGTCGTAGAGATAAACCTCCTCGATCTCGCCGACGGCGGGGTCGATGTCGCGCGGGACGGCGATGTCGATGAAAAACAAGGGCCGATATTTGCGGGCGCGGCGGGCTTTTTCGACATCGGCGCGCTGGACGATGGTGTGGGGCGCGCCGGTGGAGGAAATGACGATGTCCACGCGTTTGAGCACGCTCTGCCAATCATCGAAGCGCACGGCCGTGCCGCCCATGTCGGTGGCGAGTTCCACGGCGCGGTCGTATGAGCGGTTGGAGACGAAAATCGAGCGGGCACCGCGGGAAACGAGGCTTTGCGCGGTGATGCGGCTCATTTCCCCGGCGCCGAGGATCATGACCTCGCTGTTCTTGAGATGGCCGAAGATTTTTTCCGCCAGATCCACGGCGACGTTGCCGACCGAGGTGGAGCCTTCCTGAATCGAGGTTTCGCTGCGGACTTTCTTGCCGACGCCGAAGGCGCGCTGGAAGACGCGGTTGAGCACGGTGGAGGTGGCTCCGGCTTCGAGGGCTGCCTGATAAGCGACCTTCACCTGGCCGAAGATCTCGGTTTCGCCGAGCATCATCGAGTCAAGGCCGCTCACCACCCGGCAGAGATGGCGGGCGGCATGGGTTTTCTCCATCCGATAGAAATGCGGCGTGGCCCGCCCGTCGAGTTTGGTCTGCTCCGCGAGGTGTGACTCCAGACTCGCGAAGGCCACCCGCGTGTCGATGGCTACCAGATAGAACTCGGTGCGGTTGCAGGTGGAAATGACCAGTGCTTCGGCCACGCCGGTCATGCCCACGAGTTCGCAGGAAGACGCTCCGAGTTTCGTCGTGCCGATGGCAAAACGCTCGCGCACCTCGACGGGTGCGGTCCGATGATTGAGACCGAGGCAGAGAAGTTCCATCAGACGAAAGCGAAGACTCCGAGTGAAAGAATGAACAACCCCACCGTCAGCAGCGACAGCCGCCGACCCGTCAAGCCCCGCACCGATTTGACGGTCAGCAACACCGTGTAACCGATCCACACCGAGACCGCGGCGATCAAGTGCCCCAGCGATCCGCCGCCGTCATGTGGCATCACAAAACCCGCGGTGATGCCAATGGTGAGCAGAGCGCCGCCGAGCCAAAGCAGGCGTTCCAGGGAAACCAGCAATTCCCGCACCGGCGGCAGATTGCGGAACAACCCGCTCTGCAAGTGTTGTTCCTTCAATTGCCGGTCCAGCACCAGGAACATCACTCCCGCGACGGCGGCCAGCGCGAGGGCGCCATAGGCGAGCACCGAAGTCGCCGCGTGGGTCTCGTGCCACAGGTTTCCTCCGAGGATCCGTTGTGGATTGGAATCCAGCACACCTGGCATCAGCGCCATCGTCTGGAACACCACCACCACCGGCGCGGTGAACACGCCGAGCAGCGAAATCCGATAGGCCGGGCCCACCAGCAGGTAAAACAAGGTCAGCGACCACGATAGGAAGACCAGGATCTCCCCGCGATCGGCCAGCGGGCAGGCGGCGCGGTGTTGGCTGCGCAGGGAAAGAAACCCGAGTTGGCACACCAGCACCGCGATCATCCACACGACCGTCCAGTGGCTGCGGTTTCCGCGGTGGACCGACATCATGCCCCAAGTCCCGCCGATGACGGCGAGCAAGGTGGCGGAAAGCAGCAACCAGCGGTCCATGGCCGATACATGAAGTCCCGTGCCGGATTGTGCAAGGCCGGAAGGTGGGCTAAAATTCGTTCAGGCACCGACCATCGCCAGCCAGGCTTGCAGATTGTAGTGATTGGTGACGCGGCGGATTTTCCCGTCCCGGATCTCGAAAAACGCCCCCACCCGCAGGAAATACCGCTGGCCGGTGGCTTCCGGCAGTCCGTCATCGGTTGCGAGGTATTCGCCGCGGATGAAAAACTCGGCGGCGGCCCGCGATGAATCTGGGCAGGAGAACACCACCAGCTCCTCCACGGTTTCCCGGTAGCAACGATCCATGCGTTGCAGGAAAGCCCGGAACGCGTCCTTGCCGGTTGCCGCGCCGCCTTCGTTGATTTCGTGGACGATGTCCTCGCTGAGCATGGCTAGCAGGGCTTCGCGGTCCCCGGAGTTGAAAGCGGCGTAATAATCGAGGATCAGCGGGCTCATGCCCGGGTGATCTCAGGCGGAAACCTCCGCGGCAAGTCCGGAATCGAATCGCAGACTCTATTCTTGCGCCCCGTTGGCTGAGTTCTGGATCTTGGTGTTATTTGCATTCTTGGCGGTTCAACACTCAGTAGCAAGCCGTGGCTCACCCCACCTCGATCTGGATCTCGAGCGGACGGATTTTCGCGGGATCGGTTTCTCCGGCAAGCGCCCGGTTTTTTGCCAGGGCATCCATTTCCAGCGTCACCGACTTGCGATGGAAGCCCTCGGCAAACACCTCCCCGGTGTCTTGCCGCCGCTGATCGGCAAAGGGCGATTGCGAGGGGGCGAACACGCCGAGACGCCCGATGTTCTCGTCGATCAACTCCGACTGCGTGCGCCCGACCAGGTGGCAGAGCCCCACGTAACAGCCAAGCTCGACGGCACGCGCATCGGCACAGCGGCCGACGCGCTCGACGCCGTGTAGATTCTCGGTGGCGCTTGGCACCAGCAGCACATCGAGATCCTGCCCGCGCAATGCCGCGGACAACTCGGGAATCTCCACATCAAGGCAGATGATCACCGCGAGTTTGAAGCCTCGGAAGCGCCAGATTCGCAGCGGGCCACCGCTGGTGAACGCCTGCTCCCAAGGCGTGAGGTGGATTTTATCCTGATGAAAATCGCGGCCCTCGCTGATGATCGGCGCGCGGTTTTTTAGACGACCATCGGCATCGATCCAAGGAACCGTGCCAAGCACCGCCGCCTTATCCGGGCGCTTCAGCAGTTCGCGGATCGGAGGCCACAGCCGGTCCCAAAACATCGCTGCCACGCCCGCGAGTTTGTCCGTGCCAGTCACGAAACGTTCCAAGCCCATCCACGTGAACTCGGGAAAAACGACGAGATCCGCGCCCTCGTCCCAGGATTTCAGGACTCGCCCGGTCACCATCTCCGCGTATTCCGCCGGACTCGCCGCTGCCGCCCCCACATCAAAGGTCCAAAGATCCAGGTTCAGTCGCGCCATGATTTGAGCCAGAAGGTGAGGGTTTTCGCGGATTCGGTGGCCTCACCGATTTCCTGCCAGGAAAAGCGCGCCTGCAACGCCGCTTGTTTCAGGTAGCCGCGTGATTGCCAGAAGCCATCGAGAGGGCGGTATCCGGGCGGGCGCTGCGGATGATCGTCCGGCCGGTCCACCGCGCAGAAAGCCGCGGTTTTCAAGCCGAGCCGCCGGGCATGCGCCTCCCGGCGGACGAAAAACTCCTTGCCCAGCCCGCGCCCGCGCCACTCGGCCAGCACCACGCTCTCGCCGAAATACAGGATCCGGCCGACGTCGTGACCCTGCTCGAAAAACGGCGATTGAAACTCCGGCCCCTCTGCGCTCAGGGGTAGGCAGGTCGTCGCGCCGACCAGGTTTCCATGGGCGTCGGTGACGATCACCACCAGGCTATCGGCCGCATTCAGATAAGTCCGCAGATAGTCGCGTTCGTATTCGAGCGTGCCGTCGTAGAGATACGGAAAATCGCGGAACACGCGGATGCGGAGTCCGCCCAGCGCGTCTAGCCATGGTTCCAATTGCGGTCCGCTCAGCTCGTGAATTTGAAAGGTCTCCTGCATTCCGTTGCGCGCCACCCTAGAACGCCCGGCCCCCCTCGGCCAAGACCCGGATGCGGGTTTTTTCAAAAAAAAGGGCGTATTCCCAAAGGGGGCGCGCCACCGCCGGGGGCGCACGCCAAAGGAAAGCGCAAGGCCAGCCCATGCCTTGTCTATCCGGCTCTCCTTGGCATACAGCGTTCTCCTTCCTTTGACATGCGGCCTGCGGCGAGGCCGCGCGGGACCGCGAGTCGGTGACTCGCATATCCATTCGCATATCCATGATCTGAGAAAAAATCCGCCATGCGGGGCTTTGGCTTTCACATCTCATGGGCATGCGGGTTTGGAAACCCGCATGCCCAGCGAGTCATTGCCCGTGCGAAAATCCGCTTCACCTCCCACCCACTTGCCTCGGTTTTTCAATCGCCGGGCGGGTTTTTTCCAAGAAAACTCCGCGCGGAGTGTCTCAGATGCCGGAGAGGTTGCTTCTAGGCGGGGTTGCTGGGCGGATGCCTGCGACGCTTGACTCGCACTTTTCCAATGGAATCCTTGAAAAACCGTTATGAACTACCGCCCCCTCACCACCCTGTGCATGACCGCGATGAGCCTCGCCAGTTGTTCGATTCTTTCCGCTGCGGAAAACCCGTCGGCCGCCGCGCAAGCGGTCAACGCGCTCGCCCTTGACCTGCTGGCCAAGGGTACCGAAGCCAATGCCAACACGCTTTTGTCGCCCTATTCCATCCAGTCGGCGCTGGCGATGACCTACGCCGGCGCGGCCGGTGTCACGCGCGCCGAGATGGCCAAGGCGCTGCATTATCCGGAGGACGAGAAAGCCTTGCACCTGTCGTTCACCGACCTGCAAAAGGCGCTCGAAACGGTGGCGACAAGCACTGTCGCGCAAGCGAAGAACCTCGAAAAAATGGGCGGACACACCGATCCGATCGTGCTAACCGTCGCCAACCGTTTGTTCGGCCAGCAAGGCTACGAATTCAAACAACCCTTCCTGGATCTGGTGAAAGACCGTTACGGCGCGCCGCTTCAAACGATGGATTTCGAACGCAACGCCGCGCAAGAGCGCGTGAAAATCAACACCTGGGTGGAGGAACAAACCCACAAGCGCATCACCGATCTGATACCGTCGGGCGCATTGACCGAGGACACCCGGATGGTGCTGGTGAATGCGATCTACCTGAAAGCGCCGTGGGCCGATGAGTTTCCTGCCGGAGCCACCAAGCCGCTGCCGTTTCAGATCAAGGGCGGCGGAGCGGCAGACGTGCCCACCATGCGCCGGACCGGCCGCATGGGTTATGGCAAACGCGATGGCTATCAGGTGATCACCGTTCCTTACTTCGGCGGCGACATGCAATTGCTTGTCCTGCTGCCCGATGCCAAGGACGGGCTGGCGGCGATGGAAGCCAAACTCACATCCGGAATTCTGGCAGCCAGTGCCAATCCGGAAAACCTCGAAGTGGAACTCTATCTGCCCAAGTTCAAAATGGAACCGCCGGTGATGGCGCTGGGCACGACGCTGCGCACGCTGGGCATAGCCAGCGCCTTCGACACACCGCAGGGCAGCGCCAACTTCGAGCGCATGGCCCCGCGCAAGGCTGACGCCTATCTCTATATCTCGGAAGTGTTTCACAAGACCTTCCTCGCACTCGATGAAAAGGGCACCGAGGCCGCCGCGGCGACGGCCGTGGTCATGGTGCGCGCCACCTCGGTGATTGAAGAACCGAAGCCGGTCGCAGTGCGGGTGGATCGCCCGTTTCTGTTTGCGATTCAGCACCGTGCCAGCGGCGCGTGCATCTTCATCGGCCGCGTCACCGATCCGCGCTAGGAGAATGGGCTGGTCGGCGGCACCGACGGCCAAATGATCGGAGGCAACAAGATCGCCCAGCGGAATTTCGCTGACCGCAACCTTCCCGCCGCCTCCGCCATGGCCGCCAGCCTCACCCCCGCTGTTTTAACACCCATCCTGCTCCGCAAACGCGAACCCGACATCGGATTCTAACCTCATTCTCATCACCCTGCCGCTGGTGCTGCCGGAAATCCTGATGGGCATCAGTCTGCTATTGCTTTTTGTCGCCCTTAGCACCCTGCTTCCGGCAATCACCTTCCTCGCCGTCTGGGCGGCACAGCGCCTTGCCGCTGGCAGGCCAACCAAGCCGACCTCCCTCTAAATATTGAAATTCAAGCACCCCGTCCACTGACGTCACAGGTTCCCGGAGGGCCGGCAGCTCGCGCGATTGATCGCCAGCGGGATTCTTTGGACGCGCGGAGCGAGGATTCGGGACGGACTTGAACCGGTGGTCTGGTGGAATTCTGTCAAGATTTGCCCACTGCCCCGATTCCTCCCAACCGTTTCTCCGCGGCTACTTGGCGGGTTCGCCATGGTTGTCCATCTTCACGGAAACGAGACGGTGCAGGCTGCCGAAGGTGGAGCCTATTAATGATCCAGCTTCAGCTTCTTCAGTTTCGGCTCGATGATGTATTTGCAGTAAGGGTTCTTCGACTTGTTTTCGAAGTAATAGTTCTGGTGGTCCTTGGGTGCCGGATAGAACTCGGAGGCCTTGGTGATCTCGGTGACGATCGGGTCTTTGAAATTCGCGGCGGCGGCGGCTTTGGAAGCTTCGGCGGTTTTCTTCTGCGCCTCGGAATGATAGAAAATCGCGGAGCGGTATTGCGTGCCGAAATCGTTACCCTGACGGTTGAGGGTAGTCGGGTCGTGGAGATCCCAGAACCAGGAGAGAATTTTTTCGTAGGTGATTTTCTTCGGGTCGAACACCACCTGCACCACTTCCGCGTGGCCGGAATCGCCGCCGCAAACCTGTTCGTAAGTCGGGTTTTTGACGGCTCCTCCCGTGAAGCCGGAGGTGACGGAGTGAACGCCGTCAAGCTGGCGGTAGGCGGCCTCGATGCACCAGTAACAACCGGCACCGAGCGTGGCGGTCTCTGATCCGGCGGGTGGTTCCGGGGTTTTTGCGGCGGGGTCGGGCATGGCTTTTCTTTCGGGTTCGCAGGAGGCGAGCATTGGCAGCATCGCCAGAATGGCAAGCACGGCGGGGGCAAGATGTTTCATAGGGGTGCGAGGCGGGTGGGATTGGTTTGTTCCAAAAATATCCGTCTTACCACTCGATGCCAACTCCTTCTTCAGGAATCAGGATTTGCTCGCTGATGCCAAGGCGGTCCGCTTCCGCGAGTAGGCGCCCGACCGGTTCGTCGAACGGTTCGTTGCCCAGTGGGAAGGTGCCGTAGTGCATCGGAATGAGCATCTTCGCACCGAGATCGGCAAAGGCGCGCACCGCCTCCTCGGGATTCATGTGCACGTCCCGACCGCTGGGCGAATCGTAGGCTCCGATGGGCATCAGGGCGATGTCGATATCGTACCGTTTGCCGATTTCCGCGAAGCCATCGAAATAGGCGCTGTCGCCGCAGTGGAACACACTCTTGCCGCCGGCCCGCACAATGTAGCCGCCGAAATCACGGTGGGTGTCATGCAGAAACCGCGCACCCCAGTGGTGCGAGGGAGTGTGAATGATTTCGAGTTGATCGAAGCTGATAGCGTCCCAGATCTTCATTTCAAAGGTCGCTGGAAATCCAAGACCTTTGACCAACGAGCCGCTGCCGCGCGGAACGATGATGCCCTCGCGCGCCTGCAGGATTCTCAAGCTGGGCTTGTGAAGGTGGTCGAAGTGCGCGTGGGTCACCAGCACCAGATCGACCTCCGGAACCCCTTGCAGGTTGAGGCCGGGATGGCGGCGGCGTTTCACCGGGCCATGCCACTGCGCCCAATTCGGATCGACGATCACCGAGTGGCCGGCAAATTGCACGAAAAACGAGGCATGGCCGATCCACGTGACGCGCACTTTGTCCAGTTCCGGCGCCGCCAGCACCGGTTCGAGCACGTCGCCCGCCGTGCGTTCGAACATCCCCGGCACGATGCGGTGGCGGAGGAAGCGCAGATTCCGCGCCGGCCAGCCTTTTTGAGGCAGGAGACCGGAATAACGGGCGGAAATCCGTCCGTGCGGGGTTGGCTCATCGGGTTCCACGGGTTTTTTGCCACGGTTGGGAAACGCCTCCGCCATGCATCGGAAAACCCCACATTGCAAGTCATTCCACCGGCTATCTCCTTGGGGCAGCCAGATCGATCGCGGGTCCGTAGTTTTTCCCTGAAAACAATCCTTGCCAACGCATCCCTCCACGACTAAAGACCAAATCGTTCGTTCGGCAATTTCGCGGGCGGGCGCACTTCGGCTGGTCTCTAGCGCCATGGTCTCGGGAAGTGTTTCAAGTGATGGCGTACTATAGAACAGACAAAAATGGACATCTACGTGGGCAACCTGCCCTACACCGCTACTGAAGAAGACGTCACTGGCCTCTTCGCCGCCTACGGACCCGTCGAACGGGTGAAAATCATCACCGACCGCGAAACCGGCAGATCCAAAGGATTCGCCTTCGTGACCCTCGGCGACCAGAGCCAACTGAATGCCGCCATTGAAGCACTCAACGGCTACGACTATCAGGGCCGTGCGCTCCGCGTGAATGCCTCTGAACCTAAGGAAGCAAAGCCCGGCGGCTTCGGTGGTGAACGCCGAGGCGGCGGCGGCGGCGGCGGCTACGGCGGTGAACGCCGAGGCGGTGGCGGTGGCTATGGTGGCGGTGGCGGTGGCGGTGGCGGTGGCTATAGTGGCGACCGGCGCGGTGGTGGCGGCGGCTACAAAGGCGGTGGTGGCGGCGGCTATAAAGGCGGCGGCGGTGGCGGTGGCGGCGACTGGTAAACTCCGCATCTCAACTCTCACCCAAACACCCGATTTCCGAACAAGGGAATCGGGTGTTTTTTCGCGTGGAGGTGAGAATAGATCCGTCACCCTGGAAATCGCGAATGGACGAATCAAAGTAAGGTTCTAATCTGGCAAAAAGCTAGGCTTTATTTGTTCCCAACTTCCAATCGGGGGAAACCGCCACGAATCCTTAGTCTGCGATGTTTTCTTCAACCGGCGGTTCCTGCCTTGCTAGCTCCTCCGCTGCATAATCACGCGCCTGCATCAGTCCCTTTGCGATGACGCAACTCACCATTACGCCCAATAAAAACACCGTAAATATGACCATAACCTATTTCCCTCCCCTCGTTTTGATTCCAGCAGAAAGAATGACAACTCTCACCCCCACCCACAGGCTGAGAATGCTCGGCACCCAGATCCCAACAAACAAACCATACTCGTGACTGACGAGGAACCAAAGAGATACGCTCGCAACGAAACTTACAAACGCGCCGATGAGGAAGGGATATGAGGCGGACCCCGAAATTCGGGCCAGGGGTTAAGCTTGGATTGTGGTGGTCGGGTGCGGGTCTTGAACCCAACCTAAACCACACAAAATGAAAGCAAAACGAAGAAGACACGAACCCGAATTTAAAGCCCGCGTCGCGCTCGAA
>CAMBPB010000074.1 GCA_945869465.1 Prosthecobacter debontii
GTAGGACGAGGTGGTCGACAACGAGGGCGGATTTGGTCATCAGTGTTTCCATGGCAGGCTGAAACTGCCAAAACGGAGGCCAATGTCTAGTATTTTCTTAAATCGCCAATGAACATCGACCATGGCTGATTTCCGGGCAACCGCCCTGAGCGGTCCCGAGCTTTTCGCACGCCCGGTTTGACAAGCGGCGCGTGATTCCACTAGGTTATCCGCCCCGGCGCCGACGCCGGTCCCATTTACCATGAATATTGTTGTCGAGAAGCAGCCCAAATGTGTCGCCACCCTGCGTGTGGAAATTCCGGCGGAAAAAGTGCAAGGCCAGCGCAGTCAAATTGTCACCAAATACTTGAGCAAGGCGCGCGTTCCCGGCTTCCGGCCCGGCAAGGCTCCGCGGGCGATCATCGAAAAGCGCTTCGATAAGGAAATTTCCGAAGAACTCAACGACCAGCTTTTCAACGAGGCCTTCGACGAGGCGCTGAAACAGGAGGAACTCAAGGTTCTCGACTTCGGCGCACCCGAAGACCTCACGACCTTGCCGGATGGAAGTCT
This sequence comes from Prosthecobacter debontii, assembly GCA_945869465.1. Classification (GTDB taxonomy): domain Bacteria; phylum Verrucomicrobiota; class Verrucomicrobiia; order Verrucomicrobiales; family Akkermansiaceae; genus Luteolibacter. The sequence continues at coordinate 550 of CAMBPB010000074.1, forward strand.
GTCGTTTGTCTCCAAACTCACGCTTGCTCCCGATGTCCAACTGCCTGACTACAAGGGAGTGACGGTGACAGTTCCGCCGCTTGACGTGCCGGAGGAGGAGGTTCAGGCGCAGCTCACCGCCCTGCAGGAGCGTTTCGCCGATTTCAAGGACATCGAAGGCCGCCCCGCCGCCATGGCGGATTTTGCGGTGATCGACTACACGTCCACCGTCGATGGCCAACCCACCGAGGAATTCCTCGGCAAATCCGCCGGTTACCTCTCCGGCCGCGAGGCTTTTTGGGTCCGTCTGGACGAAAAGGCGTTTCTCCCCGGTTTTGCCGCGCAACTCGTCGGTATGAACGCCAATGAGTCCCGTGAAATCACCCTCACCTTGCCCGAGGATTTTCCCGTGGCCGATCTGCAGAATCGCGAACTGGTTTTCAGCACCACTCTGAAGGAAATCAAGGAAGCCGTGCTTCCCGAACTCAATGACGAACTCGCCGGCCGCCTTGCTCCGGGCAGGACGCTCATTGAAATCACCGCCATCATCCGCGAAAACATGCAGAGTGACCGCCTGCGCAAGATCAATGACATGAAAGTCAATCAGATCGTCGCCCATTTTAACCAGCAGGTCGATTTCGAACTGCCCGAGGAACTCGTCACCCAGGAGACCCAAACCCAGGCCGATGCCATGGTCCAGCGCGGCGTGCAATCCGGGATGTCCGCAGACGAAATCGAATCCCAGCAGGCCGAGATTTTTGCCAGCGCCGGCCATCAGGCGGTCTCCAACCTGCGCACCAACTTCATCCTTCAGGAAATCGCCCGCGTGGAGCAAATCGTCGTCACCGATGCCGAACTGGTCAACCATTTGGCGCGGGTCGCGCAGTCCCGCAAGCTGGCCTCGAAGAAGTTCATCAAGGACATGCAGCGGGCCGGTCGGTTGCCGTCCGTCCGCAGTTCGATCCTCATTGGCAAGGCCATTGACTTTCTGGTCGAGAACGCCATTGTTGCAGAGTCCCAGGAAATGCCCCTTACCGAAGAATAACATGACTTTTAATTCCATGAGTTCACCCGCCCCACGCAACAGCTACTACGTTCCGATCGTCATCGAACAGGATGGCCGTGGCGAGCGTTCGTTCGACATCTACTCCCGCCTCCTCAAGGACCGCATCATCTTCATTGGCACGCCGATCGACGATTTCGTGGCGAACTCGGTGATCGCGCAACTCCTGTTTCTGCAAATGCAGGACCCCAAGAAGGACATCCACATTTACATCAACTCGCCCGGCGGTTCCGTCACCGCCGGCCTCGCGATGTATGATACGATGCAGTTCCTCACTTGCGACGTGAATACTTACTGCATCGGCATCGCCGCCTCCATGGGATCGATCCTCCTAACCGCAGGTACCAAGGGCAAGCGCTTCTGCCTGCCAAACTCCCACGTGATGATCCACCAGGTTTCCGGCGGCGCGCAAGGCACCGCTTCCGACGTGGAGCGCACCATCAACTTCATGTTCAACCTGAAGAAACGCCTCAACGGAATCCTCGCCAAACACAGCGGCAAGTCCATTGAGGAGGTGGAACGCGACTCCGACCGCGACAACTACATGACCGCCGAGGAATCCGTCGCCTACGGCCTCGTGGACAAGGTTCTCGAAAGCCGCAAGCAGCTTCCGGACACCGTTGCCGCCTTGGTGGAATCCAAGAAATCCGACGGTTGATCCTTCATCACTCAAGCACCCACACGCTCCACGACCATGGCCCGCGCTTCCAATCTAACGATGTGCTCCTTCTGCGGCAAGAGCCACTCGGAGGTCAAAAAACTGATCGCCGGTCCCGGTGTCTATATCTGTAACGAGTGCATCGAGGTTTGTTCCAATATTCTGGACAAGGAACTCGGCGGGGCTCCTTCCAAAGGAAAAACCGCAGCCGAAAAACCCGGATTCAAAATCCCGTCTCCGGCAGCCATGCTCGCCAAACTCAATGAGTTCGTCGTCGGCCAGGAAAACGCCAAGAAGGTGCTCGCCGTCGCCGTTTACAATCACTACCAGCGTCTCAGGCAGGACCAGGCCAAACTGGACGATGAGTTCAAGGATGTCGAAATCGAGAAATCCAACATTCTGTTGTTAGGACCCACCGGCTCGGGCAAGACGCTGCTCGCCCGCACCCTTGCGCGGGTGCTCGACGTGCCTTTCTGCATCGTGGACGCCACCACGCTCACGGAGGCCGGATACGTCGGTGAGGATGTCGAAAACATCATCCTGCGCCTGCTGCAGGCCGCGGATTTCGACGTCGCCCGCGCCGAACGCGGCATCATCTATGTGGATGAAATCGACAAGATCGGCCGTAAGACCGAGAACGTCTCGATCACCCGCGATGTGTCGGGTGAAGGCGTGCAACAGGCGCTCCTCAAAATCCTCGAGGGCACCATTTGCAATGTTCCGCCGCAGGGCGGCCGCAAACACCCGCAACAGGAATACATTCAGGTCAACACCGAGAAAATCCTCTTTGTCGTCGGCGGCGCGTTCGTCGGTCTCGAAGACATGGTTCGCCGCCGTCTTGGCAGCAACACCCTGGGTTTCCATGCCGGCGGCAACAAGGACAACTTCGACGACCCGTCGGTCAACGTGCTCGAACGGGTGCAACCGGAAGACCTGCTGCACTTCGGGTTGATCCCGGAGTTTATCGGTCGCCTGCCCGTCATTTCCTCGCTGCGCAAGCTCACGGAAGACGAATTGATGTCGATCCTCACCGAGCCGAAAAACGCGTTGGTGAAACAATACGGCAAACAACTCGCCTTGAACGGAGTGAAGCTGCGGGTCACTCGCGACGCCCTCCGTGCGCTCGCCGAAGAGGCCGTTCGCCGGGGCACCGGAGCCCGGGCCTTGCGCTCGATTTTCGAACGCATCATGCTCGAAGTGATGTTCGACATTCCTTCCCGCGACGACATCGAAGCCGTTACGATCAACCGCCAGGTGGTCCTGGGCGAGCGAGCCCCGGTCATCCGCCGCAAACGCGCGGACCAGGACGCGGCGTGACCCGCCGGGCATTTGCGGAAAGAGAAGGAATGGCTGAATGACTTTATCAGCTTTTTTCTACCACTGAGGCAGCGAGGGAAGATGAGGACACAGAGAAAAATCAGGGGAAATCCACTCTGTGACCTCAGTTTTCTCGGTGCCTCTATGGTGAAAATATCAGAAGCGAACCAAAACAGTCTGAACCTGACCCTTTGGTTTTTCCTGAATCACGCCCGCGAAAACTGGCGGATCAGCGGGTGAATGGCAATCGCATTGTCCCGTCACCGTGGCGCGGGAATCCAGCCTGCCTGACATTCTCTGGACTCCCGGTCTGCCGCCGCCCAAGCTCGCTTCATGAACCGCCTTTTCCTGCTCGACGGCATGGCCCTGATCTATCGAGCCCATTTCGCGCTGATCCAAGCCCCCATTCGCAACTCCAAAGGCGTGAACACCTCCGCGCTCTATGGCTTCATCAACACCTTGCTCGCCATCCTCGAAAAGGAAAACCCCACCCACCTCGGAGTCGCCTTCGACACCTCCGCGCCCACTCCGCGGCATATCAAGTTTCCGGCCTACAAGGCACAGCGCGATGAAATGCCCGAAGAACTCGCCGCCGCCATTCCCCATGTGAAAGCCCTCTGCCGCGCCTTCCACATCCCGGTGCTCGAAATCGACGGCTTCGAGGCGGACGACATCATCGGGACCCTCGTCAAACGCGCCGAACCTGCCGGATTCGAATCCTATATGGTCACCCCAGACAAGGACTTCGCCCAACTCGTTTCCAAACAAACCTTCATGTGGAAACCCGGCCGCAAGGGCAACGATCACGATGTCATCACGCTCGCGCAACTCCCCGAAATCTGGGGCGTCGCCGAGCCGCACCAGATCATCGATTTGTTAGGCCTGATGGGAGATTCCTCCGACAACATCCCCGGCATCCCCGGCATCGGCCCGAAAACCGCGCAGAAACTCATCGCCGACTTCGGCTCAGTCGAAAACCTGCTCGCCAACACCGCGAAGCTTTCCGGCAGACAGAAGGAACTCGTCGTCACCCACTCCGATCAGGCGCTGCTTTCCAAGGACCTCGCCACCATCATCACCGACGTCCCGGTGGAGGTGACCTGGGAGGATCTCGTGCTCTCCCCGCGCGACAACGAAGCCATCAAGACCCTGTTCAACGAGTTCGAATTCCGCTCCCTCACCAAACGCCTGTTCGGAGACGGGGCGGCGGTGTCCAACCGCCAGCCCGAAACCACCGGGGTTGTCCCGGAAACCCCGTCCCTCTTCGAAACCTTCCTCACCATCCGCGACGTCGAGCACACCTATCATCTCGCCGACACCCCGGAACTCCAGCAACAACTCTTCACCGAACTCGCCCGCCAACCCTGCTTCTGCTTCGACATCGAAACCACCTCGCTCGATCGGTTTGCGGCCAAGCTGCTAGGCATCGCCTTTTCCTGGAAAGCCCATGAAGGCTGGTATCTCCCCTGCTCCGACGCTGTGCTCCCCGCTCTGCGCTCCCTGCTCGCAGGCCCGGCGGAAAAAATCGGCCACAACCTGAAGTTCGACCTTTCCATCCTGCTCCATCACGGCATCACGGTTGCCGGCCCGTTTTACGACACCATGCTCGCCGACGCCCTCGTCGCCCCCGAGCGCCGCCACGCGATGGACTATCTATCGGAAATCCTGCTCAACTACACGCCCGTCAAACTCGCCGACGTGGTGGCGGCTTCCAACCGCCAGCCCGCTCCGCCCGCCGACGACCTGTTCGCTTTCGCCGAGAATGCCAAAACCTCCAAAGACCTCGACATCGCATCCATTCCCCTGGCCACTCTCGCCGAATACGCCGCCGAGGACGCCGATGTCACCTTCCAGCTCGCCGCAAAACTCCGTTTGTTGTTAGGTGGAGCCGGTCAGGAGAACATCCTGAGCGAGATCGAAGGACCGCTGCTGCCCGCGCTCGTCCGCATGGAAATGGAAGGCATCGCCATCGATCCCGCCGCCCTGACCATCATCGGCGGCGAGTTGCAGATCCAAATCGACGAACTGGCCAAATCCATTCATCGCCACGCCGACCGTTCGTTCAACATCGCCTCGCCCAAACAACTTGGCGAAATCCTCTTCGATCATCTCGGCCTCGCGGACAAGGCGAAAAAAACCAAGACCGGCCAATACAAAACCGACGAACAGACCCTCGCCACTCTCGAAGGCAAACACCCGGTCATCACCGACATTCTCGCCTGGCGCGAGGCCACCAAGCTGAAGTCCACCTATCTCGACTCGCTTCCTAACCACATCGTTCCGGAAACCGGGCGCATCCACACCCATTTCCACCAGTTGGTCGCCGCCACCGGCCGCCTCGCCTCATCCGATCCCAACCTCCAGAACATCCCCGTCCGCTCCGAGGCCGGGCGCAAGATCCGCAAGGCCTTCGTCCCCCGGAGCCGGGACCACGAGTCTCCAGACTCGCGCTCTTTCACACTGTTAAGTTGCGACTACTCCCAGATCGAGCTCCGCGTCATGGCCGCGCTCGCCAACGACGCCACCATGATCGAGGCCTTCCGCAACCACATCGACATCCACACCATCACCGCCGCCAAGGTCTTTGTCATTGAGCCCGCGGACGTCACCTCCGACATGCGCCGCACCGCGAAGATGGTCAACTTCGGCATCATCTACGGCATCTCCGCCTTCGGCCTCTCCCAGCGCCTCGCCATTCCGCGTGCCGAAGCCACCGCCATCATCGACGCCTACTTCCGCGAATACCCTGCGATCAAGAATTTCATGGAAACCACCGTCGCCGAAGCTCGCGATCGCGGCTATGTCGAGACCCTGTCAGGCCGCCGCCGCTATTTCCCGGACCTCAACTCTGGCAACCAGAACATCCGCGGCAACGCCGAACGCGCCGCCATCAATACCCCGATCCAGGGCACCGCCGCGGACATGATCAAACTCGCCATGATCCACATCGACGCTTTGCTACGGGAAACACCGTATCGATCGAAGATGCTGCTCCAGGTCCACGACGAACTTGTCTTCGACCTCGCTCTCGACGAACAGGACGAACTCGTTCCCAAGATTCTCGACATCATGACCACCGCCCTCCCGCTCCCCCACGGAGTCCCCATCGAAGTCGAACACGGCACCGGCCCGAACTGGCTGGCGGCTCATTGAACATCCAGCGCCACCAGCCCTTTGATCGGCATGTTCCGGGCGATTTTGGCGTGAGCAATGGCGTTGTTTCTTTCCGGATTTTCGAGGGCGTGATGTGAGAATCAGGCGCTTCCACTCCGCCCATTTCTGGGAAATAACCAAGCCGGCCTCGAGGGTTTTTCCCAAACCGATCTCATCCGCGAGAATCGCGCCTCTGCAAAGCGGCGACTGGAATGCGAACCATGCCCGATCCACTTGATGCGGGTTCAGATCCACGCTCCGTGCAGAGCCGCATTCCCATTTTGAAAAAATCCTAAGATTTCGCTTGCGGGTCGGGGGGGCGGAGGCTATCAGTCCCGTGTCGCAAGACAAGGCGGTCCGACTGAGATGCCTCCAAGGTTATTGGGTTTTCCTTGGGGGATGATCGGTCGGGCCGCTTATTTTTTTGCCCGCGAAGTCGAATTTTCAGGTTTTGAAGTGCCCAGTTGTCGAGTAGAATCGCCGCATGAAATTGATCCGGTTCGGTGAGGATGGGCGTGAGGAGCCGGGGGTTTTGCTGCCGGACGGCCGCAAATTGGATGCGAGCGGCGAGTTTTTGGATTATGACGAGGGATTTTTCGCCTCTGGCGGTTTGGAAGCGCTGGCGGAGTGGGTGGCAGACGGTTGCCCGGGCGGCACCGAGGTGGATCCCCTGATGCGGCTGGGCCCGCCGGTGAACCGGCCGTCGAAATTGGTGTGCGTCGGGAAGAACTACCTCGAGCACGCCAAGGAGCTGGGGGAAGGGATTCCGACCGAACCGACTCTTTTTATGAAGGCGACCAGCGCCTGGAGCGGTCCCTATGATGACGTGCTCATTCCCCGCGGGGCAACCAAACTGGACTACGAGGTGGAACTCGCGGTGGTGATCGGCCGGAGGGCATCGGATGTGGATGAACATGAGTCGATGGACTTCGTAGCGGGCTATGCGACGTTCTGCGATTTTTCCGAGCGGGCTTTTCAGAAAGAAATGGGCGGCCAATGGACCAAGGGAAAAAGTGCGGACAGTTTCGCGCCGATGGGGCCGTGGCTGGTCACGGCGGATGAGATCGCCGATCCGCAGAAGTTGCGCTTGTGGTGCAAGGTGAATGGCGAGCTGCGTCAGAACAGTTGGACGGGAGACATGATGTTTTCCGTCCGCCAACTGGTGAGTTACATCAGCCGCTTCATGACCCTGTTGCCCGGTGACGTGGTGGCCACCGGCACCCCGAGCGGGGTGGCGATGGGCATGTCCCCGCCGCGGTATCTTCAGGCCGGGGATTTCGTCGAATGCGGTGTCGAAGAGCTGGGGGAACTTGGGCAGCGGGTGGTGGCATCCGTGGTGGCATGAGAAAGGGATTTTCCAGAACCTGGCGGGCCATGTTGACGTGGCCGAAACCGAGGGGTGGCCCGCAGTATTCGGCCTGCCATTTCTGCGACACCCTGCATGAGGCGTTTCCACTGCCGGAAGGCTCGGCGGCGCGCTGCGTCCGCTGCGGCGCCGTGCTCTATCAGAATCGCCCGGCATCTTTGGTGAGGGCTACGGCGTTTTCGCTGGCGGCGTTGTTTCTGATGGCGTTGGTGCATATCTTTCCGTTTCTAACGATGGACGCGGCGACCTTGCGAAGGAATCTCACATTGGTGGGTGCCGCCACGGCCCTGATCGAGGAAGACGCCCCCATTCTGGGAGTTTCGATCGTGTTGTTCACGGTCATCACGCCGTTGATGCTGGCCGGTGGAATGATCTATGTGTGCGCGCCGCTCATGATCGGGCGGACGGCTCCGGGAGCGTTCGGGGTGGCCAAGTGGATGTACCGCTGCGAGCCATGGAACATGGTGGAGGTTTTTCTGCTAGGCGTGCTGGTCAGCCTCCTCAAGCTGGCGAAGGTGGCCGACGTGCATTTCGGCATCGGCTTCTGGGCCTTCGGCGGAGTGATGCTGTGCATGGCGGCGGCGGTGGCCGGCATCGATCGCGAGGAACTGTGGGATCGTCTGGAGGTGGCCAAGACATGAGCGCGCCCTATCCGAAAGCGGCCGGTCAGGGATTGGCCGCGTGTGACACCTGCGCTAAGGTGTCCCCGGTTTTGCTGGGTCGCTGCCCGCGTTGTGGCTCGCCGCTGCATTTGCGTAAGGCGGCAAGCATTCAAAACACGATGGCCCTGATGATCGGGGCCATTGCGCTTTACATCCCCTCGCACCTGCTGCCGATCATGACGGTGGTGGAACTTGGGGACGTGACTCACAACACCATCATCGGCGGCATGATGCGCTTCTGGAACACCGGGGCCTACCCGATTGCGATTGTGATTTTCGCCGCCTCCATTCTCATACCCTTGCTGAAAATCGTGGCATTGAGCTGGCTGTGCGCGGCGGCCGCCGGTTGGACGCATCCTTCCCCGACGATGCTGGGCCGGATTTATGGGTTTACCGAATTACTCGGCCGGTGGTCGATGGTCGATATTTTCGTGGTCGGGATTTTGGTGTCGCTTGTGCAGTTGGGAAACTACATGACAATCACACCCGGACCGGGAGCGCTTGCATTTGCCGGGGTGGTCATGCTTACGATGCTCGCGGCACTGAGCTTCGAGCCCCGCCTGCTGTGGGACCGGTTGGATGAACTCCCCGCCGAACCCTCACCCCACACCACGAAACCAACGTCTTGAGCGAAGAACCGACCCCACCCCCTGACGCCGCCACTCCTGAGGTTCGCCGCTCCCAGCGATGGAACATCGTGTGGGTGGTCCCGCTGGTGGCGCTGGTGTTAGGCGCATGGCTGCTCTATCGGAGCTTTGGCGCGCAGGGACCGGTGGTGCGCGTGGCCTTCGACACGGCGGACGGGATCTTCGCCGGCAAAACCGAAGTCCGCTGCCGCTCGGTGAGAGTGGGCGTAGTGAAGGACGTGAATCTGGCTGATGACCTCAAGTCCGTGCTGACCTATCTCGAATTCGACCCCGAAGCTGAGGGCCTCCTGCGGCGCGGCACGCGTTTCTGGGTGGTCAAGCCGCGCCTCTCCGTGACCGAATTCTCCGGTGTCGGCACGCTCATTACCGGCGCTTACATCGAACTGGATCCCGGCCCGCCAGGCGGTGCGAGGGAGGACTCCTTTGAGGGGCTGGAAACGCCGCCTGCCACTAACAGCAGCGTGCCGGGACGTCGCGTGTTGTTGAGCGCCGAAGAAGCCGGTTCGCTCACGATCGGGGCACCCATCTATTTTCGGGGTTTCGAAGTCGGGCGCATCGAGGGCCGCGATCTCGACGAGGCAGGCCTGAAGGTCACTTACAACGCATTCATCGGTCAGGATTACAGCCAGTTGGTGACGGAAAACACGCGGTTCTGGAACACCAGCGGGATTGACATCAGCGCCGGGGCGGATGGATTCAAGCTGCGCACGCCCTCGTTTCAGGCGATGATCTCCGGCGGGGTTTCCTTTGGCGTCACTGAGGGGGACGAGCCGGGCAAACCCGCGGCGGATGGCATGACCTTCACATTGTTTCGGGATGAGGATGCCGCCCGTCTCTCGTCCTTTAATCCTACGCTGAAGTTCCTGCTGCTCTTTGACCAGACGGTGCGCGGTCTATCGCAAAAAGCGCCGGTGGAATTCCGCGGCATCACCATCGGGCGGGTGGCGGATATTTCCTTCGATCTGGTGCCCGCAGGCCGCGACACGCGGATTCCCGTGTTGATTGAAATCGACCCTGCGCTGATGCGTCCGGAGGCTGCCCGGGAGTTGACCACGGCGGACTCGGAGTTTCTCAAGGACGCGGTGGCTAAGGGCCTGCGGGCGGCGCTTAAGACCGGCAGCCTGATTACCGGGGCCTTGTTCGTGGATCTTGATTATCATGAGGACGCGCTGCCTGCGGAGTTGGGAAAAGAGGGGGAATTCACCACCCTTCCCACGATTCCCTCGGGCTTTGCCCAGCTTGAGGGGAAACTCACCGCGATTTTGGACAAACTCCAAGCATTGCCGCTCGACAAAACCCTGGCGGATATTTCCGCCGCGGCGGTGGAGGCCAAGACCACCATCGCCGATGCCCGCACGACGCTCAAGGAAATCGAAGTCACCGCGGCGGCCGCCCGCAAGACGCTGGAGGATCCGGAGTTCCGCGAGCTGCCGGCGGACTTGCGCAAAACCCTCGATGAGTTGCACAAGTCCGTGGCCAGCGTCGGCCCGGATGGTGCCATGCAAGGCGACCTGCTGCGCACCCTCGATGAACTCCGCGCCTCGTTGCGCTCGCTCAAGTCGATGACCACCACCATCGATGAAAAACCGAATGCGCTGCTCTTCGGGCGCGACTCCTCGGGCAACCCCACCCCGAAGGCTCCGCGCGGCGGACGCTGATTTCCCCACTCCCATGATCCCACGATTTTGCTCACTGATGGCGGTCCTGCTGCTCGCCGGCTGCACTGCCGGCTCGAAGTCGTTCTACGTTCTAACCGCCGATGGCCCCGCGCCCTCCGGCGGCGGCACGGGCATCGGCGTCGGGCCGGTGACGCTCGCGGAATACATCGACCGGCCCAACCTCGTCATCGCCAATTCCCCGAACCAAATCGCGGTGGCCGAGGACCACCGCTGGGCCGGCGATCTATCCGCATCGGTCGCGCGCATCACCGCGGCCAACCTCGGACGCCGCCTGCACACCGGCAACGTCCGCTCCTATCCATGGAGCAACGACAAGGAAATCAGCTATCAGGTCACGCTCGACATCCGCCAGCTCCATGGCGGTGAGGACGGCCACGCCGTGATCGAAGCCGGTTGGCGGGCGTATGCGCTGCCGGACCGCAAGCTCAAGGCGTCCCGCACCTTCGTGGATCGCGAGGCGCTGGTCTCCGACGGCTACCCGGCGCTCGTCGCCGCGCAATCGCGCTTGTTGTCACGTCTTGCAGCGGACATCGCGGCAGGGCTGAAGTGAGCGCCGGATCGAGAGTCCGCCGCGAAATCATTCCAATGAAACCCAGCCTGTTAGTATCCGCCATCGTGATGCTGGCTCCGGTGCTGCCCGCGCTTCAGACCGCTGACGCCGCAACGCGCCAGCCCAACATCGTTATCTTCATCGCCGACGACCTCTCATGGCATGACGTGGCGTGTTTCGGCGGGCCGACGGACGCGAAGACGCCGCGTCTCGACCAACTGGCCCGCGAGGGGATGAAACTCACCGGTTTTTACTCGCCCGCAGCGGTGTGTTCGCCGGCGAGGCAGGCCTTGCTCACCGGGATCTATCCGGTGCGCAGCGGGGCCTATCCGAATCACGCGGTGGTGCGGGACGGCGTGCGATCGCTGCCGCACTATCTCAAGCCGCTGGGCTATCGCACGGCGTGTTTTGGCAAGACCCACTTCGGCCCGCCGGGTTCCTATCCGTTTGACCTGATGGCGGGCATGGGTGGCGGCGGGAACAAGGCAAAGGACAAGGCAAAGGCTAAGGACAAGGCAAAAGGCGGCGGTGAGGACGCGGATGATGGCGACCTCGATTTTGGCGGCCTAACCAAATTCATCAAGGCCGACCCCGAACATCCCTTCTGCGCCTACATCGCCCCGCACGAGCCGCACAGCCCATGGGACAAAGGCGAGCGCTCCGCCTACGATCCCGCCAAGCTCAAGATCCCGCCCTATCTGGTCGATACGCCGGAGACGCGCAAAACCCTCGCGGCTTACTATGCGGAAGTCACGCTCCTTGACCGCGAGGTGGGTGCCGTGATGGAGGTTCTGGAAAAAACCGGACAGGCCGCCAACACCTTGTTTCTGTTTGTCAGCGAACAAGGCAGCTCGGTGCCCTACGCGAAGTGGACGCTCTACAATCCCGGCATCCGGGTGGCCGCCATCGCCCGCTGGCCGGGCAAGATCAAGCCCGGCAGCGAAACCCCTGCGCTGGTGCAATACGTGGACATCCTGCCCACGCTCATGGCCGCCGCCGGCGGCGACCCCGGCAAAGCCGACACCCACTGCCCGGACACCGCGGGCAACACGGGCTTCGACGGACGCAGTTTCCTGGAGGTGCTGGAGGGCAGGACGGACAAACACCGCGATGTCATCTTCGCCCAACACACCACAAGGGGCATCATCCAAGGCTCCGAAGCCTACGCCTCTCGCGCTGTGAGTGACGGACAGTGGAAACTCATCGTAAATCTCCATTCCGGGGAGACGTTCAGCAACGCCATCTCCAAGGGCGGACTCATCGAGGCGTGGACCAAGAAAGCAAATCAGGGCGATGCGTTTGCCGCCAGGCAAGCCGCGCGTTACACCAAACGTCCCGCGCTCGAACTCTACGATCTGCGCACGGATCCCTGGGAACTCAAAAACGTCGCCGCCCAGCCGGAAAACGCCGCGAAGCTCGCCAGCTTCCGCCATCAACTCGATGCTTGGATGAAACAGCAGGGCGACACAGGCGACCAAACCGAACGCGAAGCCAAACAGCACCAGGCAGGGAACCCGCAGAAAAAGTGAAACAGGCATGAAGCCGCAGCACCCCATCAATCGGCGAGCCTTTGTTTCACAGACGAGTGCCGCCGTCGCCGGGATTCTGCTGCTGCCGGATCTTCCTGTCCACGCCGCCGGCAGCCCGCCGCCGCATCAGGCGGTGGGGACGCGGGTCGGCGAGGTGACCGAACACAGCGCCATGGTCTGGACGCGCTTGACCGCCGCGCCGCTGCGCCGTGAGGGAACGCAGTCGAAGTCCAAGAAGGCTAACATCCCGGTGGAGCTGTGGGAAGGCGCGTGCCCGGGCATGCCGGGCCGGGTGCGGTTGCGCTATGGAACCAAGGCGGATCTGAGCGATGCGGTGACAACTCAATGGGTGGAGGTCACGGAAGCGACGGACTTCATTCACCAGTTTCCCCTGAGCGGATTGAAAGCGGCCACCACCTATCATTATGCCAGCGAGACGGCGGGCGCGGATGACAAGCCGCACGGCGTCGTTTGCGGCGAGTTCCAAACGGCACCCACCGCCGATGCACCTTCCAATCTGATGTTCTGCGTGATGACCTGTCAGGGTTACCATGACCGCGGGCATCCCGATGGACATGCGATCTATCCATCGATGCTCGCGTTGAAACCTTCCTTCGCCTGCCTCACCGGCGATCTGGTGTATTACGACAACGACAGGCCGAGGGCCACCTCCCCGGAGCTGGCGCGCTATCACTGGCAGCGCATGTTCAGCCTGCCGCGCCTGTTCGAGTTCAACCGCAAGGTCGTCGCCTACTGGCTCAAGGACGATCACGACACCCTCAATGACGACTCCTGGCCCGGCACGACGACGGGCAGCTTTACCTTCGCCGAGGGCCAGCGCATCTTCCGCCAGCAGGCGCCGATGGCCGATGGGCCGAGCTACCGGACTTTCCGCTGGGGGCGCGACCTGCAAGTTTGGCTGACCGACGGACGCGACTTCCGCTCGCCTAACAAAATGCCGGACGGTCCGGAAAAAACCATCTGGGGCGCGGAACAGAAGGCATGGTTCCAGCGCACGGTGAAAGAAAGCGATGCCACCTGGAAGGGGCTCATCAGCCCGACGCCGCTGGTCGGGCCGGACCGAGGTGGCAAGAACGACAACCATGCGAATGCGGGCTATCAGCATGAGGGCGATGAACTCCGCGCGTGGTTCAAGGCGAACGTGCCGGAAAACTTCTTCGTGATCTGCGGCGACCGGCACTGGCAATACCACTCGGTGCATCCTCTAACCGGCCTGCGCGAGTTCAGCGTCGGCGCGGCGAGTGACGAACACGCCGGCGGCTCCCCCGGGGAAGATCCGCGCTATCACCGCTTTCATCGCGTCAAGGGCGGTTTTCTCGCGGTGACCCTCCGGCGCGATGCACGCAAAAGCACGATCGTCTTTCAGCTCCGCGATGTGAATGGTAAGATGGTTCACGAGTGGGACGCCGCAAGAACCGTGGACGCGTGAAGGCGGCGTTTCCCCAGGGTTTTGGAAAAAAACAAATCGACGTTCGGGCCCGGATTTCAAGAATCCGGCATGGCTGACCGCGAGGACCTCAAGAATCTTTCCCTTCTCGGGAAACCGGACACCCGCCTGCCTTCCTGCCCGGAAGAGGCGCAATTGGAGGTGTTTCCAAACCAGCGGCCGGGGCGGCGGTATTGGATCACGCTGAATTGCCCGGAGTTTTCCTCGCTTTGTCCGGTGACCGGCCAGCCGGACAGCGCGCGCATCGTGATCCGCTACGTGCCCAGCGAGAATTGCGTGGAAACCAAAAGCCTGAAGTTTTATCTCGCCTCGTATCGGAACCAGCCGGCGTTCAACGAGGAAATCGTCAACCGCGTCCTGGATGACCTGGTGCGCATCATGAAACCGCAGGAATTGATCGTGCGCGGCGAATTCGCGCCACGCGGCGGGATTCAACTGACGACCGAGGCCACCTATCCCGAATCCGCCGCCGCAGCGCCATGAAAGTCTGCGTGCTGCTGAGCGGGGGCATGGATTCGGTGAGCGTGTTTTACGACGCCTTGCGCAGTCACGACGTGGCGGCCTGTTTGTCGTTCGATTATGGCTCGAAGCACAATGCCCGCGAGATCCCGTTCGCAAAATGGCATTCGGAAAAAAACGGGATTCTCCACCACACGGTGTCGCTGGATTTCATGGGACGGCTGTTCAAATCCAACCTACTGGTTTCAGGCGGCGAGATTCCGGATGGCCACTATGCCGAGGCGTCCATGCAACAAACTGTCGTCCCGTTCCGCAACGGCATCATGCTGGCCGTCGCCACCGGCTACGCCGAAAGCATCGATGCCGGCGGCGTGGTGATCGCCGCGCATGCGGGAGACCACGCGATTTATCCGGACTGCCGCGAGTCGTTCATGCGGGCGATGGGCGAGGCGATGGGCGAGGGGACTTACGCAAAAATCGAATTGTTGCGGCCGTTCATCGCCCTGAGCAAGGTGGAAATCGCCAGCCGCGGGGCCGCATTGGGTGTCGATTTCGCGCAGACATGGTCCTGCTACAAGGGCGGGGAAATCCATTGCGGCGTTTGCGGAACCTGCGTCGAGCGGCGCGAGGCGTTTCTTTTGGCTGGATTGGCCGATCCAACCGTCTATGAGCAGAGTCCCGCGTTGCCGAGCCTGAGTTGAGAGTTGGGAGTTGGGAGTTGGGAGTCAAAACCGACAAGCCCTTCCCAATCACTTCTCTGGTTCTCAACTCTCACCTTTCTTCCCCATGCCCTACCGAATCTGCAAGTCCCTGGAAGTCGAAAACGGGCACATGCTCACCAAGCACCCGGACAAGTGCCGTTTCCCTCACGGTCACACCCGCCGGATTGAGTTTGTGATCGAGGCGGACGAGCTGGATGAAAACCAGATGGTCTGCGATTTCAAAGTCGTTAAGGAGGCCGTCGGCGAGTGGCTGGACACCTTCGATCACGCGCTCTGCATGAACACCGCAGATCCCGCCTATCAGGATTTCAAGTCACGCTACGGCGAGCGGGTGATCGGTTTCGAAAACCAGGACCCGACCACCGAACTCATGGCCCGGACCATTTTCGATCACTCCGCCCAAGCGCTTGCCGCCTACGCCGCCCGCGCCGATACTCCCTATCGTCTCAACCCCGGCATCCGCCTGGTCCGGGTGCGGGTTTGGGAAACCACATCGTCGTGGGCCGAATACCAACCCGCTCCCTGAATCATGACTGAACCTAACTTCACATTGCCCGACATCCAGGCGACCCCGGACACCCGTGGCATCGCCATCAACCAGGTCGGCGTCTCGGACCTTCGCTATCCGATCCGGGTGACCGACCAGCACGGCAATCCTTTTCCCACGGTGGCCACCATCTCGATGTCGGTGCATCTGCCGCACCATTTCAAAGGCACCCACATGAGCCGCTTTTTGGAAGTGCTCAGCAAACACGAGGGGGAAGTGACGTCCCGCACCCTGCCTAACATACTTCACGACCTGAAGGAAAGCCTCCATGCCGAGGAGGCGCACATTGAGGTCGCCTTCACCTACTTCGTCACCAAGAAGGCGCCGGTCTCCGGCGCCGAGGCGAAGGTCGGCTGCGACTGCGTGTTCATGGGGTCTTCCACCGGCACCACCGACAATCTGGTGCTCCGCGTCACGGTCCCGGTCACCACGCTGTGTCCGTGCAGCAAGGAAATCAGCGACTACGGCGCGCACAACCAGCGCGGCCACGTCACGCTGGAAGTCAGGCCGAAACCCAAGGGCGGCGGTTGCGAACTGATCCTCATCGAAGAATTGATAGAAATCGCCGAGAAGTCCGGTTCGGCGCCGGTCTATGCCCTGCTCAAGCGCACCGACGAGCGCCACGTCACGATGCAGGCCTACGACAACCCGGTCTTCGTCGAGGATGTGGTGCGCAATGCCGCGGCCCTGCTGCTCGCGGACAAGCGGGTCGCATCCTTCACCGTCAAGGTCGTGAACCACGAGAGCATCCATGACCACAATGCCTTCGCCGTGATCTCCGGATCGGCGGCGGATGCGTGATAGATCATTGGCGCGTCCCCGAGTCCCTTGCCGCACATCATCCCATCTGAAGTTCTGTTAAGCGCCTACTCCCAGGGCGTGTTTCCCATGGCGCACGAAGGGGAAATCCAGTGGTTTTCCCCGGAGCGCCGCGGCCTCATCCCGCTCGATGATCGGTTCCATATTCCGCACGGCCTCAAGCGCTCGCTGAAACGAAAACCCTTCGAACTGCGATGGGACACCGCCTTCCGCGAAGTGATGCTGGCCTGCGCGGAGCGGGCGGAAACCTGGATCGACGAAGTCATTCTGGATAGCTACTGCGCTCTTCACGGGCAGGGCTTCGCGCACTCGGTCGAATGTTGGGATGACGAGGGCCTGCAGGGCGGGCTCTATGGCGTCGAATTGCCCGGCGTGTTTTTCGGCGAGAGCATGTTTTCGCGAAAAACCGATGCGTCGAAAATCGCGCTCGTCGCCTTGGTTGAGCGACTCCGCGCGGGGGATTTCCGCTTGTTAGACACCCAGTGGATGACGCCGCATTTGCGCCAGTTCGGCGGCTATGAACTCACCCGCAATCAATATCACACGGCGCTGCGCAAAGCGCTGGCGCATGGTGCCGCCTGAGCGGGATCAACCGACCTTGACGGCTTGCGAACCAGCTTCGAGCATCGAGGCTCGTGGTTTGAAACCCAGGAGCTCAATGGCGCGTTGGTTGATCGTCCCGATGAGTTCGATCGTTTCGTTGGATAGAAACTCCTCGTATGGCTGGCGGTCTTTCCGATGGTCGCCTTTGAATCTGGGAAGCGCGATGCCGTCCACCGCGGCCAAGGCCACGGAGGCGTCGAATCGCTGGACATAGACCCATTGCCAAAAATAATTTCCGAAACCCTCACAAAAGACTGGTACGACTGTTTGAATCATTCAATGATTGCGAATCGCTCGCCCTCACCAGCTCCCGAATCCTGATACTTGTAAGCTCCAAGAGCTTGAAGTTGCTATGGATTG
>CAMBPB010000075.1 GCA_945869465.1 Prosthecobacter debontii
CACCGCCAGAGAGGTGGCCCGCGTCGAAGGTGAACTGGCAAAGGCGCAGGGCGCCGCCAAGGACACCCTGACAATCCATGCCGAGACGCTGCGCACCGACCAGGAGAAGTGGAAGTTCCGCCTTGGCATCGGGGACTATCTGAAAGTCGGCAAAGCTTCCGACATCCCGGCCAACCTCGTCTGGGAGGATGGTATGAAACAACCGGAAGTCGGCGATCCCGCCTGCAACAAGGGCGGCGTCTTCCGCAGGACCATCCTGACGTTTCCGCCGACCATCCGGCCCTTCGGGGACAACTCCAACAACTCTTTCCGCGGCGACCTCTACGACTACATCGACGTGCCGTTGGTGGCGCTCCATCCGGAGACCATGGCAATGATCCCGGGAGTCGCCAGTGAATGGGCGATCTCCGAAGACGGACGCACGATCTATTTCCGGCTCGATCCCGAAGCGCGCTATTCGGATGGCGTGCCGGTCCATGCCCGCGACTACCTGGTGGCCGTCTATCTCCGGGTCTCCGACCACATCGTCAACCCGTATTCCAAGCAGTATTTCCGGGAAAACATCGCCCAGGTCGCGATGTATGACGAACGCACGATGTCGATCTCCCTGCCTGAGGCGAAAATCTACTCTCCCGCCATCGCGGGGGCGCTCACCCCATCACCGCCGCACTTCTATGCCGAATACGGCTCGGACTACAGCGAGCGCTATCAGTGGCGTTTCCCGCCATCCACCGGAGCTTATGAAGTGCGCCCGGAGGATATCGTCAAGGGCGCGTCCATCACCCAGACCCGCGTCAAAAACTGGTGGGCGAAGGACCGCAAATACTACCGCTATCGTTTCAATCCGGACAAGATCGTCCACACCGTGGTGCGCGACGAATCGAAAGCCTTCGAGTTGTTCCGCGCCGGCGAACTGGACACATTCTATCTGACCCGTCCGGAATTGTGGTACGAAAAATCGGAAATCGAACCCGTTTACAAAGGCTACATCGAGCGCGTGACGTTCTACAACCGCTATCCGAAACTCCCGCGCGGCCTTTACATCAACGTGAGCAAACCCCTGCTCAAAGACCGCAACGTGCGCATCGGCATTCATCATGCGATGAACTGGCAGAAGGTCATCGACGTGATGTTCCGCGGCGACTATCAGCGGCTCAACGCCTTCAATGAGGGTTATGTGAATTTCAGCGATCCGTCGATCAAGGCCCGCCCGTATTCAATCGATCTGGCGCGGGAGGCCTTCCGCGCCGCCGGCTACACAGTCGATGGCAGGGACGGGTTCCTCGCGAAACCCGATGGCACACGCCTGTCCTTCGCCGTCACCTATCCGGCCATGCCGATCTACGACCGGGTCTTCGCCATCCTCCGCGAGGAGGCAAAAGCCTGCGGTTTCGAACTCCGGCTGGATGGCCTGGAGGCCACCGTTTCCTATAAAAAGGAAATGCAGAAACAGCACGAACTGGGTTTCGGAAGCTGGCTCATCCAACCGCCGGTGCCGGACTATCATCAGTATCTCCATTCCACCAATGCCTACGACGAAAAGGGCAACCTCAAACCGCAGACTAACAATACTTTTGTCTGGAGCCGCCCGGACACCGATCTGTTGAGTGAAAAAGTCCGCACCGGCCGAACCATGGAGCAAATCAGGGATGCCGCATGGAAACTCCAACACATCATGCACGATGAGGCGATCTTCGTGCCCGGCTACTCGGTGGACTTCATGCGCATCGGTTCCTGGCGCTGGGTGAGGTGGCCGGATTGTGAAAATACGCGCTACAGCCCGCCGGTGGTTTACGATCCCCACGAGGTGTTCGTTTTCTGGATCGATGAAAAAATGCGGGAGGAAACCCAAACCGCGCGCCGACAAGGCAAAGCCTTCCCGGAATCCACCAAAACCGTGGACGTTTACCGTCTGACGGAAACCTCCGCGGCCCCCAAGGACGATCTCAAAGAACCATGAACGGCGTCCCTGAATACATCCTCAAAGTTGATAAGCTCATCACGTCGTTTGAGACCGACCGCGGGCTGCTCCGAGCCGTGGATCAGGTTTCCTTCACCGTGACCGAAGGGAAAACCGTCGGCATCGTGGGCGAGTCGGGCTGTGGAAAAAGCGTGACGGCAATGTCGATCATCCGCCTGCTTCCGCAACCGGCGGGCAGGATTCTTGGCGGCCATGTTTACTTCAAGGGGCGGGACCTCCTTCGCGCCACCGACTCGGAGATTCGCAAGGTGCGCGGCGGTGACATCGGCGTGATTTTCCAGGAGCCGATGTCCGCGCTGAACCCGGTCCACCGCATCGGACGGCAGATTTCCGAAGTCTTCCGCCTGCACAAGAAAATCTCCAAGAGCGACGCATGGGACGCCGCCACCGAGATGCTTAAACTCGTGCGAATCCCCGCTCCGGAAAAGCGCATGATGGACTATCCGCACCATCTGTCAGGCGGCATGCGCCAGCGCATCGTCATCGCCCTCGCCCTCGCCTGTCGGCCGTCGCTCGTCATCGCCGACGAACCGACCACCGCGCTCGATGTCACCGTCCAGGCCCAGATTCTCGATCTGATGGAAAGACTCCAGTCCGAGATGAAAATGTCGATCATCCTCATCACCCACGATCTGGGAGTCATCGCCGAAACCTGCGATGAGGTGGTCGTGATGTATGCCGGCCGTGTCGTCGAGCGGGCCTCCGCGGAGGAACTCTTCGCCCACCCGCTGCATGCCTACACCCGCGGCCTGCTGCATTCGATTCCAACGCTTGAAACTCCTTCCAAATCCATCCTCCGCACCATCCCCGGCATGGTTGCCTCGCTGGCGGACCACACTCCCGGCTGCCGTTTCTGCCAGCGCATGGGCCGCTCGTCCGCTGGCAGCCGCGAACGCCCGGGCTTCGCCGAAGTCTCACCCGGCCACTGGGTGGAAACCTGCCCGGAATGTTACAAGCCATGACTGCGCTTCCGCTTCTATCCGTTTCCCGCCTGTGCGTCCACTTTCCGGTGCGGGCCGGAATCATGCTGCGCCAAACCGGGGCCGTGCGCGCGGTGGACGGCGTGTCGTTGGAAATCGCCCCCGGCGAGACCCTCGGCCTCGTGGGGGAATCCGGCTGCGGTAAAACCACCCTCGGCAAGGCGGTGGTCCGCCTCCTCAAGCCGACTTCCGGCAGCATCCGTTTCGACACAACCGACATCACCCTGGCCAACCAGCGCACGCTGCGCCCGCTGCGCCGCAACTTCCAGATGATCTTCCAGGACCCCGCCGAATCGCTCGATCCGCGCATGAGCGTGCGTTCGATCATTGAGGAACCCTTTATCATCCACGGAATCGGCTCACGCGCCGAACGCGTCCGCAGGGTCGATGCATTGCTGGACCGCGTCGGCCTGCCGAGCTCCGCAGCGGAGCGCTATTCGTTCGAGTTTTCCGGCGGCCAGCGCCAGCGCATCGGGATCGCCCGCTCGCTCGCCCTCAAGCCGAAACTCATCGTCTGCGACGAACCCGTCTCCGCGCTCGATGTCTCGATCCAATCCCAAATCCTCAATCTGCTCGTCGAGCTGCAAAAGGACTTCGGACTCTCCTATCTCTTCATCGCCCACGATCTATCCGTAGTGAAACACGTCAGCGACCGCGTGGCCGTGATGTATCTCGGGAAAATCGTCGAAGTGGCCACCGCGGAGGCGATCTATCGGGACCCCCGCCACGCCTACACCAAGGCATTGCTCTCGGCCATCCCCTCAACCGATCCCGCGGCGAGGCGCGCAAAGATCCTGCTCGAGGGCGACGTCCCCTCGCCCATCGATCCACCCGCCGGCAGCGCCTTCGGCCACCGCATCCACCACCCGCGCTACGGCGAAACCATCGGCATGGACCTCGCTCTAACGGAAATTGAAGCAGGCCATTTCGTCGCCGCGGACCCTTGCTGCATAACGGAAGATGACTGGCGGAAGGTGCGCCCGGTGCCGCATGCCTGATCTCGATTCCGGAGGGGACCGTGAAACCGCGAATCGACTTTGATTTGCAATGACTTGCGAGGATTCCCGGCCTCGTCCTTCGAATGAATGTCGCCCTCTGGGCCATCCCGCGCCTCCAATCCTGTTAGGAGAGGCCGCGAACCACCGATGGACGGGGCTTGGGTTACACAGCGGATTTCGATTCGTTCGGAGGGAGTGCCGGACTCGGCCTTGACGGACCCGGATCGCCGCCCACATTGCGCCATGACCCGCACCTATCTTCTCATCGGCGGAAACTCAGGAATCGGACTCGCCACCGCACGCCTGCTCCAGTCCCGGGGCAATTCGATTCTCGCCGCCTCACGCACAGCCGGCCCGCTCACCCAATCAGGCATCCCGGTGCAGCCCTTCGATGCCGCATCGCCCGCCCCGCTCGATCTGCCGCCGGTGCTCGACGGTCTGGCCTATTTTCCGGGCAGCATCACCCTCAAACCCTTCCACCGGCTCACCCGCGAGGACTTCTTCCATGACCTGCAAGTAAACCTGATGGGCGCGGTTTTCGCCATCCAGTCCGCGCTTCCCTCGCTCACCGACACACCGCTGGCCGCCACCCTGCTCAACTCCGACGGAAAACGCGAGGCCTCCGCCAAACGCCACCCTCTTCAGCAGATCGGAAATCCGGACGACCTCGCCGCCCTCGTCGCTTTTCTGTTATCAGACGCGGCCCGTTTCATCACTGGCCAGATCCTGCGGCCCGATGGCGGGCTTTCGTCAATCCGCACGTTCTAAAATCCGATGGCGGCCACTCTCGTTTACCCCCACCAATGGTTCGACCCACATCCGGCCATCTCGCCAGGGCGCCAGGTATTTTTATTAGAAGATCCACTTGTCTGCGGCAACGACCCGCGCTGGCCGCTGGCCCGCAACTGGATGAAACTCGCGCCCTCCAAACAAGTAGCCCACCGCAAGGCTGCGGATGGCTTCCTCACCAACCTCTAATGGAACTCATCCGCAAACTCGAAGTCCTCGCGGACGCCGCGAAATACGATGCCTCCTGCGCGAGCAGTGGCGCGGCGCGCAAGGATTCCCTCGGCGGAAAAGGCGTCGGATCCACCGGCGGCATGGGCATCTGCCATTCCTACACGCCGGATGGCCGCTGCGTCTCACTCCTCAAGCTGCTACTTACTAATAACTGCATCTACGATTGCCACTACTGCATCAACCGCCGCTCCAGCAATGTGCGCCGCGCGTTCTTTACTCCGGAGGAGGTCGTCCAAATCACCCTGGACTTCTACAAACGCAACTACATCGAAGGCCTCTTTCTCAGCAGCGGCATCATCCGCAGCGCGGACCACACGATGGAGTTGGTCATCGATGTCGCCCGCAAGCTTCGGGAAACCCATCACTTCCGAGGATACATCCACCTCAAGACCATTCCCGAGGCTTCACCCGCGCTCATCGAACTGGCCGGGCGCTATGCAGACCGCATCAGCCTCAATATCGAGCTGCCCAGTGAGAAAAGCATCGCCGCCCTCGCGCCGGAGAAAAACCTCGCCCGCACCCAGAATGCGATGGCCCACATCCGGACCAAGATCGATGAAAGCTTCGCCGCAAAGACCAAACCCGGCGGGGCGAAACCAACTCCTTTCGCCACCGGCCAAAGCACCCAGATGATCGTCGGTGCCGACGATTCGACCGATTCGGTGATCCTTCAACGCGCGGACATCCTCTACACTGGCTTCAAACTCCGCCGCGTCTATTACTCCGGGTTCTCACCCATTCCGGAACCCTCCGCGCTGCTGCCCATCAAACCTCCGCCGCTCGTCCGCGAACACCGCCTCTATCAGGCAGATTGGCTGTTGCGCTTCTACGGCTTCAAGGTGGATGAAATCACCGATCCGAACAGCGCGAATCTCGACCTCGCGCTCGATCCAAAACTCGCCTGGGCCTTGCGCAACCGTCAACGCTTCCCGATCGATGTGAACCGCGCCTCCCGCGAGGAACTTCTGCGTATCCCCGGCCTCGGCGTTCGAAATGTGGAGCGCATCCTCGGAGCCCGGCGGTTCACCCGCCTGCGGCTTTCCGATCTGGTCCTGCTGCGTCTCTCGATGAAGAAAATCATGCCCTTCATCATTGCCGCCGACCACACACCAACGCTGTTCGGACTCGATGACAACTCACTGCGCCAACGTTTCCTGCCGCCACCAAAACAGCTTGAGCTCGATTTCGAGAACCCCGCGCCGAGCAAGGCGGATGTCCGGTCGGTGATATCCGGCGAGATCTGAGCCCCTTGGAGTGAACCCTTGAACTGCGGTGAAAGCGCAGCGCATCACCGCTTTGGGGTGGCGTCCACTTTCTCGCATGATCCACCTCCCTCCTCAATGCGTCGGTGCCCGCCCCAGTCCAAGGTTGCCCCCGATCAAATCGGAGATATCTCCAAACCATGCGCAGCATCCTCATCAAGCCGAACTTTGAATCCTGGCGCTGCGCCGCGCGCCGCTTGCTACACGCGGGCGTGGAGCCGGCAGCGGTCCTGTGGTCCGACGACGCCGATGAAGCCAGTTTGTTTGCAGAGGAATCAATCATTCCGGAAAGTGGCGGGGTTCCAAAAGTCTCCGCCGCGTTTCTGGACATCGCCCGCAGCGCCACGGCCCACACCGATCCACGGAGGTGGGGCATCCTTTACCGCATGCTCTGGCGCATCACTCGCGGAGATCAGCGGCATTTGTTAGAAATGCCGACCGATCCGGACACGCGGCTCGTCCGGAACTGGTGCAAGGCAGTCGGCCGGGACATTCACAAGATGCATGCATTTGTTAGATTCCGCCTCGTCGGAGTCGGAGAACAAAGCGGTCGCGAGCAGTTCATCGCGTGGTTCGAACCGGAATACCGGATCGTGAGGCTTGCGACACCGTTTTTCGTGAAGCGTTTCGCCAACATGGATTGGTCCATCCTCACCCCGCACGAGTGCGCGCACTGGGATGGGAATGCGCTGCAATTCACCCCCGGCGTCTCGCGCGATGCGGCGCCGGATGAGGACGCACAAGATGAGCTCTGGCGCGCCTATTACCGCAGCATCTTCAACCCAGCGCGGCTGAAGGTGCGTGCGATGCAATCGGAGATGCCCAAGAAGTATTGGAAAAACCTGCCGGAAGCCCCGCTCATCAAAGGCCTCATCGCCGACAGCCGGAAGCGCGTCAAAACCATGCTGGAAACCGAGGGACTTCCGGTGAAACCCGCGCCAAAAAACTCCTACCTCGAATCCCTGCGGCGGCTGA
This sequence comes from Prosthecobacter debontii, assembly GCA_945869465.1. Lineage (GTDB taxonomy): Bacteria > Verrucomicrobiota > Verrucomicrobiia > Verrucomicrobiales > Akkermansiaceae > Luteolibacter. The sequence goes on from CAMBPB010000075.1 coordinate 7,217, forward strand.
ACGATCAACCGGCTTCCAGCGCGGATTGATGGCGAAGCGCCGATTTTAAACCGCGCCGACCCACTGACGACAAAACGATTGCCTTGGGCTACCTGAGATTGCTGTTCGAATACCGCCACCACCGCACCCGGAAATGGGCGCTCCGAGCCAGTATCGGCTCAACACGGCAAGCTCTTTTACCATGTCCGTTCATGGGGGAGTGTTATCTCCGCCGTAGGTGCGAATCCAATCGACCCGCAATTCAAAGGGTCCCTTTTTTTTGTCAGCCATCTGCAAGCCCAGCCGGCGGATCTTGGCGGGGTCGAAAGTCTTGTCTGGCAGATCCATGCCGCGCCAGATACCAACAAAACTACGGAAGGGCACCTTGACCTCGGTCCACTTGTCTTTTTCGGTCGGAAACCCGGCTTGGAAGGACATTTCACGACCACTGTATTCGGCATCGGTGCCGAAGCGCAGTTGATAGGTGCGGCCGTCGCCCTTGACCCGCAGGATGACGCCCTCGCCACCACTCCAATCCATTTTCACATCCCCGGTCCGCAGCGAGGAAAAACCGCCGTTGTTTTCGAGCGAAAGCGTGCCGAAAAAGCGCAGGATACCGTCCTTGCTGATCTCACGCTGGCCCTGCGACAAACCGCCCATCACTCCATCATCGACGATGCGCCAATCGAGTATTTCGGATTCTTCGGGGGTGAACTCGGCCACCGACTGGCGCTCGCCGGCAACGGCAGGCAGGCAGGCGAAAAGAATGGCGGCAATGGCAAATTTGATTTTCATGGATGGGCAATCAGCCACCGAATGGCTGGCGCGCCAGCGGAAATTGTGGGGGCATAGGAAAAGGCAAACGGCCCGAGCCGCACAGGGCATCGGAACAAACTCACACTCGGCCTATATCACTTTGTTCTCAAACCACTTTTCCGGCACGCCATTGGCCGCGCCGAGCAATGATCCGACGACAGCTCCACGGTGGCAGTTGTCGCCGCCGACCATCGCATTGGCAAGGATACCGGCAGCGAAGTCATGATGATATTTCCAGACGAGATAGAGCGAGGCCGGCATCGACTCGGCGATGTAACACGCCGGACTGAAGCGCTCGCCGATGACATGAGTGTCGGGCTGGCGCGTCCACCCTTCGGCTTTGGTTCCGGAGAGCCAATCGCCGGCCTCGCGCTGAATGGCTTCATGCACGGAAAGCCCCTCACGGATGCGGAACAGCAATCGGGCGAGGGTGTCGGCGGCGCGTAGCACGTTGGCATGGGCGTGGGTGAGGCCGACGTGCTCTTTCACGGCAGCCCGGAGTTCAGGTAGATCCGCATCCCGCAGGATGAAACAAAGCGCGGGAACTTGGGCCAGCCCGCCGATGTGTTCATCTTGGATGGCGCATTTCCGGGGCGGCTTCCCCATGGCATATTTGGTGAAAAATCCGCGATGATATTCTTCCAGATAAGTGTCGCGGTGCTTGCCGGGCGTGAGCATGAAATCGATGTAGCAGGCAAGCCACTCATCGGGATCGTAGCCGCCGGCTTTCTCACAAAGGCGCACCAATTTGCTGGCGAGTTGGAAGTTAAGGGTGTTTTCCCCGGCTTTGAGGAACTGGTGATAATGAATGCCCCGCTGACCCCAATAGACCGCTTGGTCGTGCAGAATCTCGCCTTTTTCGTTGGTTGCGGAGTATTGCGAGCGCCAAAGGATCGAGCCGCTGTGAGGGTTTTTGGGCGCGAGATAGCCGGTAATCTCGCCGTATTCAGCAAGCAGCGCCTCGCGGTCGTAATACCAATGGACCGGCATGGCAACGGCATCCGCTACCAGCGAGCCGAGATAAGCATTTTGAAATGGATCGGATGTCATGGGTTGATGTGTCATGTTCTTGGGAAATCATCTAAAAAAGCCTCCGCCGCAGCGGTGCCGCTGGCGAGCGCGGTGTTGAGCGAGGCGATGCCGCAATGATCGCCGCATTGATAGAGCGCCTTGCCGATTCGTGGGGATTTCTCCGACACCACCCGTTGTGATGGCACTGCGCGGGAGATGCTGTCGATCCGCAGGAGCTTCCACGCGCGTGTGTCCGCGCCAAACCAACCGGCCAACTGGTGCCGAACACGCTCTTCCAGATCCGGCGCGGCGGCGGCCTCGGGGTCTACCACGCTGATAGAAATCAAATGCCGCCCGGGCGGCGCATAGTCCGGTGATACCGCGCTGAGCACTGTGAGATTGTTGATCGGCCCCGCGCCCTCGCCATTGAGCAGCAGAATCGGCTCGCTCACCGGTGCGAATGGCGCCGTGAAATAGAGGCAAGCGATACTGTTGAATGCCACTCGGGCATCCTCGCGTCCCAACAAGCGCTCTGCTCCGCCGGCCTCAGTGGCGATGACTACGGACTTCGCGGCAATGACTTCGCCATTTTCAAGATGCACGCCCTGACCGACGATGGCAGCGACCCGCGTGTGCAACCGGATTGCGGCGGCGGGCAGTAACGCAGCGAGCTGGCGAGGAATTTCCGCCATGCCTAGCGCTGGAATCGCCGTATCGCCGCGGGCGAAATACCGCATCACGAACTCCAGCTTACGCAACGTCGTTTCCAACCGGTTTTCCAGAAACACCCCGCCAAGGAAGGGTCGGAAAAAGCGCTCAATCATCGCTGCGGAAAAACCATCCGCCCGCAGCGCCTCAAGAGTGGTTAGACCTGGATCGTGCCGTGAGAAATCAAAGCCTCCAATCCGCGACCAAGCCACCCGCAGCTTGTCGGCGAAGGAGCCGATCGGATTGAAGGCACAGCGCAATCCGTCCACAGGATGGCGGAATGGATCGGCCATACGATGCCATTTCCCGCCGTGGCGCACCAGTGCTCCTGGATAAAAACGGCGCAAGTCGAGCGCATCGTAGTCGAGCAAACGCCGCGCCTCCGGGTAGGCGGTGAGCAACACCTGAAACCCGCGGTCCAGACGATAGCCGTCACAAACATCCGTGGCCACCCGGCCGCCGATGCGGTCGGACGCCTCGCAAAGTAAAAAACTCCGGCCTGCGGCATGCAGCCGACGCGCGCAGGCCAGCCCAGCCATGCCTGCGCCGATGATGACGGTTTCTTTTGGTGGGGATCGGTTTTCCATTTCCTATTTCCTATTTTCCATTTCCTATTTCCTATTTCCTATTTTCCATTTTCCATTTTCCATTTTCCATTTTCCATTTTCCATTTCCTGTCTCCTGCCGGTTTGGGAACCAGCAGGCCGTGAACTTGGAACAGAATCGCGCCGGATCAACCCCGCATGCGCCATCAGCAAACGGAACTCTGCGCCGGCCGTGCACTGGGCTCTTCTAACCACGGAAGAAAAGCGCGTTCGCTCATCCCATGGTCCCCTCATGGCCATCGGCGATTGACCCATCGCCCCTCCTTGGGGTCATGCGTCGCCCCAGGAAAGCGACTTGATCACCGGCCATCCCGTTGGCTTGATCGTCAATTTCGCAAGCGCTGGGTGCCGGACGCGAAATTTTTTGCTCCCGCCCGCATCCGGCTTTGACCTGCGGGCCGGATGGTCCATGCTGCGCGCCCCATGCGTTTCTCCGGCACTTACACCGCTCTCATCACTCCGTTTCGCGACGGCGCCATCGACATTCCGGCGTTCCAGTCGCTCATTGAGCGCCAGATCGCCGGCGGGGTGGACGGCATCGTTCCCTGCGGCACCACCGGCGAGTCCCCCACCCTCGATACCGACGAGCACATCGAGGTGATCCGACTGGCCATCGCATTCGCCGCCGGACGCTGCGAGGTCATCGCCGGCACTGGCGCGAACGCCACCGCCGAGGCCATTGAACTCACCCAGGCCGCCGAAAAACTCGGTGCCACCGGCTCGCTGCAGGTTTGCCCGTATTACAACAAGCCCTCGCAGCAAGGGCTCTACCTGCATTTCAAGGCCATCGCCGAATCCACCGGGCTGCCGCTCATGCTCTACAGCGTGCCCGGCCGGTCCATGATTGAGATTGCCACCGAAACCATCGCCCGGCTGGCCGCGGATTTCCCGAACATCACCGCCATCAAGGAAGCCGGCGGCTCGGTGGATCGGATCAACCAACTGGTGCAGGCCCTGCCCGACGAGTTCGGAATCCTGTGCGGCGACGACCCCCTCACACTGCCCTTCATCGCCAGCGGTGCCACGGGTCTGGTCTCGGTGGCGTCCAACCTCATCCCGGACGTCATCGCCCGCCTGGTCCGCGCCTGCCTCAATGGCTCGTTCGATGAGGCGCTGGTCATTCAAAAACAATACTACCCGCTAATGCGCGGCCTGATGACGCTCGACGTCAACCCGGTGCCGATCAAGACGGCGGTTGCCCTGCAAGGCCACTGCACTTCCGAACTGCGCCTGCCACTCGCCCCGCTCAGCACGGACAATGTTGCGAGCCTCACCGCCCTGCTCGAATCCTACAATCTTCTGTAGCGTTGGTGGTTAGAGGTTATGGGAAACGTTCTTGCCCCCATGCCTCTTGCCCTATTTCTCCCCACAATTCACCGATACCCCACCACCCCATGCCCAAACTCTTCATTCCCGGACCGATCGACGTTTCCAAGGAAACCTATGCCGCCATGAGCCAGCCGATGATCGGCCACCGCGGGGCCGAGTTCGAGTCACTCTACGCCTCCACCCAGCCCGGCCTCCAGGAACTCGGCGGGACCACCCGCCCGTTCTTCCTCTCCACCTCGTCCGCCTGGGGCGTGATGGAAGCCACGCTCCGCAATCTCTGTGCCAAAAAAGTCCTCACTCTCTGCTGCGGCGCCTTCTCTGACAAATGGCATGATGTCGCCCTCAAGATGGGCATCGCCGCCGACAAAATCCAAGTCGAGTGGGGCGACGCGATTTCCCCCGCATCCGTGCGCGCGAAATTGGAACAGGGCGGCTTCGACCTCGTCACGTTGATTCACAACGAAACCTCGACCGGCGTGATGAACGATCTCGCGGGCATCGCCAAAGTGGTCAAAGCGTTTCCCGGTGTCTTGCTGGTTGTCGACTCGGTTTCCTCCTTCTCCGCCGTGCCCATCCAGATGGACGAACTCGGCATCGATGTGCTGCTAGCGGGTGTGCAGAAGGCCCTCGCCCTGCCTCCCGGACTCACCGTTTTCGCCTGCTCGGAGGCCGCCATCGAACGCGCCAAGAGCCTGCCTAACCGCGGCTATTACTTTGATTTCATCGAGTTCGCCAAGAACGCGGAAAAGAACAACACGCCGTCCACTCCGGCGATTTCCCTGATCTTCGGGCTCCAGCACATTCTCGGCGTGATCGCCGCGGAAGGCGTGCGCAAACGCTTCGCCCGCCATGCGGCTAACAACGCCCTGATCCATGCGTGGGGCGCGCACCGCGACTTCAGGAACTTTGCTCCCGCGGGCAATCAATCGGTATCCCTCACCTGTTTCCACACCCCCGCCGGCTTCGATCAATCCGCCTTCATCAAGACCTTGAAATCCAAACACGGTTTCGTCATCAACGGCGGCTACGGCAAGATCAAGGGGCTGACCTTCCGCATCTCCAACATGGGCAACGAAACCGAAGCCACGATGAACGAACTCATCGCCGCGATGGACGAAGTGCTCGGCTGAATCCGCTACTGAAACCCCGAACCCCAATCCACCATGAAAAGCATCATCCTGTTTGCCGCCCTCGCCCTGCCCTCGTTCGCCGCCGAACCTAACACCCTCACCGCGGAGGAACAAGCCGCCGGTTTCAAGCTGCTCTTTGACGGCAAGTCGCTGGACGGTTTCCGCAATTTCAAAAAGGAAGCCCCCGCCCCCAAATGGCAGGTGAAGGACGCCACCCTCACGCTCACCGAGAAAGGCGGCGGCGACCTGATCACCAAGGACCAGTTCGCCAATTTCGAATTCCGCTTCGAGTTCAGGATCTCAGCCGACGGAAACTCCGGCATCATGTGGCATGTCACCGAGGAAGGGAAGCACCCCTTCGAGTCCGGCCCCGAATATCAGGTGCTCGATTCCCACTCGAAAACCGGCTATGCGAACGACATCGCGGCCGGAAATCTGGCTGGCGGGTTCTACGGCGTCATTCCCACCAAGCCGGAGTTCAGCAAGCCCGCCGGCGAATGGAATGAAGGCATCATCCGGGTCTCGGGCCCCAAGATCACCCTCACCATCAACGGCCACGTCACCGCCGACGTGGACACCTCCACCGACCAGTGGAAACAACGGCTAGGGAAATCCAAGTTCGCCACCTGGGACAAGTTCAACAAGAGCCCGAAAGGCCACTTCGCCTTTCAGGATCACGGCAACGTCGTTTCCTTCCGCAGCCTGCGCATCAAGGAGCTGCCATAGGCCCCGGGCGGCGAGCCCGTCTGGAAATCGATTGAATTCCGGCAAATCCTGACCACTTCGCCCCAACCGGAATTTTCCGCTGGCAAGCGGGGACCAATCCGCGTATTTTCATTTGATAGATTATGAGCCTGCACGCAAACCTCTCTCCTGAAGCCTTGGAGCGCCTTCACGCCCAGCGCAGAAACTCGACCATTTCATCGGTGGTGATCGCGGTTCTCGTGGTCGTGCTGATCGCCTTGATCCTGGGAATCTTCCTGTTGCCATCGCTGGTGAAGGAAACCCCGACGATCGTCACCTACGAATCCAGTCTGAGCGAAAACACCGAGCTGGAGGAAAAGAAGGTGAACACCAGCGTGGACCGCAAGCCGTCCTCGCCATCCTCGTCCATGGCCAAGGTGATCACGGCGAACACCGCCTCCCCCACCGCCGTGCCCGTGCCGGATGTGGACGTCACCACTCCGTCGATGAATTTCGGCAACGGCGATGATTTCGGCACCGGCTGGGGCAACGGCGATGGCGACGGCAACGGCGGCGGCGGCTTCGGCGGCGTGCCTGCCAGCATGAAGAAACGCTGCTCCAAACAAGACCGGCTCGACCGCCTGCAAAGCACCGGCGGCACCCCGCAATGCGAGGACGCCGTGGTCAAGTCCCTCGACTGGTTGAAGGCGAACCAAAGCGCCGACGGTTCATGGACCGGCAGCAACCAAACGGCGATGACCGGGTTGGCCCTGCTCGCTTATCTCGGCCACTGCGAGACGCCGCTCTCCGAACGCTACGGCGACACCGTGCTGCGCGCCATCACCTATCTGGTCAACGTCGGCATGAAAACCGATGGCAAACTCAGCACCAACCCCACCGGAAATCACTGGCCCTACGAACATGGCATCGCCACCTATGCGCTCGCCGAGGCCTCCACCTTCTGCAAACAGGGCAAAATCAATATCCCCAACCTGTTCGACGTCACTCAGAAATCCGGTCAGCTGATCATTCAGAATCAGAACCAGAACGGCGGCTGGGCTTACAATTACGAAATCTCCACGGGCCACACCGACCTATCGATCGTCGGATGGCAAATCCAGGCACTCAAGGCCTGCCACCACACCGGCCTCAAGTTCGAAGGCATGACGCAGTGCATCTCCAAGGGACTCAATTATGTGACCAGTTGCCAGGACGCGAGCGGCGCCTTTGGTTATACGGGTCCGGGATCAGGCGCGAGAGACGGTTACTTTCCACTCACCGGCGTCGGCGTGCTGTGTCTTCAGATGTGGGACAAGGGCTCGACCTCGACCGTGCGGAAAGGCGCGGGTTATATCAGTGATAAGACGCAGTTCGTTTACAAGGACAAGTCCGCCGACCTTTACTGCCATTACTATCAGGCTCAGGCCATGATGAACCGCGGCGGCAACGAGTGGAAAAAATACAATGGCCAATTCCGCGACGAACTTCTCAAGAACCAGAATCCCGATGGATCATGGCCCACGCCCGGTGGTGGAATGTCGATGAACCCCCACTATCAGACTTGTCTGGCCACCTTGATGCTGGAGGTTTACTACCGTTTCCTGCCCGGCACCGGATCCAAGTAAGCCTCGCTGTGGAGACGATCAGGCAAACTGCAATCGACGCCGGTGATGTGAAGAAGCTCTCCGAAAAACTCCGCTCTCTGGCAGCGACGGCCCGAATCGCCAATGTCCCCAGTGTGGTGAGCAACGTCTGGCTGGGCATCGCCATGGCCGCCTCAACGTCGGGTTGGACTGCGGACGGTGATCTTCCCGGCGTCACTCCCGCCCTCATCCTGGCGGGCGTGAGCCTCTATCTGGCAGGAAACTTTCTCAACGATTGGGCGGACCGCGCTTGGGACGCATCCCACCGTCCCGAACGCGCGCTGCCACGGGGATTACTCTCCCCGACCTTCTATCTGGCGGTGGCGATCGCTTCCGGTGCCTTGGGGCTGTGCCTTGCCGCCGCAGTCCACTTGCACAGCTTGGTGGTGGCCCTCGCAATCGGGATTTTCATCCTGCTCTACACTTGGATCCATAAACGCGTGACCTGGTCGGTCGTCCCGATGGGGTTGTGCCGGGCGCTGCTGCCGGTGCTGGGATATGTCGGATTTGTGGCCAGCCTCGATTCCGCTCCCGCTTTGCGTGACAGCGCCATCACGGCACTTTGCGCCTGTGCGTTCGGATTGTTCTGCCATATCGTCGGCCTCTCGCTGAGCGCACGCACGGAAGCGATGGATCGTCCCCCATCCGGCATCCTGCGCCTCGCGCGCCTGCTGTTTCCCGTCGCTGCGGCTTCGGTGTTTTTCGCCGCGTGGCAGGGCTTGTCACTGACGCCCGCCGCCAGCCTTGGCGGGCTGCTGCCCTACGGCTTGTGGATCGCACTTTGCCTCACGCTTTTCCGCCAACCCGTGCCGGTTCACGTTTCCAACCTGCTTGCCGGAATCCCGCTTGTCGATTGGATCATCCTGCTGCCGATCGCCTTAACCTTGGCGGATTCGGGTTCCGGCTGGAGTCCATTCGTGACCACCTGTTTCGCCATTCCCCCAATCGCTTTCCTCGCCGGTAAAGCCCTGCAAAAACTCGCCCCCGCCACCTGATTCCTGTTCTCTTGTGGCTTGCGTGTTGCCGTCTGTGTTGCCGTCTTGCATCTTTATCCGATCCACGCTCCACTCCCGCCCACCCATGAGCATCGCTGACAAACAAGAGCAGGTTCTGGAGGAACTCTCACTCTTCCAGGATTGGTCCGAACGATACGAATACGTCATCGGCCTCGGGAAAAAACTTCCGCCGATGGACCCTGCCGCCAAAAATCCCGAGCACCTGATCAAAGGCTGCCAGTCTCAAGTCTGGCTCGATGCTTCCTGCGAGATTGGACGAGTCCACTACGCCGCCGATTCTGATTCGCTCATCACCAAAGGCATGATCGCCCTCTTCGTGCGGGTGCTCGACGGCGAAACTCCCGACGCCATCCTCACCGCCGACATGAGTTTCATCGACCGCACCGGCCTCAAGGAACACCTCGCTCCCACCCGCGCCAACGCCCTCAATCTGATGGCTAACCAAATGAAACAACGCGCGCTTTACTTCGCCTCCCAAGCCTCCCAAGCCTCCCAAGCCTCCCAAGCCTCCTAAGCCTCCTAAGCCTCCTAAGCATCCTAACTCCTGCCCGTCATGTTTGACTTCTCGTGGTTCTCCGACCCCAATGCCTGGGCCGCCCTGGCCACCCTCACGCTGCTGGAAATCGTGCTCGGCATCGACAACATCGTGTTCCTCTCCATCCTCGTCGATCGCCTGCCGCCGGAAAAACGCCGGATCGGGCGGATCTTCGGCCTCGGGCTGGCCATGATCACCCGCCTGATGCTGCTCGCCACCATCAAATGGATCATGGGCCTCACCGCCGTGCTGTTCTCCTTCCCGGTGGCGCCGGCGTTCTGGAAAATGATCCCGGAGGCCGCCAAACACGACGGCATGCTAGGCATCACCGGCAAGGGCCTGATCCTGCTCATCGGCGGGTTTTTCCTCATCTGGAAGTCCACCAAGGAAATCCACCACAAGATGGAGGAGAGCGGCGAGGCCCAGGTCTCGGTGAAGGCCACCAGCTTCGTCGGCGTGATGATCCAGATCGCGATGATCGACATCATCTTCTCGCTCGATTCGGTGATCACCGCCGCCGGCATGGCCGAGCACCTCTCGGTGATGGCCATCGCCGTGATCATCTCCGTGGCGATCATGATGCTCGCCGCCGGACCTATCAGTGACTTCGTCTCACGCCATCCGTCGATCAAAATGCTGGCGCTCGCCTTTCTCATCCTGATCGGCACCGCACTCATCGGCGAAGGCCTGCATTTCGAAATCCCCAAAGGCTATATCTATTTCGCCATGGCATTCTCGCTCGGCGTGGAATTCCTCAACCTGCGAACCCGCGCCAAATCCCCCCCGCCCGCCGCGTCACAGATTTGAGGAATGCTTGAAATGCCTGAAGACGGTGTTGGAAACCAGGACACCTGGTTTCCAACGTTAGATTCGCGCCGTTGCCCAAGGTGTGAGGAGCCACTGATCATCAGGATTCCAGCGCTGATAGACGCGCCGCAACAGGCGTTCCAAGGGAATGATTGTTGCGGCGCGCTGTGAGTCGTCAACGCATGGCGAGCCGGCGGCTCACGGCGTGACGATCACGCGGAGGCGGGCGAATTTCTTCGTGTCCGAGCCTTTGGGGATGGTGACCGTGATGATGTCGGTGCTGACGGGACCGGCTTCATTGACATTGACGCCCGCGGTGGAAGCGCCGGTGGTGGCGCCGATCGAGTATCCCGGGATCGTGGTCCAATCGGTGAGATTGGTGCTGACCTGGACAAGCAGCGCGACATCCACGGTTTCCGAACTGTCCTTGCGATTGAAGGTGAACTCCAAGTCGGTGCCGACCACCGAGCCGGTGGGGCCGCCCTGGTTGGTGAAGCGCGGATCAGTGCCCAGCACATATTCGACGCCGTTATCCAGACCGTCCTCGTCGGGATCGGCATCGGCAGCCTGATTGGATAGAGCGGGGCTGCTGAAGC
>CAMBPB010000076.1 GCA_945869465.1 Prosthecobacter debontii
AAACAGACTGCGGCGGATCAGCACGCCGGTGTCGAACTGGGAGGAAGTGGGACTCATGGAAAATGGGAGCAGGCCCGCGGGATTTTCAAATCCCGAGTTCCTTCAGTTTGCGTTGGAGTGTTCTGCGGCTGACGCCTAGGAGATCCGACGCATGGGTGCGGTTTCCCCGGGCGCTGGCGAGTGCGGATCGGATGGTGTTGGCTTCGAGCGCATGCAAGTTGAATTCCGCCGTGGCATCAAGGGAGTTTTTGGGCAGGTGGGACGAATCGGCGGCGCAGGACGCCGGGGCAAGCAGGAATTGCGGCAGATGCCGGATGTCGATCACGGCGTCGTTGCTCATGACCACGCCGTGCTCGATGGCCGTTCGGAGTTCGCGGACGTTGCCCGGCCAAGAGTAGGCAAGCAGGAGGGCCAGCGCGGCGTCGGTGAGCGGCTTGACCGGGCGCTCATTCTCTTTGGCGCATTCCTGCAGAAACGCGTTGGCCAGCAGCACCACGTCCTCGCGGCGCACCCGCAGCGGCGGCATTTCGATTTTGACGACGTTGAGACGGAAATAGAGATCCTCGCGGAAACCGCCGGACTCCACCAGGCCGCGGAGGTTCTTGTTCGTCGCGGCGATCACCCGGACATCCACCTTGATCGGCGTGTTCGATCCCACCCGTTCCAGCGAGCGCTCGGACAGCACCCGCAGCAGCTTGATCTGGGTGGCGGCGTCGATCTCGCCGATTTCATCGAGAAACAGGGTGCCGCCGTCGGCTTGTTCGAAGCGCCCGATCCGGCGCTGGGCGGCTCCGGTGAAGGCGCCCTTTTCATGGCCGAACAGCTCGCTTTCGAGCAGTTGTGGCGAGAGGGCGGCGCAGTGAACCGTCACCATTTTCGCTGCGGGTCGGCCGGAAAGGTGGTGCAGCAGGCTGGCCACCACCTCCTTGCCCGTTCCGGATTCCCCTTCGATCAGGATGGTGGCGCGGGTGGGCGCGACCTGTTGGATGAGCTCGGAAACCTTGTGGATTGCCGCAGACTTGCCGATCAAGCGGTCGAGCTTGTGGGATTTTTTGACCTGCTGGGTGAGCTGGTGGTTTTCCGTTTCGAGGGTGCGGCTGCGGAGCGCGCGCTTGAGCAGCATTTCCACCTCATCGAGGTTGAGGGGTTTGGTGACGAAGTGCCAAGCCCCGCGGCGCATCGCCTCCACCGCGGTGTCCACCGAGCCGTAAGCGGTCATCATGATCGCCACCGGCGGCTCGGCCAAGGCGAGCGCCGCATCCAGCAAATCCATCCCGGACTCGCCGCCGAGGCGCAAATCCGTCAGCAGGAGCTGGATCGGCTCGGATTTGAGGATCGCCAGCGCCTCGCGGGTCCCCGCCGCCGTATACACATCGAACTCCTCCTCCAAGGCGCTGCGGAGGCCCTCGCGGGTGGAACGTTCGTCGTCAACGATCAGAAGGGTGGGGAGCATGGAATTGGAAATTCTAAATGGAAGATGAGACGCAAGACAAAAGACTTGAAGACACAAGACAAAGATAAGAGCGGACACAGTTCCGCGCATCTTGTCTTGCGTCTTGTGTCTTCAAGTCTTGTGTCTTGCAGTCTTGTGTCTTCATTCCAGATCAATCACCGGCTCGGGGTTTCCTAACAACCTCACCGGGCGTTCGGCCCGCGGCAAGTGGATGATGACGCGGGTGCCCTGGTGTTCCTCGCTTTCGATGGCGATCTCCCCGCCATGCTCGCGCACGATGCGGCGCACGATGAGCAACCCCAGGCCGGAGCCAGACGCCTTGGTGGTGCGGTAAGGTTCGAAGATCGCTCCCATGTGCTCCGGGGAAATGCCGCTGCCGTTGTCTTCAATCGAAATCACGTATTCGTAATCGTTGACCCGCGTGCGGATGGTGATGCGGCCGTTTTCCCCGGGCAGCGCCTGATAGGCGTTGCGGATCAGGTTGTAGAAAACCTGCTGGAATTGCCCGGGATCGAGGGTCGCGGTTGGCAGGGAATCGGCGAGATCGAGGGCGACGGAGATTTTCCGCGATTCCAGCTCGGTTTCGAGCAGGCGCAGGGTTTCGTGGAGCAGCACATGAATGTCCTGTCGCTCGCGGCGCGGCACCGTCGGCCGGACGGCGTTGAGGAATTGTTTGAGAATGGTGTCGAGGCGTTGGATCTCACCGCGGGCGGTGGCGAGGTGATCTTCGAGCCCCTCCCGGTCGCCGGGCGGAAGTTTGCGGAACTTGCGGCCCAGCAGTTGAAGGTGGATATCGAGGGAATTGAGGGGGTTGCCGATCTCATGGGCGACGCCTGCGGCCAGCAGCGTCAGCGCGTTGAAACGCTCGGATTCCAGCGTCTTCTCGGCTTCCGCCCGGGTGCTGGTCAGATCGCGCACCAGCATCACGTAACCCAAGGTTTCACTGGATTTCCCCCCGTCATCGATCGGTGCCAGATAAAAATTCAAAAAGCGGTTCTCCGGGTAAAACACCTCGAAATCCCGGCTGACGGTGCGGCCGGGCTTGCCCAGGATTTCCCAGTCCAAGCCGCGGACCTGCGACGAAAGGTGCTCGCCCGCCGCCTTGTCCGGGTCGATCCCGAAAAACCGGCTGGCGGCATGGTTGACAAAGCCGATCACCCCCTGCGGATCCAGCAGGATCACGCCTTCCTGCAGCGCCTCGAAGACTTTTTCCAGAAAACCCTTCTCCCGGATCAGGCGGGTGACGATCTGCTGGACTTCTCCGTGCTCCACCCGGTCCAGGCGGGCGACGAGTTTTTCAAGGAAGCCGGATTTCACGCAGAGTTTGCTAGTTGGAAGTTTTCAGTGTTCAGACAAGACATGAATGAAGTCCGAGTGGTCCTTTGCACGTTCCCGAATCCAGACGTGGCGCGACAGATTGGCACATCGCTGGTGGAAAAGCAACTGGCGGCGTGCGTGAATCTCATCCCGGCCGTGGCGTCGGTTTTTCGCTGGCAGGGACGGCTGGAAACCGCTGCCGAAACCCTCGCGATTTTCAAGACCAGCGCCGCGGCCTACCCCGCCTTCGAACTCGAGCTTGCCAGACTCCATCCCTACGAGGTGCCGGAAATCGTCGCGTTCGAGCCCACTGCGGTCGCCGAAACTTACCGCTCGTGGCTGCTCGGCAGCGTGACTGAAAAACAACCTCAGGGTTCCTGATCCCAGCACCGGAATTCCCTGAAATTCCGTCGGCGGACCCGAAAAAAGGAATGGGCTCTCTTCAGGGCCAACGGCCCGGCAATATACCAGCCCAGCCCACCGGGCTGGGTTTGCCGATCCAAGATGATCCTGAGGGCTGTAGGCCCGCTCTATGAATTGCAGATTGCAAAACAACGGCGAGATAGGCCGGGCTTTCAGCCCTTGCACACCGGTCGGAAACGATTCCTGGGCCGTTGACCCAGGCTGGTATGGCATGGGCCTTTGGCCCGTAAGAATCAAACACTCGGATTCCACTCCGCCTCGCCCCTCAATACCGTGGCACCGACGGATCAATAGACTTCGACCAGGCGTCGATCCCGCCGCTCATCGAGAACGCGTTTGCCACCCCATGGGCGCGCAAAAACCCGGCCGCCCGTTGCGAACGCATCCCATGGTGGCAATAGACCACCACCCCGCGCCCGCTGTCCGCGGTGAGTGGCCCCAAGACCTCCGCAAACGTCCCGAGCGGAAACCATTCATTTCCCTCGATCCGGCAGATCGCCAGTTCGTCGCGTTCCCGGCAATCGATCAACCGCGGCCGTTGCTCCGCAGGCAAACGCACCCACTCGGCCACCGCGCCGGGGCTGATCTCAAGGGTGGCCGCCGCATCCGGCAGCATTGGAGTTCCTCCGCTCACTCGACGATCACCGGGGTTCCGAGCGCCACGGTTTCAAAGAACTTCTCGGACATGTGGTGCGGCATCCGGATGCAACCGTGCGAGGCCGCGTAACCCGGCAGATAGCCGGTATGCATCCCGATCCCACCCGAGAAACGCATGAAATTCGGCATCGGAGCCGCATAATACACCGCTCCCGGCGGCACCTTGTCCACCCGGATGTCCACGTTGTCGTTGATCATTTGGCCGCTGGCCTTGTCCTTGAACACCCCGTAAAGCGTCGATTTGTGGTCCTTGTCCTTTTCGGTGATCTTATACTTGCCCGGCGGGGTCGAGTGATCCTCGTTGCCACTGGAAATCCGCGACACACCCACCAGCACGCCTCCCTTGTAGAAAAACGCCTTCTGCTGGCCGCGGTTGATCTTGATCAGCGGGCTGCCAAGCGCTCCGTCGCCATCCCAGTAAGAAATATCATCGGGAATCGCCGGCGGCGGATGGTGCGGCCCCCCCGAGACCTGTTGCTGCACCGGGCCTCCCACCCCGGCCATGTAGCCCGAGTTCCCCGGACCGCTCGGGCCACAACCGCCAAACGAAATCAAAGCAGACAGAAAAAACGTCAACCGGGTGATGGGCGATTTGAAGAACCTCATGAGCGGCGGACCCTGTACCCGCAATCCCGCCAGGTCAAGCCAACACCGTCATCCTTGGGTGGGTTTTTGGCTGAATCATGGGCAGCAGACTCATTGAAGATGAGTGTGGAAACCCTGTTTTCATCGCTCTCCAAAAAATGATTCGGCTGTCCATGATTCTGCCATTCCCCTCCGTGCATCGCCACCCACGCTCACGCCCCAATTACCCAATCGAATTCCACTGCATTCAAAGCTCTTTTCCACGGTTAACAGCTACCTCACCCCAGCGGACCTCCGCCCTCTGCCCTCTGCCCTCTGCCCTCCGCCCTCCGCCCTCCGCCCTCCGCCCTCCGCCCTCCTCATTGATTCTCAACCTCTTGGATCGCCGGAAAAGCGCCGGCCCCCGGCGCGATTCCCCACCCATCCATATTTTTTCATTTTTTTGCAAAATTTCCTTGTCCTTCCCCCCTATCCGCTGTTTTCTCACCACGAAACCAATGAAATTGCTGAATTGTGGCTGTCGGGAAGCGATCCCATCCACCTCTCCGCAATCTCTTTCGACACCAAACCAATCCACAATCCACAATCCACAGACCCAATCCCAATCCCAATCCCAATCCAGTCATGAAACCATACATCCCCTATTCAATTCTCGCCGCCGCACTCGCCTGCGGTATGGCTCAAGCCGTCACCTCTTACACCACCCCGGTGGGCTATGTGAGCTTGGGCGATACGACCGTCGGCCAACCGGCAATTAAGGCAAATACTGACGTGCTCGTTTCGCTACCCCTTGATCGCGCACCGGTTTTCCAAGGCGTTTCTTCCTCGATTTCCGGTAGCACGATCAATTTCACTGGGACTTCGTTTGGTGACCTTACTACAACCCCACACGTTGCCAAGATTGAAGGAGGAACCAAGTCAGGATTGACTGGTTTGATTACCGTCAATACCGGGACTTCCATCACGGTCCAGCTTCCAACTGGCGAAAGCTTGACTGGAGTTACGGCATCCAATGGAATTTCGATTCGTCCCGCATGGACACTGGCCACGGCTTTTGGGACGACCCTTCCTGCCGGCACTCAACTGCTTGCTTTCAGCGGCACTTCTTCGGGTATTAACTTGAGTGCTGATTTGCTCTACGAATTCGACGGGACTGACTGGCTTGATGGATTTACATTCGATCCCGCCAATAACGTCGTTGTTTATCCGGGAGAATCGATTTTTGTAAGAAATAATTCTGCTTCCGCGATTACTTCGCTTGTTGTTACCGGCGAAGTTTCAACGTCCAATAGTAGGGTATTGATTTCAAATCTTGCGCCTGGCACCGGTCAAGACAACTATATTAGTTTTATTTCACCTGTGGATGAAGCAATTGGTCTGTCTGCTCTTGGATCCATCGCAACTCCTGGTGACCAAGTCTTTGAATTTGACAACAATGCTGCGGGTATTAACAAGTCCGCGTCTTATATCGTTGAGTGGGACGGTACCAACTGGCTTGACGGCTTCACCTTCGATATTGTCGATACCACCTTTAATTTTCAAGGTGGTAAAGGATACATTGTTCGCAGATCGGCTGGTGCTCCGGGTGGTGACACAGTCTGGTCAAATCTAGCCACTTACAACACTCTCTAAACTCGAATCCCTAATTAATTAAACCTAGCAAAAAAAAAAAAAAATATGAAAACAGTTAAAACATTACTTCTTCTCGTTACCGCTTCTGTTTCAGCTCAAGCGGCGTCAACTCTATCATTCGGTTCCTCGTCTATTTTTGCGACCAACTGGGCGAACGGTGTTGGGACTGGTGGCACTACTATGGCTTGGGGTATTGTGATCGATACCGCCGGCAATGGCTTTGCCTCTGGAAATTACCTCCCAAGTTTCAATTACGCCAGTGGTCAACAGATTTTAAGCACGTCTGGGGGTGCCAGCGATGATGTTCTTTTCATTGGTGCAAGCGGTAGTTTAATGACGCTCACCACAAATGCGAATGACAGTGGTGCGATCGGCCTGAACCGCATCGGTGCCATTGCAAGCGTTCCATACACGAATGGAACCACTGCAGGTGATGCATTTGCAATCATTTGGTTCGATAAGACCGCACTCACTGGGTCCTCAGTAAATGGACAGAAGTACGGGGTGTTCACGAATGCTGGTTTCGTCTTGCCCTCAGATGGTACTGCAAGTCAGCCATATACTTCTGTGTTTACCGGAGCTGATACTTTGAAGACTCAGAATTTCGCGCTCGTTCCTGAGCCATCCGCGGCGCTGCTTGGAGCGCTTGGAGTTCTGGGTCTGCTTCGCCGTCGTCGGATCTGATCCGGTGGATATCAAGACAGAATGATTCAACCAAAGAGGCGGGCGCAAGCCCGCCTCTTTTCTTGTAAGGAGGGCGGACACTCCTGTCCGCATGCCAGGGCAAGGTGAACGCTTGACGCCAAGGCATGCCTTCCGCTTCTCCCTTGGGCCCCCGTTCGCCTTCCCCAGCGGCGCTCCATGTCTCTTGGAAACCCCGAATCAACGGGAACGGACAGGCATCAGGTTCTAAAAATCAAGATTTCAAACCCTTGCCCACATGCACGTTGATTCCGCTCATGAATCCCGCGCGACAAGCCCGCGACATCCGCTATTGAGCTTCCGTGCGGGTCTGCTTGAATCCGCTTCCCGGCCAATCCGCCGGATCACCGCACCAACTTTACACCATGGGAAGAGCTTTTGAATGCCGCCGCCGGGCCAAGGAATCGCGATGGGCCACCATGTCCAAAGTGTTTCCAAAACTCGCCAAGTCGATCACCCTCGCCGCGAAAAACGGCGGGCCGGATCCGGAATCCAACGCGCCGCTGCGGGTGGCCATCAACAACGCCAAGGCGCAGAACCTCTCGCGGGAAAACATCGAGGCCGCGATCAAACGCGCCGCTGGCAAGGATGCGTCCGAGATTTCCGAAGTCACTTACGAGGGCAAGGGCCCGCATGGCTCGCTGTTTTTCGTCGAGTGCGCCACCGACAACTCGAACCGCTCGGTCACCAACATCAAGACGATCTTCAACAAGAACGGCGGCCAGCTGGCGAACTCGGGCTCGCTGGATTTCATGTTCTCGCGCAAGACGGTGATCGAATTCACCGCGCCGGTGGGCGGGAACCTAGAGGAAATCGAGCTCGAACTGATCGACGCTGGCCTTGAGGAAATGCAGGTGGATGACGGCGTGGTGTCGGTGATCGGCGATTACACGGCCTTCGCGCAGCTTTCCCAGGCGGTCGAGGCGCTGGGCATCACGGCCACCAAGTCCGGCCTGCAGCGGCTGCCTAACCAACCCATCGAACTCACCGAGGAACAGATGGAGGATGTGGAGAACATCGTCGATAAACTTGAGGACGACGACGACGTGCAGGTGGTGTTCACGAACCTCGCCTGAGTTTTCCCCCACCCGCAGGATAAGCAGCAGCGACCACGACGCGAGCAGGGAAAACAGCGTGACCCACGCCAGATCCTGGGTCGGCGCGTAGTTCGGGATTTCACTCGCCAGCGGAGGCACCGCAAATTGCGTGGTGGAGTCCTTTGCCATAAGCGATTTCCGCGGATGGCAGGCTTCGCAAACCGGCCTTGTGGGAGGCGGTTACCACGAAATAGCAGGTTGTCCCCGGGCTGAGGCTGGACACGGTGGCGGTGCTTTTCGACCCGACATCCATTTTCGATTGGTATTGCCCGCTGGCCACTCGATAGCTCAGCTCAGAGTCGCCGATGTTATTCTCAGGCTTGGGGGACCCAGCCAGTTCCGGGGCTTGGCTCAAATGGGGCCACCGATTGGAGGACTAAAAATCGGGCTGAATCGGGCTTGCCCCGGCGCCGCGTGGCGTGGAACCTGCGGGCTTTCCCGTGAAGCAATATTTTCCCTATTACCGCCACCTGCGCGCCGTGAAGTGGCCGTTTCTCGTGGGAGTGGCTTGCGGGTTGGTTTACGCCTTGGCTAGCGGTGCGGGATTGCCACTGATGACCAAGGTGGTATTTCCCGTCCTGTTCAACTCGCAAGCGGAGGCGGGCAAACCTTATGAACTCTGGATACGCGGGCTGCTCGGGGGGATCTCGCAAGACCGCCTGCTCTTCGTCACCTGCCTGTGGATTCCCTTCGTGTTCCTGATCCGTGCGGTGACGGGCTACGCGAACAGCTACTTGGTCCAGTATTCCGGATTGCGCGTGCTGGAGGCGATCCGCACCGACCTGTTCGTGAAATTGCAAGGCCTGCCGCTGTCGTTTTTCACGCGAAACCGTTCCGGCGATTTGTTGGCCCGGCTGATGAGCGACACGGAAATCCTCCGCCAAGTCATCGCCCAGGCATCCAGCGATCTGATCAAGCAGCCGGCCACTTTGCTCGCGGCCTTCGGCTTTCTCATTTACCTTTCGGTCAAGGACCGCAGTGTTTTCGTCGCCTTGATCGCCCTGGTCACCGTCCCGATCTGCGTCACGGTGATCCGGTCAACGGGCAAACGGCTGGCCATCCGTGCCCGGAGCTTGCAAGCCCACGGCGGCGATCTCACCGCGACGCTCACCGAGAGTCTCCAATCCCCGTTGGAAATTCGCGCCTACAATCTGGAGGCCCGGCAGATTTTCCAATTCCGCCAGCGCATCCGCGAAATGCTCGTGCTTTCCATGAAGGTGGTGAAATACCGTCAGGCCATCTCGCCGTCCATCGAGGTGGTGGCTTCCACGGGCTTTGCCGCCGCGCTGTTTTTCGGCGTGCGCGAGGGAATGACGCTGGAGGGCTTCATGACCTTGGGCATGGCCCTCTACATGTCTTACGAGCCGATCAAAAAACTCGGTACCATCCACTCGCTCTTCCGGCAAGGCGGCGCGGCCATCGAGCGCATCGAATTCATCCTGCGCGAGCCCAACTCCCTGCCGGATCCAGTCTCGCCAAAACCATTCGCCACCCCGCAACAGGCGATCCGCTTTGAAAACCTGAGTTTCGCCTACGGCCAGGAATCGGTGCTGCGCGAGGTGAATCTGGAAATCCCCATCGGCGAGGTCATCGCCCTCGTCGGCCCCAGCGGCGCCGGCAAATCCACCTTCGCCAGCTTGATCCCCCGGTTTTACGATCCGCAATCCGGCCGCATCACGCTCGATGGCATCGATCTGCGCGAGTTTTCGAAACAGGACCTCCGCGACCACATCGCCGTGGTGCCGCAAATGCCTTCGTTGTTCGCCGGCACCATCGCCGAAAACATCCGCATCGGCCGCCTCGACGCCGCCGAGGCCGATGTCACCGAAGCCGCCCGCAAGGCCCATGCCGACGAGTTCATCCGCACCCTGCCGGATGGCTATCAGACGCAGGTCGGCGAGCGCGGCGACCAGCTCTCCGGCGGCCAGCGCCAGCGCATCGCCATCGCCCGCGCCTTTCTGCGCGACGCGCCGATCCTGATCCTCGACGAGGCCACCAGCGCGCTCGACTCAGAAAGTGAAGCCATGGTCCAGCAGGCGCTCGCCGAGCTGGTGAAGGGCCGGACCACCTTCATCATCGCCCACCGCTTCAGCACCATCACCATCGCCGACCGCATTCTCGTTTTCCAAGGTGGACGCATCGTTGCCGATGGCACCCACGAACAACTCCGCGCCGGCAACCCGATCTATCAAGCGATGGTCGGCGGGCGCATGCTCACCGACTTGGTTTGATGCGCAACCCCGGGCTCCGCTCTCATTGTCATGCGGCGTGCTGGAATTGCAGTGGCCTGCCACCCGCCGCACCCTACTTCTCCCGCAGGTCCTCGCTCACTTGGCGTGGGCCTTGACGAAGTCAATGTTGGCGCGGACTTGCGGAACGCTGTCCTTCCAGTCGTTTTCGTGCTCGATGGAAATGTGGCCGTCGAATTTCTGCTTCTTCAAGTCCTCAAGACAGGCGGCGACATCCACCACGCCCTTGCCGGCGACCACCACCGGAGCGTTGCCATTGGCGGCCTTGTCCTTGAGGTGCACGCTGATCACGCGGCCATTGAGAATGCGCAGGCATTCGACGGGTTTGAGATTCGATGTGCACCAGTGGCCGAGGTCGGCACAGGCACCCACGCGCGGATCCCGGCTCTCGACCACGCCGCGAATGTAGAGCGGGTTCCAGACCTTGTAATTCGGGTTGTTCATCGAACCACCATGTTCATGGAAGGCCACCTTGATGTCGAACTCCTTGGCGTTGGCTTCCCAGGCGACGATTTGTTCGGTAGATTCCGAACACACCGCATAAAGCCCCATTTTTTTGGCGAAGCTCATGATGGCGCGGACTTCATCCGGATTGTTGGCTCCCACCACGCCGTAATTCACCGCACGCACTCCCTGGCGCTCGCACTCGGCTTTCAATTCGGCCATTGCGGTTTCCGACATGCGGTGGTGCACCTTGTCCTTGGAACCGGGCTTGAGGGTCTGGCCGGGGAAAAACTCGATCAGGTTGCCTCCAGCTTCCTTGGTCTTGGCAATCGCCTCGAAGGCGCTGAAATCCTTGAAGGTGTAGGCTTGCGCACCGATAAACCAGCCGTTTTGGCGGAGACTCTCCGGAATCGGGTCGGCATGGAGATTGGCGGTAAAAGCGAGGGCGAGCAGCGTGAGGTGGCGCATGGTTTTCATTTTGGATGGGGACGGGATTGGATCGTGAGGCGGCTTTTACGAAGACGAACCGCCGATCCTTGCGTTCGTTTGCGGCATGGATAAGGAATTGCGTGCCATCCCAAAAAAGGCGGCAGGCCAATCCGCCTCCCGCCCTTGGCTCTACGCCATCCAGTTGGCTCTCAACGCCGCGTGGCCGCCGATCTTTTTCGGTGCGCATGAACTGGGCTGGGCCTTGGTGGAAATCATCGCACGGTGGCTTGCCATCCTTGTGACGGCGCTGGGTTTCTTCCATGTCAGCGGCTTCAACCCACGGCACCGCGGCGCATCACCCGGCTTGCGACATGGTGATGGAACAGCGCGCCAACCGCTGTGCTCGCTCCCCATGCGAGGCCCATTCCCACCGCATTCAACACGGGATCCGGCCCTGCAAACCGGGAAAACAGGCCGTTGATCACCAGACACACCGGAAAGTGGACCAGAAACACCGAGTAAGATCTTTCTCCTAACCAGCTAATAAACCGCGACCTCGGCACACGTCCGAGGAAATCATGCCTCAGCCCCAAGCCAAGCGCCAGAGCGGTCACCAGTGCGAGCGCGATGCGCGACCGCCAGTCGATTACCAGAGCCGCCGCCACCACCATCGCCATCAACCACAGCCATGGCATTCCGGATTTCCGCTCAACGATCCAATATGTGAGGATGCCCAGTGCATAGGATGCGAAGAAATACCAAGCCCACACATCCCAGGCACTGTGCCGGTTGAAATAGAACAGCGAGCCAAGCGCCAGTCCGGCCACCACTGGCAGTCCAGCCGCGCGAGCGCATTCCGCTCCACCTGTTATGGTCCGCGCCATCCACAGAATGCCTAACAACAAAACGAATAATTGGAAATCAATCGCCACATACCAGATGCCCGCGGACAAGGCGTCGAAGCCGAGAATGTCCTGCAACAAGAAGATATGGGCGATGATTTGCATGACTCGCGGCGCGGCGGGAATCGATTCATGCGTCATCAAGCCCCGGGCGGCCGCCGCGCAGGCAATGCTAAAAGCGACTGCCGCCAGCGAGGGAACCGCCAGGTTTAGATAGCGCCGCCCCAACAACGACAAGGGCGCCGTGGTGGTTAGAACTCCACCGGGTGCCAGGCTCTTCGCTGCGAGAAAACCTCCGACCACGAAAAACACCTGCACCGCGATCCGGGCGTCCCGCTGCAGCCAGGCGATCAAACCCGGCGCGAGGGGTTCCGCGAAGTCGCACATCGGTCCGTAGGACGCGAGGTGGTGCAACACGATGCATTGCGAGGCAAGTGCCCGCAGCGCGTCAATGAAGACCCATCGTGATGAGTTTATTGGCAGCGGGCGCAAAATCTAGCGGGGGAAGATGGGATTCAAGTCTGCAGAGTCGTGGTTGGAAACTCAGCGGCTCGGAATTCAGTCGGCCATGAAGGATTTACTTCTCCACCAGCGTCCCCTCCGTAACGCCGAGCTTTTCAAGTGCCTGGACCTGATTTAACACCACGCTGGCATCCGCCGCTCCGGACAGCAGGTCCTGATAGGCGCGGATGCTCTTCGCGGCGGCGGCGGCGTCTTCGTCGAGCAATTCGACGCGAAAGCGCGCGAGTCCGGCGGAGCGCAGGCTCGCGAAGAATTTCGCGCCGCTTTGCGCCTTGCCGTTGAAGAGCGTGTTGCGGCAGCCGACATCGGCCTGCAGCCGGTGAAGCTGGCCCACGCGGTCGCGCAGGTGGACAACGTGTTTTTCGCAGGGCCGGCCGCAGTCCTTGTAAGTCGTGCCCGAGCTGAGAAAGACGCAGAACACGCAGTGCTCCATGTGAAACATCGGCATGTGCTGGTGGAGCGTGAGTTCGAACCACTCGGGCGGCGCGGCGCGGAGCAAGTCGAGCACCTGGCCGATGTTGAGGTCGTAGGAAATCGTTAGGTAATCAAGTCCGGCGTTTTCCAGCAACAGCCGCGCGGCGAGCGGATTGGCGGCGTTGAGGGAAAAATCGCCGATTTTTTTCAGATCGTTGCGATCCTTGTAGTGGTGGAGTGCCGCGAGATTGCGCAGCAACAAGCCATCCGGACCGGCGTTTTCGATGAGCTTGAGGTAGCCGATTTCGCCCGGCTTGAGGATGCGCGGGGTCGCGAGGATGATGGTGGATTGAGGATTGAGGCTGGTGGATTTGAAGAGGGAAACCGCGTCCTTGTAGCGGCGCGGGTCTTCGAAATCACAGTAGATGGTTTCCACGCCGGCTTGGATGGCGGCGGTGAGTTGCGCGAAATTCCGGCAGAGCACGGACAGGGCGGGAGGGCGGATTGCGGAGGCCGGAACGAGGGGTAGCAGGTCCTTGAAGGTGGTGGCGATGGGAGTCCGGTCTGGCGCTTGGAGAGCGCCCCCGCCTTCCAGCTTCGCCACCAGATCACGGCGGAGCTGGTTGAGCGCGGAGAGCGCGAAATGGCAGTCGCCCTCTAGCTGGTTGTCGAGCGTGGCGAGCTCGTAACAGGTGTCGCCGAGGCGGCCGAGTTGCGCCGCTAGCGTTTGCGCATCGAGCGGGCGGTTGGCGGCGGATTGGAGCGGAATATCGCTCCGCACTCGGCAATCCCCGCAGCGCAACTCAAGGGACTCGCCGGGCTTGCCGGATACGCTGAGATGAATCGGAGTTTTCTGTTCCGGCGGACGGGTATTCTGCCAGAACCGGCGGAGCTCGGAGTCCAGTTTGGGATCGGAAGTCTTGTAAAGCGTGTGGCCCGGCTGGATGCGCTCGAAGTTGATGCCGCTGTAAGTGCGGTGGAAAATGATCCGGTCGCTTTCGATTTTCCAGATCCGCGCGCCTTGCTCGAGATCTCGGTTCTCCCCGGCGTCAAACACCACGCCGTCGCCCGCGGCGATCGGAACTCCGGTGCTGCGGGTCAGTTTGATCCAGCCGGGACCGCAGTCCGCGATCTCCCCTAACAACGGGCCGCGTTTCTTGCCGAACCGGCCGTGCGTCAAATACGGGTGGTCGGTGCCCGCCAGCCAGCCGGTGGACAAGCCGCGCGAAAATGTCATCTCCAGCGCATAACGATCGGCCGGCGTCACCGGTGATTCGGCTTGTGCGCTTGCCGCGTCCAGCGCCTTCCGATAGACGCGGGTCACCGCCGTGACATACTCGGGAGATTTCAGCCGGCCTTCGATTTTGAACGATTTCACCCCAGCCCGCACCAGATCGGGAATCAAATCCACGGCGGCGAGGTCCTGCGGGCTGAGCAGGTAGCGCTGCTCGCCGAGCTCGCGGGTCTCGCCATCGACGACGATCTGATAGGGCATGCGACAGGCCTGGGCGCACTCGCCGCGGTTCGCGCTGCGCTGGCCGAGCGACTCGCTTGTCAGGCATTGGCCGGAGTAGGCGACGCACAGCGCGCCATGGACAAAAACCTCCAACGGGGTCTTCACGGAGGAGCCTTGAAACCGTTCGATTTCCCGGACCGACAGTTCGCGGGCAAGCACGGCGCGTTCGAGCGGAAACAACGATTCGACGAACGCAAGACCTTCCGGCGAGCTGATGGTCATCTGGGTGGAAGCGTGAATTTCCACGTCGGGGGCCACTTCACGGGCCAGTTTCGCGAGGCCCAGATCCTGGATGATCAGCGCGTCCACCCCCGCGGCCGCGATTTTTCGCAGCTGGGCTTCCGCCGCTTCCAACTCGCGGGTGAAGATCAGGGTGTTCATCGTCACGAAGCCCCTCACCCCGTGGCGGTGCAGAAATTCCATGAGTTCCTCCAGATCAGCGTCGATGAAATTATCCGCGCGGAGACGGGCATTGAACCTCGGCAGGCCGAAATAGATCGCATCCGCCCCGGCGGCCACTGCGGCGCGCGCGCAGTCCCAGTTTCCCGCCGGGGACAGCAGTTCAAGGGGCGGGGCGACGCGGGGATTTTTCACGGGCGGAATCAATCACGGGCAATCCCGAAAAGATAGGCGGGATTCAGCAATCAACGTTGAGAAAGGGCTGCTTACCCTCGCTTGGAGCAGGTCGGTTCTGGTTTAACAGACTCGCCACCAACCACAGGACGCTTCGCCAGCTATTTCCGCAACCGGACCGGATCACAGCCTGAGAGCCATTAAATACCCTTGTCTCACGGCCTACCCGGATTACGCGTTGAAGGCGTTCCAGTTCGGAGCGGTGGATTCCCTGTTCAAACCGGTCGATCCCAAGCGTCTGGCCAGCACCATGGAGCGGCTGCTGGGAGGTGGCCCGGCCGCCGACCCGCCGGGGCCGGCGATCATGGATTGCATGGGGATTCACGGGCAGATCGAGAGGATTCCAATGGCTTCACAGGGAGGCGTGTGAGACATAATTGGTTGCGAAACTAACAGCCATTCAAACAAGCGCTAAATGCGCGGAGGGAGTGATATTTCGCGCCCCCGAAAAATTACGAAGGTGATTTTTGATCCGGTAAATCCAAGGCCCGCCAGCGTCCTCCTAATACCCGGCAAGGCCACGCAGGAGGAGATTTTCCGCTTCAATGTTGGACACCGTTGGCCGGATTCCGGTGTGACAGTTCCCAGCGTACGCGAATCCCCTATGAGGTCCTTCCGGATATCAGCCTTACTACTACAGCCCGCACGCGGACAAGGTCTATGCCAGCCAGACCGGCCGAGTGACGGTCACCTGGGTCTCGGCCGTGCCGGATACCTCCTCACCCGGTGAGTCCACGCCGTCTTACAAATTCCGGCGCGAGACCTTCGCCGTGTCATCCGCTTCGCAAGTCGAGCCACGGGTGATCTATTGGACAGAGAAACGCTCCGATGGCCCGTTGGTCCGCATTCCGACCGGCCGCATCGAGCGGGTGAATCCGGTTTTTAACTCTTTCGTCCCCGGCCAAGCGGTGGAATACACCCCGGTCGGTGATTCGATCAACCCGGCAATCGCCGCACCGGGTGAGTCGCGCACGCTGTGGTTCGACACGCTCTCCGGCCTGCCCGCTCTTCACGCCTACAATGCGGAGGGCCGCGTCTTCGTCGAATACCTCGGCCGCGAGGTCTCCGGCGAGGCTGGCCGCCACGAGTTCCTCGGCGCCGACATCGTGGAAATCCGCCGCAGTGCCGAGGCGGAGATCATCGAGACTCCACTAGGTGAAGAACTCCGCCCTCGTGAGGGCCCCAAGGAAAACGGCGACGACCAGATGACTCCGGCGCTGCCCACCCTGGCCACCGCCGTCACCGGCAAGCCGCTCTACGGCACCTTCTTCCGCCCGGATGGGATCACCGAATACTATGCCGAGCGTGAGAACCTCAATCCCGACAACATGGTCCTCTACTGGATGGCGAAATTCGACGCCTCGCTTCATATCGTCTCCGGCGCTGCCATTGCCGGCCTGGATATTTCGTGGCCGGTGGCCAAGCGGAGCTACCTCCACCAGTGGCCCACCAGCCCGGCCGACTACGAGCCGGTCAATGTCACCCAGACCGGCGCGGACGCCACCCTCGGACCGAAGTTTGAAGCCATCAGCCTGCCGAGCCTGGTGTTCCAGGACGATCCGGCAGAGCTGGAGGCGGAGATCGACGGGGGCGAACAGCGCCTGCTGGTCAAGTTCACCGCCAGCAGCCCGGACCGGCGGAACCGCTCGCTGCTCAAGTTTAGCTCGGTGGCGGGTGCTCAATATGTGCGCTTGTGGATCGAGTCCGAGGACACGCTGGGCTCGCCCGCCGTCGCCGACAATTCCGCGACGCCGGCCGTCGATGAAAGCCGGCCTGCGGTTTACACCCTCAACGACCTGAATGGCGACGGCGTGCGCGACTGGTCGCCTGCGACGGCCCTTGGCGCCGCCACCGGCGGGCGGACCACCGCCACCGTGGGCAGCCGCATCGAGGCTCCCGGGCCGGGCTATGAAATCGCCGGTCACATCTCCGGTGGCGATTGCTATTCCGCGGCTGCTTATGTGAATCCCCTCGGCACCGCGGGCTTCGCCGCCGGCGCTGCCGGAGCCATCATCCCGGTCAACGCCTTGTCCGAAAAGAATCAACTTTCCGTGTGGTGGTTTAAGAAAGTATCCTTTCCTGCC
The DNA here is from genome assembly GCA_945869465.1 of Prosthecobacter debontii. Taxonomy (GTDB): domain Bacteria; phylum Verrucomicrobiota; class Verrucomicrobiia; order Verrucomicrobiales; family Akkermansiaceae; genus Luteolibacter. Next base: position 17,060 of record CAMBPB010000076.1, read on the forward strand.
GCCACCAAGATTGAGCCCTTTTACGTGCCCGCCATCGCCGCGCGCTATCGGGTGAGCTGGCCGGAAAATCCGCAGGAACTGGTGATCGCCTCGCTCAAGGGGCTGGAAAACCCGGCGCTCACCTCCGTCCAGACTTCCGGCAGCATCTATCGGCAGCCGGATCCCGCGCTGCCCGGCTATAACCCCAACGAAGAGCACGCCCTGCTGCTCGATGGCAATCTCTTTGCCCTGCGCGATGACTTGAACCTCGCGACCAGCTCCGCCCGCT
>CAMBPB010000077.1 GCA_945869465.1 Prosthecobacter debontii
AGGGATTTACGCGCCGACTGTTAGGCTGGCCGTGCAATTTCAAAAAATCGTCATCGGCACCGCCGTGGTTGCGACAATGCTGTCCTTGTGGCTCGCATCGAGCTTCGGGCGGTCTTTCCTTCCCGAGTTCAACGAAGGCACTTTCACCGTGGGGCTATTCGCACCGCCGGGAACATCTCTGGAGGCGAGCGACCGCATGGCCAGCGCGATTGAAAAGCAACTGCTCGCGCTTGAAGGCGTGCGCAGCGTGACCCGCCGGACCGGACGTGCCGAACGCGATGAACACGCCGAACCGGTCAGCAACTCTGAGATCGACGTGACGTTGAAAAGCGGCTTCGACAAGGACGATGTCAGGACTCAAGTTAGTGAGATCCTCGAAAAAGTCCCCGGCATTACCACCAACATCGGACAGCCCATCGAGCACCGCCTCAGCCATATCCTTTCGGGCACCCCCGCCGCCATCGCCATCAATGTCTATGGTGATGATCTATCCAAGCTGCGCACCATCGCCAAGGAAATCGAGGCCGCTCTCAAGCCCCTGGCCGATACTCGCGATGTGGCGGCCAATCGGGAAGTGATGATCCAGTCCCTGCCCGTTGATTATCGCCCTGCCGACCTCGCTGCCTACGGCCTCACGCCTCATGCCGCCGCCCGGCAAGTGCGCGATTCGATCTACGGCGTTTCGGTTGCCAAAATCAACGAAGGCCTGAAACGCTACGACCTGGCAGTCAGGCTTGTTGACGAGGAACGCGACGATCTGCGAGACTTGAAAAATCTCGTCCTGCGCGGAGCGGGCGGCGCGTTGGTTCGCCTGCATGAGGTGGCAGACATCGGGCCGGAGATGACTTCCAACCTGATCGCCCGCGAAAACGCCCAGCGCAAAGCCGTGGTTACGCTCAACGTCGCGGAAGGATATAACCTCGGCGACCTCGTCGGAGAGGTGCAGTTACTCGTGGAGCCTATCGTTCAAAAACATGGATATACCGTGAAGTATGGTGGCCAATTCGAGGCCCAGCAATCTGCCAGCCGGACGATCCTCGTGTTCAGCGGACTGGTCGTGATCATTATGCTCATCCTGCTCCAACTCGCCATCGGCTCGCTCCGTGTTGCGCTTCTGGTAATGGTGAACCTGCCCCTGGCGCTCATCGGGGGCATCGTCGGCATTTATCTCACCGAGTCACCTGGGGTTTTCAGCAACACCTTCGCCTTGTTCGGTCTGGGCGGACACTACACCGCGCCCGTCATCTCGATTGCCAGCATGGTGGGTTTCATCACCCTTTTCGGCATCGCGGTGCGCAACGGAATCCTCTTGGTAAACCACTATCAGTATCTCATGGAACACGAAGGATATTCCATGTTCGACGCCATCATCCAAGGTTCCGCCGAGCGGCTGGTGCCGATTCTAATGACCGCCCTCACCGCAGCTCTTGCGGTCGTTCCCATCGTCTTGCACGGCGACAAGCCCGGCAATGAGATCCTCGCCCCGCTGTCCGTGGTCATCCTCGGCGGACTGCTATCCTCCACCTTCCTCAATCTTGTTGTCGTTCCCGCCGGTTATGCCATGCTGCACCGCGTGTCCGCCAAGAACTCGAATCCCCGAACCATGACCCAAACCACAAACAACAACCTATGAAAAAGAGATACCTAATGATACCCGCCATCGCCCTGTCCGCCCTGCTGGTCGGCTGCGGTGAAAAGAAAACCGCCGCTGCGGATGGCCACGGCCATCCTCACAAAGAAGGGGAAGCCCATGGTGAGCCGGGCGCGAAAGCAGCGGCCAAAGAAGACCATGACCACGGCGAGGAAATCGCACTCGGTAAATTCAAGGCCGGCGAGCTGGAAATCGAAGCCGCCCAAGGACACGGGATGGTTGAAGCAGGAAAGGAAGGCCACCTCATCATCAAGCTGCCCTATAAGGACGCTGGTGCCAGCGTCGTTCGTGCCTGGATCGGCACCGAAGACCGCACTCTATCAGCCGTCGGCAAGGGCGAATTCGCCCCGTCCCACGGCGACTACGACCTCCACGCCACCGCGCCATCGCCACTCCCGGCTAAAACCCAATGGTGGGTCGAAATCGAAAAACCCGACGGCACCAAACTGACCGGGTCAATCGCACCAAAGATGTGACGGATTATCGCCGCGAGCGTGGACATACCTTCATGCTTGCGGTTGTTTCATTAGCGGTCAGGTGCCGCGCAAGGCTTCGCTCTGGCTTTGCCAGTGCAGGGCCTTGTCGCAAGGCTAGGCGTCAACAAGGCGCAAGGTGAGGAATTGCATGACTTCACCTTGCTGCCAGTGGGGAGGCTTGTCGCCGTGTTTCAGAATCTGTCCAACAGGATTCAGATAGTCATGGGACCTGATAGAAAGCCAAGGAGTCCGGACAAATCAAGACGGGACCACACAACCCTGCCCTCAAGGGCCGCCGTCGGGATAGAGTTGATGGAACTTGATCGCCTCTACAGCGATGGCGACGGCGGTGCCGAAAATTGTTTCCGCGGTGGCGGTGCGCGGCACTTGGGCGGCCGGGCGCGACAATCCAAGAATGAGCCGCCCATAGGCCTGGGCGCCGGCGACGTGTTCCAGGAGCTTGAGAGAAATGTGCGCGGCGTCGAGGTTAGGGAACACCAGCACATCGGCAATCGGGCGGGCGATCGACCCTGGCTGCTTGATCTCGGCGGCCGCAGGGTCGAGGGCGACATCCAACTGGATTTCGCCTTCGATTTCGAGATCGAGGAAATGCTTGTGGACCTCGGCTTGGGCGAGTGCGGCGGCGGCGGCCATGCGCCGCGCATCCGGCGTGCCGGCACTGCCTTTGGTCGAGTGGCTGAGCATGGCGACGAGCGGTTTGCGCCCGAGGAAATGGTGCGCCAGTTTGCCGGTTTCCACGGCAATGGCGGCGAGTTCCGTGACGTCGGGATTGGGAATCAGCGCGCAGTCGGCCAGCAACAGGAGGCCGGATCCGCCGAGATTCTTGAGGTGGGGGCCGACGACAATCGAAACCCCGAAGATTTTCGGCACGCCGGGCATCGGCTTGACGGTGTGGAGCAGCGCCCGGAAATAGGCGGAAGGAAGCTCCTTGTTGCCGCCGACGATGGCATCCGCCTGGCCGTATTGCACCATCAGGGCGCCGAAATAATGCGGGCGGGCGACGATTTCCTGCGGATTTCCCAGTTGCCGAGTCCGGTAGCGGTCCATGTTTTTGACCCGCTGGCAGAACAATCCGAAGTCGGAAGCCAGCGGCGGATCGATGAGGTGGATGAATTTGAGCGACACCGAATGTTGCGCTGCGAGGGCGCGGATGCGCTCGCGGTTGCCGAGCAGGATCGGTGCCACCGCCTCTTCGCGCACCAGACGGGCGGCGGCCTCGATGACCCGGATGTCCTCCCCCTCGGTGAAAACAACCCGTTTCGGGTGCCGGCGGAGTTGCTCGATGAGGTGGGTGATGACGTGGTTGCCGGACTGGGGCTCGGTGGGAAAATCGGTCATGGCAGCGGCGGTGCTTGCACCACGGGCGGAGTCTAGTATGCCTGCTGCCAGCCATTCAACCCGATTCATTCCGCGTTTCATGCCCGCCGATTACCATTCCCACACGCCGCTCTGCCGCCACGCACTGGGCGATCCGGAAGCTTACGTAGACGCCGCATTGGCGGCGGGCCTGACCGAATACGGCATCTCCGATCACGCCCCGCAAGTGCCGGAGCCCTTCGACGACTGGCGGATGCTGGAAGCGGACCTGCCGGAATATTTCCGCTGGATCGAGCGCGCCCGCGGCCATGCGGCCGGGCGCATTCCGATCCGCGCTGGACTCGAGTGCGACTGGCTGGCCGGCAGCGAAGCGTGGATCGCCGCGCTGGCCGCGCGTCACGCCTGGGACTATCTGATAGGTTCCGTCCACTATCTGGGGGATTGGGATTTCGACAACCCGAAATGGCTCGGCCGCTGGGCGGAGAGCGATGTCGCCGCCGTTTGGACGCATTATTGGCAAACCTATGCGAGGATGGCCGAAAGCGGGCTGTTCGACATCCTCGGCCATCCGGATCTGGTGAAAAAATTCGCCCATGTTCCTCCCGGCGACCTTGCCCGGTATTACGAACCGGCGGTGGATGCCATCGCGGCGTCGGGTTGCGTCATCGAACTCAACACCGCCGGCTGGCACAAACCCTGCGCCGAGGCCTATCCGGCGGCGGGTTTCCTCGAACTCGCCTGCTCGGCCGGAGTGCCGCTGGTGATTTCCTCCGACGCCCACGCACCGGGAGAAGTCGGCCGGGATTTCGCCCGGGCGATCGGACTCGCAAAAGCCGCCGGTTATCGGGAAACCCAGTTGTTTGAAAAACGCCGGCGGCGGAGCGAGCCCCTGTGACGATGGTTTTGCCGATCGCATGGGATCCATCGCTGCGGCCGGGAGTTTAGCGGCAGGCGCAGGGTGGTCCCGTAGACCGGGCACTGGAATTGAATCCAATCAGCCAGCAGATTCGGTGGAAGCCGCGCAGTGATCGCACAGCGGACAGCGGATGTCGATATTTCCGCTCCGGATGCGGAACCGCGAATCAATTTCTTGCCAACGCCAGCCGCGTATGGCGGATTCCCCGGCGATGAAACCCGTCGCCTTTATAATGGTTTTAATTGAGTCGCTGCTGGCCATCGTTCTCACCACGGCAACCGCCCGTGGCCAGATCTTCGCGGACTTCACCGTTTCCCAGGGAGGCGCACCACTCGGCACGTTCCGGGCCAGGCTCGATCATGACAAGGCCCCGCGCACCTGCGCCAATTTCATCGGCCTGGCCACCGGCCGCCGATCCTGGGTCAAAGTGACCAGCGGCCAATTGGAAGTGAACAAGCCGTATTACAACGGCCTCACCTTTCACCGGCTCATCCACAACTTCGTCATCCAGGGCGGCTCACCTAACGGCCAAGGCACCGACGGTCCGGGCTTTGTCATTCAGGACGAGTTCCATGCAAGCCTGCGGCACTCCGGGCGTTACATGCTTTCCATGGCCAAATCGACCCTTCCCAACACCGGAGGTTCGCAGTTCTTTATCACCCTCGAAGCCACGACCCATCTGGATGACAAACATTCCGTTTTCGGCGAGGTGATCGGCGGGAAGGAAATCATCGACGGTTTCACCAGTGCGACCCATTTCCCCACCAATACAAACCAAGGCCCCCTCATCCCCGTCGTCATGGAATCCGTGGTCATTTCCGGCCCCGACCTCGCTGGCTTCGATATCGACAACCCCGCACTGATGCTGCCCGTCGCAAGCGGCATCCGCCTGACTCCCTGGCGCAATGCCGCGGCAAACTCCTTCACGGTGACCTTCGATCGTCGCGCCCGGCATGACTATCATTATTCGACCTCGCTGGATCTCCTCACATGGTCTCCGTTCCGCCAGATCCTAAGTCTCAACGACGAGAACCAGTCGTCCTTCACGATCACCGGCCTCAGCCTGAAACGATTCTTCAGCCGGATGACCGATGTGGATTACTCGTTGCTTCCGAATCCCCCGGGTCCCCTGCTGCCCGCAAACGCCAGCGTGGCCTGGACAGACCGTGCGGGCAACTCCATCACCTTGGTTTCCAATGGAGCGGGCGGTGGCACCTGGAGCGACAGCCTGGGAGCCAGCGGAAACATTGTCTCGCTGAGCATCTATGACGGCGCGGGAAATTCTAACATTATGGTAGGGACGAGTTCCAACGCCCACCTCATTCCCCTTTCTCAAATCGTCACCACCCTCGACGCCAACGCCGGACTGAACAGCCGCCGAAGCTTCAACCTCGTTCTTTCCTTTCACACCCCGACCAGCGGCTGGTGCGACGGAACTGCCAGCGGCGGCCCCAACCCGGGGTCGACCACGATCCTGCAGGCCTTCACCTATATGCCGTGATTAGGCTCACCTGACGATGATCGCGCGGGGCGGCGCATTGCCTAACTCCTCGCCTTCCCGTTCCACGCCGGGTTAGCTCCCGAACGCTCTTTCGGAAACGCGCGGGATCGGCATCACCGCGGGAACGTTCTCGAGCGATGCCGGCCGGGTTTCCTCCGCGAAACCGGACTGCGAAGAATTTGTAACCTTGGATCGCGGCGAATACCACGGCTGCGGAAAGTGCCAGCCAACCTAACACCGCCCCCGCCCGGACCTAACTGATCCCCGGCCACCAATGAGCCGGACTGGCAAGCGCAAGTGCGGGCTCCCGCATGGATTTAAGCGGCGTGAGACTTCGGTTTGACGGATCGATTCCGAGCCGCCAAGCTCCGCCGCGATGTCCGACCAGAAGCACGTGCTCTTCGTATGCACCGGAAACACCTGCCGCAGCCCGATGGCCGAGGGCCTTTTCCGCAAGGCCATCGCCGGGCGCGACGATTTCGCGGTCAGCTCCGCCGGCATCGCCGCAACCAAGGGAACCCCCGCCAGCCCTGAAACCCGGAGCCTTCTCAAGCAACGCGGGGCCACGCTTGACAACTTCCAGAGCCGCCCGGTTTCCGAAACCATTCTGAACACCGCCACCCATGTGTTCGCAATGACGGAAGGCCATCTCACCGCTCTCGAAGCCCGCTTCCCCCAACACGCCGACAAGTTGTACCTCGTCCGGGAATTCGCGGGCATCCCTGACAAACGCGCCGGGATTGATGTGCCGGACCCCATCGGCATGGGGCCCGCCGCTTACGAAGAAGTGGCCCAAGTGCTCGACGCCGCCATCCCCTCCATCATCGCCTACATCGAAAAAACCTGAACGGCGAATTTTCGGTCGCTCAGGGTTTTCCGCTAAATCATGCCGAGTTTCATCCGGCCCTCTTCGGAAATCATTTCCTGATTCCAAGCCGGATCCCAGACAAGCTCCACCCGGGCATCGTCAATGCCGTCGATGGTCATGATTTTGGCCTGGGCGTCCGCCGCAATCACCGGCCCCATGCCGCATCCGGGAGCGGTCAGCGTCATCTTCACCAGAACCACGGTTTTTCCATCGAGCTCTTCAATGCCACAATCGTAAACGAGCCCGAGATTCACAATGTCCACCGGGATTTCCGGGTCATAGACTCCCTTGAGCTGGGCCCACACCTGCTCTTCGAGGGGGGCATCCTTCAGTCGCTCGGCCGCCACTTGTTTTTTCTTCTCCTCGCCGGCATCCACTCCAAGGGCGTCGGCATCCTGCGAGGAAATCCGCGCCAATCCTTGGGAGGTGGCCACCGTGTAGGTGCCGCCCAGCCGCTGGGTGATGTAAACCTCAGTCCCCGCCGGCAGGGAAAGGGTGTCTCCACTCGGGATCTGAATCGCCGAGACTTCACGGGTGAGATTGATTTTTTCGTGCACGGGCGGAGTAAAGACCAGCCCTCCCCGCTCGGCAAGGGATGAGTTTATTCTGAAATTTTGATATTCTGAACCAAAAGCTGGGAAATGTCGGATCATCTCGGCATGATGGTTGCCGTCTCATGGAATTTTTATGACAACTCCACGATCCATGGTCGATTCCGATCTCAGTCCGATCCACTCCCTGCCCTCGGGACTTTGCGAGGATCCGACCGGGGAAGCCGCGACCTTGATCGGCCGGATGGCCAAGGGCGACGGCGGGGCGCTGGCGGAATTGCACGGCATGTGGAGCCCGATTCTTCTCGGCGTTTCCTGCCGGATGCTCGGCGACCGGCGGGAAGCCGAGGAAGTCGTGCAGGACACCTTTGTCCGCATGTGGCACCGCTCCGCGGAATACGATGCGCATCGGTCGCCCCCCTTCGTCTGGGCCTTCGCCGTGATGCGGGGCTATTGCATCGACCGGCTCCGCTTCCGCCACCGCGCCAAACGCGATTGCTCTCAGGTCGTTCCAATCCATCTGCACGCGCCGCCCGAGAAATCCGAAGACCCGCGGGTGATGGCCTTGGACGACTGGCGGCGCGTCAGGGCTGCCTTGGACCTGCTCCCGCCCGACGAGCGGAGCTGCCTGGAACTGGCCGTTTTTCTCGAATACACGCATTCCGAAATCTCCGAACAACTCGGAACCCCATTAGGCACGGTCAAAAACCGTCTGCGCCGCGCCTTGGAAAAAGTCCGCAACCAACTATCACGCTATGAACTCTGACCCATACGACAGCGCCGCCTGGCGCACCTTCGGGATGCTGGATGCGGACGAACCCGCCATCTTCGATCAGGCCATGCACCACGATCCCGTCCTGCGCGACGCCTACCTCGAAATGGACCGGCTCTCCGCCGCCATCGCGGCAAGTGCGGCCGCTCCCATCGAGCCAAGGACCGGGCAACTCGAGCGATTGCAAAACCGCCTCGGACTCTATCCATCGAAACGCACCTACCTGTGGCTCGGCGTTTCCGGCTGGGCCGCGGCAGCGGCGCTGACCCTTGTCCTGTTGCTCAACCGGACCACCCCCGACTCGGCCTCTGGCGCAAGTGCAACGGCCTCCGGCACATCTTCCCGCCCATCCGGTCACGCCACCGATCCGACGCACAATGCGGGGTCACCTAACGAAACCTCGCCGGCCCTTGCCCAACCGACGGACAAGGGCTCCAACCAACCACCCAGGGTCGCTCCTGTTGCCGGAACCGATACCGATGCCATCGCCGCCGCCAAGATGGAAACCAAGCGTCTCTATCAGGAGCTCGCGGTGCTGCGCGGAAATCTGGAGAAATTCCAAATCCGCGACCGGGTCCTGTTCCAAGCCACGCCCGGGGTGGCCTTGCCGATCGTGATGACGATGAGTCCCCCGGGAATCGCCGCGGAGAATTCCGCCGCCCTCACCAAAAATGACGCTCATCCGGCGATCACCTCAATGTTAGGCGATGCGCTGACCGCACGGACCACTGCGACCACGGCCGTCACGGAAGGGCTGCCCACGGTTGCCGTGAGGGCACCGCAGGAAAACGCGCCGCTTGTTCCCGCTCCCCCAAGCGCCGTGCCCATCTATGACGCGGCCCGCGATTCCGGCACATTGGTGGTGAGCAACCTGCCCCCCGCCGAAGAAGGAGCGGCTTATAATCTCTGGGTCACCACGGAAGCCGGCGCACGCCCTGTCTATGTGGGCAGCCTCCCCGAACGCAGCGCCGCAGGAGCCGACTCGTTCGATTTCAGCCTCGGCTCGACGTCCACCCTTCCTTCGGGTTTCCTTCTCACCAAGGATCCGCAAGACACGCCCGCCTCTCCGACACAAGCCAACATTATCCTACAAGGCCCGCCCACTCCGGCCAAGTAAAGCGCCTCACCAGCTGGTGCTGATCGCGAAGTGAAGCAGCGGATCACCAGTCTCGCTGTCCGGATAGGTCAGCGGAAAGCCAAGGTCCAGCTTCGCGGAAACATGGTCATCATAACGCCACCGCAATCCCACGCCCGCCGAGAGTAACTCGCCCGCATCCGCCAGCGAATCCCGGCGAAGAAGCGCACCATCGACGAAGCAGACCCCAAGCCAATCGCCCGCCCATGCCATTTGGAACACTCGCGATTGCAGCTCGATACTCGCCAGCACGCCATCCGACGCGTAGCCCACCGTCTCGTCAAAGCCACGGACGCGGTTGCCTCCGCCCGCTGATAGTTGATCCGACGACAAAAGATCGCTGTCCGCCCATTGTGCCCGCATCCGGCCTAACAATAATCCGTATTCACCGAGTTTCAAGCTGCGCTCGGCGTCCAGTCTGGCAATCAGCGATTGCGCCCCGGAGGCACCCAGGGAAATGAAATCCTCATCTTCCGAGCCAAGCACCCCCTGCCCCGGGCTGTAAATCAACGCGGCGTCGAGGCGGGTCGTCCCGTAACGGTCCGCACGGCGTCCTTTCCAGCCGGTCTCGATCTGAAAGAACTTCACCGTCTGACTGGAGTCATCGGGGAATAGATAATCGTTGTTTCGAAACTCCATGCCCGCCCGCCACTCGTGGCCGGTCGATTGCCACCGCGGCAGCGGCACCCGGTAGGTTAGAGCAACCCGTGAGAACCGCCCGCTCTGATCCAGCGGGCCCAGCGTGTCCGACTCGGATTCGGTATAACCCGCGGAGAGCTGCAGCAAATGGCGGATCGGCAGCGGCACTTCGTAGATCCCGCTCACGCCCTGGAGCCGCTCGAACTCCAAGGCGGACGTGTATTGACCGGTGAAGCGGTGATCGAGACCTAACACATTTCCGTGCTGATAGCCGATGAACACGCGTTCATTGCCCAGCTCCTCGCTCAACTGGTCGTCGATTCCCGCATAGACCCGCCAGGGTTTTTCGGCCCGGATCCGCAATGTCAGATCGAGCAAGTCATCCTCGGCACCGTCGCCATAGGAGATCGCAGCCCGGCGCAACGGATTTTCATTGAGCCACTCGAGGTCATCCAGAACCACGGCTCCCGAGATTTCTTCTCCCGGCCGGGTGCGGAAGCCGTCCACGGCAAAGCCCATTCCGAACGAGGGTTTCCCGGCCACCATCACCTGCCCTGCCTGCGCCGGACAAATCCGCAGCGCGATCACCCCGGACGTGATCTCCTGATCTGGAAATGAAATCCTGACAAACTGCTGCCGCAGCAAACGAAATTCCGCCTCCAGGCGGGAGCTCAATTGCTCCAGCGAACGCAGCGAGACAGGCTTGCCGATTGCCGGCCCCGCGATCTGCCGGATAGCGGCGCTTTCCCGCGCGGTGAAGCCTTCGATCTCAATCCCGGTCTGGATCCGCGGCTGAAGTTTCAAGGCGGATTCCGCCGTATCGGCGATTGCCAGCCCCCGCAGCGCGGGCAGCAACACCTGGTCCTCTCCGGCCTTCACCGCCCCCCGCGTGGACGCATCGTCCTCGACCGCTTTCTCCCGGTATCGGGGCTCGGGCGGCGGGGTTGGGCGCGTGGCGTCTTCAGCGCTGATTCCCAACAAAGGAAACGGCAGCGAGGCGGCAAGGGCGGCAAGGGAGGCAATCGCAACGGTGGATTTCATGAGCGGATCGATCAGGCGCAAAGGAAAGGGCCGCCAGCTTCACCTGGCGACCCTTGGATTGCTTCGCATGCAACCATGAATTCAACGGAGAAATACCCGGCCCTTTTTGATCAAGGCAAGCGGTCCCTTTTTCTCCCGCGTGATCTGCGGGGCGGCCGCCGCGCCTTTGCTCTCAATCGCCGCGGCCTTGTCATCTTGGCCGGTCTCCACCGTGCCCTTGAACATCGGAACCTCGCCATCGGCCATGGAATAAAACATCACATCCGGATTTCCCTCACCGCGCTTCACCCAATCAATCGGCACTCCAGTCCCCCAATCGATCGGCACTCCACAGTCCAGGATTACTTCGTCAGTGGGTTCGGTCCCTTCACCTTCATCGCCCGGTTCGGACACCACCTCGCCGCCATCTTCGACGTTTTCGCTCGGCTCCTCGCTGATCACGACTTCCGCGCCGGCGTCGCCGTCGGGGACGACTTCAACCTCGGTGACGACTTCGGCGCCGCCTTTGGGTGCATCGGCAAAGGATACCGGGCTGGCCAGAAGTGCCGCGACCGCGCTGAAGGAGAACAGTTTGTTGTGGGATTTCATGGGGATGTGGATGTTGGGGATTCGGTTGCTCTTCAGGGGTAATCCGCCGTGGCAATCCATCTGGATCAGTTTTTCAGAAAAAAAATCGGTGGTCAGCGGAGTTTTTCCAGCACGATGTCCCGATACCAGACTTCGGCGCCTTCGGACTGGAGGTGGATTCTTCCCGCTTCGCGATCCTTCCCCTCGCCAGCCATGACGCAATGGCCGTTGACCCAGTGCTCGAAGCGTTTGCCTTTGGCAATCAGGACCAGCGTGTTCCATTCCCCATGGGGTTTCTCGTGAGTCTCCCATTTGACCACCCGGTCGCAATTTTTGGTGCCGCCATAAGTGATGCCTTTGATGTCCACGACGGGGTTGAGGGTCTTGCCGGGAACGAGCCAGAGATCGCCGGTGTCGCCTTCCTGAATTTGCAACTCCTGACCATTGCTCCACACCCTGTCCTCGCCGCTGGCATGATAAATGATCCCCGCATCGCGCACGGCGTTTTCCCGGGGCGGCCATTTTTTTTCGCCCCATTTGTAGCAAAGAGTCAGCTTGTAGTTGGAAAACTCCTTCTCGGTCGAGAGATAGCCGAAGTTCTTGCCCGAAACATGGAAACAACCGTCTTCCACGGTGAACACCTTTTCAGGATCGTTGTTTTTCCCGCTCTTCTTGAGAAAGACATACCAACCGCTCATCGTCTTCCCGTCGAACAGCGCGATTTTTTCGGCGGAGGCGGCGGCGGGGCCCTCAGCGCAAAGCGGACCAACCGCCGCAACGCCCATCGCCAGCAAACTCAGATAGATCCATTTCATCGCCCTCCGATACGTCAGGACCCGGGACATGTTTCAAACACCGTCCCTCACCCCTAGGGAAACGGCATTGCGCCGCCCGGCTGTTTCACCTTTCATCCACCCATGCGCCTCCCACTGCTCGCACTCCTGCTCCTGGCCACCGGCCACGCCGCCGAATTCAAGCTCGGCCTCCACACTTTCACCGTCCCCGACGGCCTCACCGTGGAACTCGCCGCCGGCCCGCCGCTCGTCAATCGGCCCATCACCATGGCCTTTGGCGACAAGGGCGAACTCTACGTCGCCGACAGCTCGGGCTCGAACGACAAGGTCGAAAAGCAGCTCGTCGACAAACCGCACCGCATCGTCCGCCTCGTAGACACGGACGGCGACGGCAAGTTCGACAAGAGCACCGTCTTTGCCGACAAGATGATGTTTCCCGAAGGCACGATGTGGCTCGACGGCTCGCTCTACGTTTCGGCTCCGCCGCAAATCTGGAAGCTCACCGACACCGATGGCGACGGCGTGGCCGACAAGCGCGAGGTGTGGTTCGACGGCAAGACGCTCACCGGCTGCGCCAACGATCTGCACGGCCCTTACGCCGGACCGGATGGTTTCATCTATTGGTGCAAAGGCGGGTTCGCCGAGCAGCGCTTCAAGCTCGGTGATGGCCGGGATTTCGTCAGCAGTGCCTCGCACCTCTACCGCATGAGGCCCGATGGCACGGGCTTCGAGGCCGTCATCACCGCCGGCATGGACAATCCCGTGGACATCGTCTTCACGCCCAGCGGCGAGCGCCTGCTCGCCGGCACCTTCCTGCAAAGGCCCGCAAACGGAAAACGTGACGGCATCTTCCACGCCGTTTACGGTGGCGTGTGGGGCAAAGAGCACCGCAGTCTCAAGGGCCACCCGCGCACCGGCCCGCTCATGCCCGTGATGACGCACCTCGGCCCCGGTGCCACCTGCGGTCTGGAAATGGCGCGCCTCGCCGGCTGGGGCGAAGATTGGCGGGGCAATCTTTTCGCCGCCAATTTCAACCTCCGCAAAATCACCCGCCACATCCTCACGCCCGACGGCGCTACCTTTCGCACCACCGACAGCGACCTGCTTGTCAGCGACCAGACGGATTTTCATCCGACGGATGTGATTGAAGATGAACGCAACGCGGGCTCGCTGCTCATCGCCGACACCGGCGGCTGGTACAAAATCTGTTGCCCCACCTCGCAACTCGTGAAGCCGGATGTGCTCGGCGCAATCTATCGGGTGAGAAAAACCGGCGCACCTGTTTCGCCAATCGAAGCGAAAGGCGTGGCCAGTCCGCCCGCCGGCCTCGGCGAAATTACCTTGCCCACACTCGCAAAAGCGTTAGCCGACTCCGCGAGCCCGCTCTCTGACAGACTCGCCTGCCTCTGGACACTCACCCGCATGCCCGGCGAGGCCGCGCGCGCCACCGTCCGCAGCGGCCTCACGCAAAAGGACGCCCAAGTCCGCACCGCCGCCGCGCTCAGCATCGCGCTGTGGCGCGACAAGGGCGCCACCGACGCACTCATCCCCCTGCTTGCCGACACGGATTTGCACACCCGCCGCGCCGTTGCCGAAGCGCTCGGCCGCATCGGCGACAAACGCGCCGTCGCCCCGCTGCTCGCCACCGACACCGCCAGTGACCGTTTCCTGGAACACAGCGTCGCCTACGCGCTCTACGAAATCGGCGACGCCCCCAGCCTCGCCGACGCCCCCGCCGGCCCCGGCAAAATCGCCCGCGAAATGCTCGCCGCCAGCCTGACCACCCAGCCCGCGCCCGCCATGAAACCCATCCCCGTCGAGCCCGCCGCGCCCGGCCCCGACGCCGCCCAACTCGCTCTCCAGCGCGCCCGGCTCGAAGAACTCCTCGCCGCCAGCGCCAGCGGCGACGCCGAACGCGGAAAGAAACTTTTTCTCGACGCGAAATCCACCTGCATCACCTGCCACGCCCAAGGCGGCGTAGGCGGCACCTACGGCCCCGATCTCACCAAAATCGGCGCGATCCGTACCCCGCGCGATCTGTTGGAAGCCATCATCTTTCCCAGCGCCAGCTTCGTCCGCAGTTACGAGCCGGTGTTCGTCAAAACCCGGGCAAACCGCACACTCGGCATCCTCAAAAAAGATGCGCCCGATGAAGTCGTCATCAGCCCCTGGCCCGGGGTGGACCTCCCCTTTCCCCGCGCCGAGGTGCTCTCCTTCCAGCCCGCCGCCACCTCCCTCATGCCACAAGGCTTCGACGGCATCTTCACTCCCGCACAACTCGCCGACCTCGTCGCCTTCCTCCAAGCGGCGAAATAAGCGGATTGGACAACGGCACCTCTCATCCTGCTGGTGGCGGAAAGCGGCATGTAAACCGCCACCCAATGAATCCTTGGCAGGGTGGTGTGGTCGGTTACCCTCCGCGCCAATGCTTCCGCCCTGCAACCCCATCCAACCCCGCCGCCACCCGGTTTCCGCGCTCCGCCGG
Source organism: Prosthecobacter debontii (assembly GCA_945869465.1). GTDB lineage: Bacteria > Verrucomicrobiota > Verrucomicrobiia > Verrucomicrobiales > Akkermansiaceae > Luteolibacter. The sequence continues at coordinate 14,735 of CAMBPB010000077.1, forward strand.
GTTCTGCTGGCTGCGGCACTTGCGATATCCTCGCCCGCTGCGGTCGGTTCCGCCGGCGCGGCGCAACGACCAAACGTGTTGTTAGTGCTCCTCGACGACCTCGGTTACAGCGATCTCGGCTGCTATGGCGGTGAAATCCCGACTCCTAACATCGATCGCCTGGGCCTGGGCGGACTTCGTTTTACCGGAATGACCACCTCGGCGCGCTGCTGTCCCAGCCGCGCTTCCCTGCTGACCGGGCTCTATCCCGGGCAAGCCGGCATCCCGAATTTCGGAGGCTCGATCAACGATCGCTGCGCCACCCTTGCCGAAGTGCTCGGCGCTTCGGGCTATCAGACCTATGCGGTGGGCAAATGGCATGTCGGCGGCGCCCAGGCGCTTCCGACCAACCGTGGCTTTCAGGAATACTATGGCTTTGCCAGCGGTCACTCGGAGGACCAGTGGTCTCCTAACAAATACCAGCGCCTGCCACAAGGCCGGAATCCTGAAATCGAATTCGGCAAGGGAACCTTCTACGCCACCGACGCCTTCACCTCTTACGCGTTGGAGTTCATCCAACAGGCGGAAAAGACCAAGGATCGGCCCTGGTTTCTCTACCTTGCCCATTCGGCTCCCCATTTCCCGATCCAGGCACCGATGAAGTCCGCAGAACCCCTGCTGGACACTTACCGCCAAGGCTGGGACGTGCTGCGTGAAAAGCGTTTCGCACGCATGAAGGACCTCGGCCTGATCGATCACGAGGGCTGGAAACTAACGGATTTGTCAATCGTGCCGGTGGACCAGGATGCCATCGCCAATGGTTACTCCGGGAAAGCTAATCCTCCATGGCAATCGCTGCCGGAGGATCGTCGCGAGGATCTCGCCCGCCGCATGGCGCTCTATGCAGCGATGGTCAAACACGTCGATGACGGCATGGGCCGCATCGTCGAACATCTCAAGAAGTCGGGGGATTTTGACAACACCATCATCCTGATCGTTTCCGACAATGGGGCCTGTTATGAATGGGGTCCCTACGGATTCGACAAGGGATCCCGCGCCGGAATCACCCTTCTCCATCAGGGTGAAGCGCTGCAAACCATGGGCGGTCCCGGGACTTACATGGCTTACGGATCCGCCTGGGCGAACCTTTGCAACACCCCCTTCCGCCTCTACAAGCACTTCACCCACCGGGGTGGCATCGCCAGCCCATTCATCGTTCACTGGCCGGCTGGCGTCAAATCCCCCGGCCGCTGGGTGCGCGATGCCGCCCATCTGATGGACATCATGCCAACGCTGGTGGATCTAGGGAAGGCCGCCTATCCGAAACTACGGAATGACAAGCCGATCCTTCCCGTGGAGGGCGTGAGCCTGACACCGACTTTCCAACCCGGCGGAGCCCTCGAACCGCGGGCCATCGGATACAGCCACGAGGGAGCCCGCGCCATTCACAAGGGGAAATGGAAACTCGTCTATGGCAAGAGGTTCCCCGAAAAAGTCCAATGGGAACTCTATGACCTGGCCGCCGATCCCTGCGAAACAACCGACCTGGCGGCACAAAACCCCGGGATCGTGGCGGATCTAACCAAGGAGTGGTTGGAGTGGTCGGTCCGCGCGCAGGCGGTTAAAAAATAACAAGCGCATGGGTTACTGCGATAAGTGGCGTCAAATCCTCATTCCATAAGCATTCTTCCTGCTTTCCTGCCTTCCTTATTTGCTTTTTTGAGATAAAGCTCAGAGCATTTAGCCTGCTCCGGAGCGAATGCACCGCATCCAGCACACCCCCGGAAACAGGGTTGCGGGACCAGCGGGCCACGTTATCAAGAGTCATGACGAAAACCTTCCCCGTCGCCCTCACCATCGCCGGCTCGGATTGTTCCGCAGGTGCCGGCATCCAGGCGGACCTGAAAACCTTCCAGCACTTCCATGTTCACGGGCTGACCGCCATCACTTGCGTGGTTTCCGAAACCGCCAAAATCGTGCGCGCCGTGCATCCGGTGCCGGTGGACCTCGTGATCGATCAGATCTCCCTGCTGCTCGAGTCGTTCCCGGTCGCCGCGGTGAAAACCGGCATGTTGTTTTCCGCCGCGCACGTGCAAGCCGTCGCCGCGATCCTGAAACCCCATCGCCACCTGCAACTCATCGTCGATCCGGTAATGATCGCCTCCACGGGAGCTTCCTTGTTGGAACCCGAGGCCATCGCCGCTTACCGCGAGCTGCTGCTGCCGCTCGCCCGCGTG
>CAMBPB010000078.1 GCA_945869465.1 Prosthecobacter debontii
GAATTTCTTTTTGCCCATCATGCCTCCCGCTTTGGCCGGGTGGGCACATATCGCAACACCCATCAGATCACCGTCTCGGGCAGGCACGGGTTTTCGATCGAACAGATGAACACGGAACAACCGGGGCCGGGACAAACGGATGACAAGAACGCCTGGCAGGCGCTCGTCAGTGATCTCAACGACCCGAAGAATTTAGGCATCGCCGATATCAACTACTGGGTCGTCGAGGGGAATGTGGGTGCGGTCGAGAAGTTCACCCGCAATGGCGGCGCAGCGATCCAAGCCCGGCGGATCGGCTCCGCTCCGGCGGCAGCCAAGTAACTGGCAGAATAACGATGAAGTGCTGCCCAAAGATTTCCAACATGCAAATCTAACAAAACAAATTGAATATGAGTATATCAATAGTGATCGGGTCGTGCCTGTTGAGTTCGATTTTGCTGGCGGCTCACGGTGATCATGCTGAAGGAGGGGCCGGCATTCGAGCCGGGTGTGGTTCTCAGCGAGAATGCGAAGGTGGAGATCAGCACAACGTGTGGACATGATGTTGCGACAAACCATGCGCGGCTTTGCTCGGGCGACAAGGTTCCCTTTGCGTTCCATCCCGACAACGAAAAGAACCCGTGGGCAAAGATCGATCTCGGCGCCGTGGGCTGGGTAGGAGGGCAATAGGCCACGAACTATGTTCGTCAAGGTGGCTCTTGGCAGAGGCCGGATGCGGGAGTGACGTCACGTAGCCGACCGAGCGAAGGGCATGGCATATGCCATGCATCCGTGGTTCACTTGTCTTCGCCTTGGATAAGTTTCCGCTCGCGCATGCGGTCGATGGCTTTTTCGGCGAGATCGACGATCCCGTCGTCGGTAGATTTGGTGTAGCCTTCGTTGAGTTTGAAGGCCCAATCCTGGTTCACGTTGACGAGGCCGCGGATGATTTTTTCCTGTTCGGTTCGGGTTTTGGCAAGTGACGAAAGTTGCGTCCACTGTTCCTGCCAAGCTGGTCCGGGATGTTTCAGATCGGAATCGGTGACGTATTTGAGCGCCGAATCGAAGGCACGGCTGCGGATTTGCTCGTCCCGGGTGCCTCCGATCTTTTCGGTTAGAAGTGGAAATCCGGAGTCATCGCCCCATGAGCCGAGCGCGATGATGGCGGCGATCTGGTTCTTGGGCTCGGTGCTATCCAGAGTTTTTTTAGCGATTTCCATCGCTCGCGTGCCGCCGCAACGGCCAAGCAGGCGAAGCATCGCGTGCCGGATGTTTTCGTCGGTGCTGGTCTCGAACGCCGTGGCAAGACGTCGGGCAAAATCGGCGCGATTCGCACTTTTCTTGATGATTTCCGCGAGGGTTTCCTCGGCGGCTTTACGGACCTCGTCTTTGGAGGTTGCTTGAATGACTTCGAGAAACTTGTCGAACTGCTCGTCGCCCGCCATGAAGCGCACGGACTGAAGGGCGGCCACCGCCGCACGGGGTTCGTTGGTGGTGCGGGCGAAGTCCATCAGGATCGGCACCACCGCGGGGTTTTTTCGTTTGCGGAGGACGTCGCGGATGAGGACTTCGCGCACTTCCGGGAGCATCTCGCTGCGGGTGGCGAATTCGGCGATTCGGGCGTCCACATCGGTGGCGTCGCTCGCCTTGGCGAGGTAGAGCGCCTTGTAGATGGTGATGCGTTGCGTATTTGCGGCGACGTTGGCGGCGGAGTTGAGGAGAATGGTGAGTTTTTCCGCATTGACCGTGAGTTCGGTGGCGTCGGGTTTGGCGGCGATCGCCATCATTTCGTTGTAGATTCCTGCCTCGCGATTTCTGCTGCGGCGATCCAGAAGATACCAGGCGACGAGCACCACAAACAAGCCGAGGATGGCGGCGATGGCGGATTTTGCGGCATTGGGGAGTTTGCGTTTCGCGTGTGGCAAGCCGACCGGAGCGGGAGCCTGGGGAAGCGGCGGCGGCGGTGCTTCGGGTTTGGGAATCCGGGCAGGGGTGAGCTGGACGGCGGAAGGTTGGGCGGCAGTGGCAGGAGGAGCGGCTGGGGTCAATGCGACGGCTTCGGGGATATCTTGCGGTGCGGTGTGGACGCTGGGTTTTGAACCTTGCGGCGGAGTCAGAGGTTGGGGTGCGGACTTGGTTTTGGTGGATTCGGGAATCTCGATTGGGTCCGGGGCCAAGGAAGCGACCACGGCGACGGCGATTGCGCCATCGGAGCGCAAGGCGGCCTGCGCGACTGGGATTCCGGCTGGAATGCCCACGGGGATTGCCATCGGAATGGAACCGGCGGCGGGTGTTGGTTCGAAGCCGGGGATGATCAAGCGCGGGCGCTTTTGCACATTGGCAGGCTGGGCGCTGCCGAGGCTCATCGTGGGATTGGGGTTCTTGTCGTTTTGGAGGAACACGGAAAGCGATTGCCGCGCTGATTCAGGGCGGTCCTGGGGCAGGCGGTTGAGGTGCCACATGATCCAATCGCAGGCCCACATCGGGATGTCCGAGCGCAATTCCTGCAGGGGGGTGACGGAGTGTTGGAGATGGGCGTTCATCACCTCCATGCCCGTCTTGCCATCGAAGGGATAGGCCCCGGCGAGCGCCTGATAATAGACGCAGCCGATCGAATACAGATCCAAGCGGGCATCCAACGGGCTGCGTTCGAATTGCTCGGGGGCCATGAAGAAGATCGATCCGAAGACCGAATCCATGTTTTCCATCTCCTGTTTGGATTGGGATCTGGCCAGCGTCGCCAAGCCGAAATCCACGATTTTCACCTGGAATTTGCCCGAGGGCAGCCAGGTGAGCATCAGATTGGAAGGTTTCAGATCGCTGTGGATCAAATCGAGTTCCTGTGCGGCGATCAACGCTTCCTGGGTTTGCATCGCGAGTTCGCGGAAATCCGACCAAGTCAGTGGTGCCCGTTCGATCAATTCGTCGAGGGTCTTGCCGCTGATCAATTCCATGACGACATAGGGTCCCTCCTCATCCGAGCCAACGTCGTGAATGGTGACGATGTGGGGATGCTGAAGGGAGGCCAAGGCACCGGCTTCCTTGATCAGTTGCCGGGTGGATTCCTCCTGCATCTCCGGATCGCCCGCGGTGGCGGAAATGCGCTTGATCGCCACTTCCCGATTCATCCGGGTGTCATAGCCCCGGAAAACCGCACCAAGGCCGCCTTGGCCGATTTTTTCGCGAATTTCGTAACGACCTTCCATGTTTTCGATGTGCTTCAAAGTGTCGGAAATGGCAGCGCTCCGCAACCACGAAAACCATTGATCCCAAGTGGGCCGGGCGCATGCGGCTAGATCGGAGCCCGCTCGATCAATTCATCGAGGGTTTTTCCGCTGATCAGTTCCATCACCACGTCGGGGCCATCTTCGTCCGCGCCGACGTCATAAACGGTCACGATGTGCGGGTGCTGGAGGGACGCCATCGCGCCCGCTTCCTTGCTCAGTTGGCGGGTGGATTCCTTCCTCATTTCCGGATCGCCACCACTGGTCGAGATCCGCTTGATCGCCACTTCGCGGTTTATCCGCCGGTCATATCCTTGATCGACCGCGCCAAGGCCGCCCTGGCCGATCTTTCTCCGGATTTCATAGCGATTTTCCATGAACTTGATAGACCTCAGCGTGCCAAAAACAACACCGGGCGGCAAGGGGGAAAGCCAATCATCAGGAGGCGGCGCGCTCGAGTTGCAACCTTCGATGGAGAGTGGGTGAGAGGCCAACGATGCGGGCGAAACTGCGGTTGAACTGGGACAACGACTGGTAGCCGATGAGAAACGCGATTTCGGAAATGCGCGCCTCGGGTTTCAGTAACTCGCGCTTCGCCCAGTCGATGCGGCAGCGGTTGACATAATCGGTGAGTGTTAGGCCGGCGGAGTCCTTGAACAGCCGGCAGAAATGCGACTCGCTGAGCCCCGCCTGACGGGCAACGCGGCCGAGTGGCAGCGGTTGGTCGAGATTGGCATGGATAAATTTCCGGGCCTTGGCGATGGCGGTGGGTTCGCTGCCTTCCTCGATGATCGCGAGAGATTCGGCATGTTCGGTGAGTTGCTCGGCGAAACTCTGAAGCAGCGTGACCATGCTCTGATAGCGCAGCGGTTCGACGAACTGGGTTTGCATATACGCCTTTTTCAATTGGGCGCGCGCGGTTTTCGTCAGGGTCTTGTGGCCGATCGCAGCGAGGAGGTTTTCGAACGTTTCCTCGGACGGGGTTTGGCTGAAGACCTGACCGGTTTTCAAGTAACCGATGACGGCGGCCCCCATCTTGATCGGCACGGCGGTCGCGCAAAGGCCGGCAAAACAGTGGCAGGCGGTGGGGCCGTTGACTTCGGCATCCTTCATCAGGCGGCGGTTCGTTTCGACGCAGGCACCGCAGGCGCTGTTGCAGAGGTTGAGTTCCTCGCAAAACGGACTGCGGTTGATGTTTTGATCGTCGAGGCACCAACCGTCCGGATCCGCAGAAACAAGGCGCAAAGGAAGTCCGGTCGCGGCTCGAAACGCTTCCTGATACATTTTGTAGCGGTCCGAATTTGCGATTCGATGAAGCAGGGAGGTTTCGAATTCCTGGTGGGGTTGCACGGTGGCTTGCTTCATTGCTTAGTTGGAAGTCGCGGGTAGAAACTAAGGAACTTGCCGGAGAAATTCAACCCTTGTTCGATGATTTCTCACGGGAAATCGTCGCCACGATGATGATTGACGCATCGCGTTCAAAGGCATGAGGATTGCGGCCAGCAGCGGGCTCATTTTTCCGGCCATCGAAAACGCCACGGGGTTGAGGTTGTCGATGAGGGCGAATCCGAAGGCCGCCACCCCGAGCACCCGCACGATGCTTAGATAGATCCGCAACAATTTTTCCAAACCCGGCGAACCCCGATCCGCACCCGCCGGGGCCGTCAGTTTCGCCAGCAACGAATCCTCCCACCTTTCGCCGGCTTCCATTGTTGCCGCCGTCCGGCTCAGCAGGATCGCCCCGGCTGGCAGTCTCGAGCCCGCTGAAAATCGCCCGAATCCCTGCTCGGAAATCAACTCCGCCACATATTCGCAGCCCCGGCAGCAAAGAGCATTGTCGCGGCATCTCCTTTCAACCCCGGCGGCTGGGTCGGCCTGTGGCTTTCCCCCGCCGGAATAACAGTTGCCGATCACTGGCGGGCGTGCCATGGGTTTGCCATGAACGTGGTCGCGACGGGCGCTGAGTTGAGGGAGGCGTTGTTGGATTGCGCCGGTTCTGACGGGCGGCGGGTGCTGGTGCCGACGATGGGCGCGTTGCATCCCGGCCACCTCGAACTGCTGAAGCGCGCCAGGGAAGCGGCGGGTCCGGCGGGGACGGTAGTGGTTTCGATTTTTGTGAATCCCATCCAGTTCGACCGCTCGGCCGATCTGGAAGCGTATCCGCGGCCGATGGAAAGCGATCTCGCCAAGTGCCACGCCGCCGGAGTGGATCTGGTGTTCACGCCGGACTCCGCCGCGATGTATCATCATGACCGCTCGGTGATGGTGACCGAATCGCTGCTGTCGCACGGGCTGTGCGGGGCGGCGCGGCCGGGACATTTCGATGGTGTCTGCACGGTGGTCTTGAAATTGTTCCTACTCAGCGGGTGCCATGCGGCGGTGTTCGGCGCGAAGGATTTCCAACAAGTGGCGATCATCCGCCGGATGGTGAGGGATCTGGATGTGCCGGTGGAGATCCTCGAATGCCCGACCGTGCGCGAGTCGGATGGATTGGCCATGTCCTCGCGCAATCTGCGGCTAACAGCCAGGCAGCGCGCCGACGCTCCGCGCATCCACCGTGCCCTGGCCGCTGCGGCCAAGCTGCATGACGTGGCGGAAATCCTTGCGGCGGCCACCATGGAAATCGCCGCCTCGCCGATGCTCCGGATCGATTATCTGGCGCTGGTGGATGCGGAGACACTGGTGCCGGTGACCGCACTGGCGCGGCCGGCGGTCTTGGCCACGGCGGTGTTTTATGGTGAGGTGCGGCTGATCGATCACGTGGTGGTCCGGTCGGGAAAATTGAAAATCCGAGAACCCGCGAAGAAGCCGGATTGACAGCGGGTGAGGCAAACTTTTTGGATCTCTTGGACCTGATCCCCGAGCCGTCCGGCTGCGGGCTTCTGGCGGTCATGGTTTTCGTGGTTCTAGCGCGGCGAAAGGTTGCCTGCCATTGACGCGGCGGCGCGGATGGTTTCCCATCTGCGCATGTCCGAGCCGAAACCGAAGAAGCCCATCTCCTCCCACCGTTGGATTTTCGGTTATCTGATGGCCGAGAAGGCGATCTTTCTCCCATCGCTGGCGGCGTTGTTCTTCACGGCGATGTTGTCGCTGGCGTTTCCATGGTTTCTCAAGGAACTGATAGGAAACCCGACCGACGCGCTGAAAGATGGAGTGGATCCGCAGCAGGTGCTCGCCAAGTCGAACCGGGTGGTGCTGGAATTGATAGCCGTGTTGGGCTTGCAGGCGTTCATCGCGTTTTTCCGGGTGCAGGGCTTCATCCGCTCGGGTGAGTCGGCGCTGAACCGGCTCCGCCGCGATCTGTTCGCGCACCTGGTCCGCCTGCCGATGCGGTTTTTCCACGAACAACGCTCGGGGGCGCTGAGCAACCGGATTGCTGCGGATCTCGGAGTGGTCCGCGAAACCCTGCTCACCACGGTTCCGCAAGCCGTGCGGCAGTCGGTGATCCTGGTTGGTGGCCTGACCTTTATTTTCATCGCCTCGTGGAAACTGTCGCTCATTATGTTAGGCAGTGTGCCGCTGGTTGTGCTGGCCATCGCCTTCTTCGGGCGGAAGGTGAGGGGATACTCGAAGGCCGCTCAGGATTCGCTGGCGGACGCGGGGACGGTCATTGAGGAAACCGTGCAAGGCATTGCGGACGTGAAATCCTTCACCAACGAGCCGTTTGAGTCGGGGCGTTATGGCCGGGCCTTGGAAAGCTTTTTCGGGGTGACGATGAAAGGTGCGAAATCACGGGCGGCGTTCCTTTCATTCATCATCTTCGCCTTGTTCGGCACGATCGCTTTTGTCGCATGGTTCGGTGCGCACATGCTGGCCAACGGCGAAATAGACGCCACCAATTTTGTTTCGTTCATCCTGTTCTCGATCTTCGTCGGAGCTTCGTTAGGTTCCTTCCCGGAAATCATCTCCCAGCTCCAACAGACCTCGGGAGCGACCGAACGCCTGCGCGAGTTGTTGGATGCCCAACCCGAGCGCACGGACGGCGACGCCGAGGTGAAACTCGGCGGAGCACTTGCCTTCGACCATCTATCATTCCGCTATCCGTCGCGGCCCGATGTGCAGGTGCTGGAGGACTTGTCGTTCACCGTCGAGCCGGGCCAGCGCGTGGCCCTGGTCGGACCATCGGGTGCCGGGAAATCCACCACGTTTTCCCTGATCCTCGGTTTCAACGATCCGGACGTTGGCAGCGTGCGCTTCGATGGCCGTCCCGCCTCGTCATTGTCGCTGCAGGCACTCCGTTCGCAAATCGCCATTGTGCCGCAGGAGGTCCTGCTGTTTGGCGGCAGCATCCGCGAGAACATCGAATACGGCAAACCCGGCGCGTCGCTGGAGGAAATCCAAGCGGCCGCCCGGCTGGCCAACGCCGACGATTTCATCGCCGCTTTGCCCGAAGGCTATGAAACGCTGGTCGGCCCGCGCGGCACCAAACTCTCCGGCGGCCAGCGCCAGCGCATCGCCATCGCCCGCGCGATCCTGGCGGATCCGCGAATTCTTTTGTTAGATGAGGCCACCTCCGCGCTGGACTCCGAGAGCGAGCGCCTCGTCAACGAAGCGCTCGAGCGACTGATGCAGGGCCGCACCAGCCTGGTCATCGCTCACCGGCTCTCGAGCGTCCGCCATGCCGACCGGATTCTCGTCTTCAATCACGGACGCATCGTCGAAAGCGGCACTCACGACGAGCTGATAGATCACAACGGCACCTATCGCTTCCTCGTGGACACTCAGTTGTTATAAAGTCAGACATCCTGATCCGGTTGCGATGAATTCTAGGAATTGAAGGGGGACACTCATCCCGCCGGTGTAGGGGATCAAGGGATCGACCGTGCCGTTGAGGCTGATGATGCGGCGGCGTTTGGCCGGCGCGATGGTCTGGTCGTAGGCATTGCTGCCTGGGCCAGATGGTCAATCTTGCCTTTCGGTTCAATCAGTCCCTCGTCGCATCCGGCGGTGGTCCGGGCGGCGGCTGGGCCGCTTGCGCGGTAAAGACAAAGGTCAGCAGGCAAAGATGGACGACGAGGCGCAGGTTCATGGGAGGTTGCGTATCGGACTTACTTCGCGCCCGGGCCGGTCAGTTCCAGCATGGTGTCGGCAAAAGCCTTACCGAGCAGGATGAAAAAGCGGCCCTCGCCGTTGTAGTGGAAGCCCATGTTCGACGTGGCGCGTTGCAGCAATGCCTTTTCCTCCGCGGTGTGCGGGTCTTTTTTGAAGTCGCGGATGCGCAGCCATTCGCCGGCCGTGAGTTCCACCACTTTCGGATGCAACAGCGGCGCGCTCTCAAACGCTTTCACGTTGCCTTTGAATTCCGGGATTTTGTTCACGAAGCGCTGTCCCTCGCGGATATCCTTCTGCTTGGGGTTGATCGTTCCCTCGTTGAGCGGACCATTCACACCCATCACCCCGACGGCTACCTTCATGTTCGGCGCCTTGAACTCCTTGCGCAGGTCATTGATCAGCATCACGAGGTTGTTGCCGTAGTCCTTGCGGCCCCTTTCGTCGAACATGTCGTTGTAGCCTTGAAACCAGACCAGTCCCGCGATTTCGTAGCCGGCCTTCTCGTCATAGGCGGGGAAGAGTTTTTTCAGGTCGCGGATGGTGTCGTGGGTATTACCCACCAGCGACCGATACATCCCGCCGACATCCTCGGGCTTGGCACCGGCGAGCGGGCCGGCGCTGGGCGGTCGCCAGTTTTGGTGCAGGCTCGTGCCGCCCGCGACCACCTTGATGAGCAGCACCTGCTCCTCCAGCGCCTCACCCATGAAATAACCGAATCCATATTCCGGCCCGATCTTGCTGCCGAGTTGGGAGGCATCGCTCCGCGCACCAAGCCCCGGCTGGAGTTTGTCGAAAGGAGACCCGGCACCCCAGATCGCGCTTACCACCCACACATCATCGCGCGTGACGAGCGTCTTCCCGTCCGGCTTGAACTTCTTCAACAAAGCCGCCCGCGCCGGGTCCGTATCTTCGCCGAGAAAATCAATGGTCGCGACATTGGCATGACCCTCCATGTTCGACTGTCCGGCCATCAGAAAAATCTTCAGCGGCCCCTTCGTTGCCGCTGCGGCCGGAAAGGTCAGCACCGCCACGAGTGCGGTTAGGATGGAGAGGGTTGGCAATAACAAGGGGCGAATGGGTAACGAGGCTTTCATGCAGTGATTTAGGTTTGAGGATATTTGAAATTCGCTTCGACGATGCGTATGCGTTGTCGAGTGGGTTGCTCCTTTAGGGGGTGGATTGGATCGCTTTGGCGTTGATGATGAGAAGGTCTCTGGATGAGCCCTCGGCCACGATTCCGGTGACGGTGAGGTTGGCGAGTTTTTTGATGCCCGCTACGCCTTCGAGTGGCTCTTTGAGCACGCGTCCATTCGCGTCCACAATCTGGAGGGTGGCGGTGCCGCGTTTTTTGTCTTCCGGGGAATCGCAACAGTTATCCCATGGCGTGTCGCAATTGTCTCCCGGCCTTTCGTTGCATGCGGTGAGCACTTCAGGATCGCCTAGGATGAAGGCCGCGCGGCTATCCACAAAGGGATTGGCATTGCCCATGATTCTGCCACTCACGGTGATTTCATCTCCGGGTTTGGCGGTGGCGCGGATGCGATGGATCGCCTTAGGCTCACCGACGGGCGATGCGGCGAAAACGGCGGTCAGCGCGGCGCTTTGGGTTTGCGCAGCAACATCGGTGTTAGCTGTGATAGCTGTTTCTTTCTTATCACATGAGACAAGAAGGACGGCGGTGACGAATGTGAGACATGCGGTTTTCATTTTCATTGGTGGTGGTTGGTGGTGGTGATCATGACATGCGGAGAGCGGTGGGAAGCGGTGGCTTGAGGCAGCGGATGGCGGGCGGGAGCGCTCCCAGCAGACCAAGCAACAATCCGGTGAGGATGCCGGAGATGGCGACTCCGGGACCAAAGTCGATGGTGAATGCGCCGATGGAAAAGGCGATTGTCCTGCCATCCAAGACAGCGACTGCGACCACCGAGGCCAGCAGGGTTCCCGTGAGACAAGCCAGGGTGCTTTCTTGAACAAGGCTGGCCAACAAGGCACCACGCCCGAAACCGATGGCTTGCAGGGTTGCCATTTCACGGACGCGGGAGGCGAAGGCGGCGTAGAGCGTATTGACGCCGCCAAAGAGCGCGCCCGCCGCGATGAGCGCAGCGGTGATCCATGTCATGGTCCGCAGAGGCTTGAAAAACGTGCTCAAGCGGTCGTAGTAGTCGCTTTCACGGAGAGCGCTCAGTTCAAGATCGAGCCGTTGTTTTGCGAAAAGATCGGCTTCCGCGTAGTCTGCGGGATCGTCGAGGCGGAGGACCACGCAGGACAGCGTCTCGCGCTTCGCCAGCACCCGCAAATCACCGAGTGTCGCCCAGATTTCGGATTCCAGAACGGTCCCGGGAGCGGCGAAGATTCCCGCGATGGTGAGGGCTTGGTCATCGAGAGTGAGGACGCCGCCGACATTGAGAGTGGCTTCATCAAGCCCAAGCTTCCGCCAGGCGAGGCGGCCCACCATGACTTCGCCCGCAGCGGGAAATCCCCCTTCGACCAGTCTCACTTCGGGATGCACCCGCAGCGCCTGCAGCGTGACACCCCGGAGCATCGCCTGGGTTCGGGTGCCATCCGGCAGGGTGAGGAAGTTCATGTAGTGAATCTCGCCGGACACGGCGCGGACGCCGAGGGTTTCGGTGATGCCGGGCACCGCCGCTTCGGCGATTCCGGCGGTGCTTTCGGGCACTTCGCTGCGTTGGATGCTTTCTTCCGAGCCGGCACCTAACAGAATTACGTTGTGATTTGATCCCGAGGCGGAAAGCACGCGTTTCATGCCGTCGTTGATGGCAACCGATGCCATCACCAGCAGCACGACCATGGCGCTGCCGCCAATGGTTTGGAGCAGCCTGGTTTTGGAGCGGAACAAATTCCGCACGGCATAGGAAAGCGGGAGCATGAGATCTAACTGCGGAGGTTTTTCACGATGGGCTGGGTCATGGCCTGCCAGGCGGGCCAGAGGGAGGCGAAAATCCCGAGAATCAGCGCTGCCAGCACGCCGGTGATGATCACGGTGGCATCCGGTTGGATGGCCAGGGTTTGTCCTTCATTTCCCATGGTAAAACTCTGCCAGCGGAGAAATGCGGCCGCCATGCCGACGCCCACGACGCCGCCTGCGAATCCCAACATCCCGCCCTCGCTTAGAACGAGCCAACCGATGGCGCGGCCGGGAAATCCGAGCGTGCGTAGAACGGCATTTTCCTTGACCCGCCCGCGGACAACGAGCAACAGGGCGTTGGCGACGAGCGCACCCACCGCGATGACCGCCCCGAGGCCAAGCCAGCGGGTGAAGCCGATCAGTTCGATGAGTTCGGAGGCGGTCTCGGCGAAGAATGCTTTTTCCGGTCGGGTAGCGGTGGGTTGCTGACTGCTGCGGAATAGTTCGTCGATCATGGTGGCGACGGGTTCGAGTTGATTGGATCCGGAGACCCGCACGTTGAACTGGGTGACCACGCCGAGACCGGTGCGAGACGCCTGCTGGAGAAATGGAAGTTTTACGTAAGCGACATTGTTATCTTGTGCAAAGGGCGAGCGGAGGATTCCGGAAACGGCGACGGTGACTCCGGCGGCATCGAAGCGGTCGCCCGGATGCAGTCCGCGACGTTGGGCGAAAACCTCGCCTAACAGGGCGCCATCGTCCTGTTTGCGCCATGCCTGCTCGCTGCCTTCGATGATCTCAATTTCGGGTGCGAATTTCCGCAGCAAGTCATCGGGCACGCCGCGGAAGGTGATCACATCGAGCGAGGCGCCGCAGTTGTTGACGACGATCTGCACGGGGATCACCTCGCGCACACCCGGGATCCGGCGGATTTCATCAACATAGTGTTCCGGCAGGCGGCTGGCGGACGGGCAGAAGCGGTTTTCACGATAGACCACCAGCGTGGTGTCCGCCGCCGAGGCTTGGGTTGCCTTGGCCAGCGCCCGCTGAAGGGTTTCCACGGCGGTGAAGAGGAACATTCCGGAGGCGACCCCAAAAACGGTGAGAAGCGAGCGCACGCGATGCCGGGTGAGTTGGATCCATGCGAGCTTGAAAAGATTGATGGCGGTATTCATGGGGTTGCCAAAAGTTGGCCTTTTTCAAGATAGAGCGTGCGGTCGGCGGCAGCGGCGGCTTTGGCGTCGTGAGTTACCATGACGATGGTTTTGTCATAGTCCCTCGCGAGCTGGCGGATCAAATCGAGGATTCGGACAGCGGATTCGCGGTCGAGATCACCGGTGGGCTCGTCCGCCACGAGCAGCGGTGGATCGGCAACCACGGCGCGGGCGATGGCGACGCGTTGTTCCTGGCCGCCGGAAAGTTCGGACGGGGTGTGGTGCATGCGATCCGCCAGGCCGACGAGAGACAAGGCGGTTTCTACGCGGGTGTGGCGTTCTTTTTTCGAAATCGGTGAGAGTAGCAGTGGCAGCTCCACGTTTTCAAAAGCGGTTAGAATCGGCACGAGGTGATAGAGCTGGAAGATATAACCCACATGGTTGGCCCGCCACTTGGTGAGGTGGCTGCGGGAGAGTTTTGAGACATCAATTCCGGCGATGACGAGCGAGCCGCTGGTGGGCGAGTCGATGCCGGACAGAAGGTTGAGCAACGTGGTTTTACCGGAGCCCGAGGGTCCCATCAGCGCGAGGACTTCGCCTTTGGGCACATCGAGGTCGAGGGCTTCGAGGGGAGTGACCACGGTGCTGCCCTTGTGATAGCTTTTGGAAACTCCGCGGCATTGGATCATGGAATTGTTCATGGTGTTTGCAGGCTGGGGTTGACACGCTGGCGATCGCGAAGATCCGCGGGTGAGAGCACGACCCATTCTCCGGGCCGGAGTCCCTCGCTCACGCGGAGGAAGCCTTCGCGCGTTTCCGTCGTCCTTTTGATTTCACGCCTGGACACCCGTTTGGATTCCGGATTGCAGACCCAAGCGTTGTTGTCGTTTGCCGCGGACTCGGGAATCCAGGTGTCGATGGCAGCGGCGGTAGCGTTGGCCGAGTTGGTTGCCGCCACAAACTCCACCCGACAGAGCATTTCGGGGCGCAGTTGATCCACTGGATTGGTGATGCTCACTTTTGCCTGGAGGGTGTTGCGCTGGAGATCCGCCTCGCCGGTGATCCGGGTGACGGTGCCGGCGAAAATCCGGTCCGGCAGAAAGCTGCAGCGGATGCGGGCGGCTTGGCCGATTTGCAGACCGGCGGCGTCGGCCAGGGGAACGTCCACCCGGACTTGGAGTTTGCCGGGCTGATAGAGGATGGCGATGGTGGAACTTTCGATGTCATTGTCCTGCAGCATTTTCTTTTGTCCCGGAGCTGCGAGCAAGCGGAGCACGCGACCGTCCGTGGGGGAGGCGATGACGGTCCGGTCCAGGGCGAGCTTGGCCTTATCCACTTCAATCTCGGCCGCGCGGATCTCGTTTTCCCTCACCATTGTTTCCATTTGAAGGCGTTTGATTTCCGCCTCTTCTTCAGCGGCAGCGGCGGTAGCGACCTGGAGCTGCGCGTCCTCCCGGGCGACCCGCAATCGTGCGGAGACGATTTCCTGTTCCGGGAAGGCGCCTGGGGAAAGTTTTTCGAAGCGGGCGAGGCGGTCCCTTGCCTCGTCGCGCAGGGTTTCCGCGGATTTCGCACTGGCTTGCGCGCCTTCGAGTTTTTTGCCGGCGGAATCGATGGCCGCCAGATGGGTGTCGCGGGTGGATTGCAGCGTGCGGTGATTCTGTTCGGCGGTGGCCAGTGAGAGCCGGGCATCGTCCGCGATCAGGGTAGCGAGCGGTTCGCCTTTTTTCACCGACTGCCCTTCCAGCACGTGAACGGTTTCGACCACGCCGTCGATGAGCGAGGTCGCCTTGATTGGCAGCGGGTCGGGTTCGATCCATCCGCTGGCTTGGAACAACATGCCGCCGGATGCCGGATTTTCGGTCGGCACCGGCGAGCCGGAGGCATCCGAAAGGGTGGCAAGGACGAGCGCAACCTTCACCCCCGGCGCAGGCAGGAGGCGGTCGCGGAAAAGAGCCAGGAAAAGCAGCGCGAATCCGGCGATGATGGCCAGCGGAATGACCCAGGCGGGCAGGCGGCGTAGTGGCGTTTGCTCCGTGGGAGCGCGGGAAAGGGCTTCAAGAGAAGTATGCATGGAAGATTGGAAACTGGAAAAACTGCAAGAACCCGGACGCGGGTTTGGTGAGCGACCGCGCCAAACGAGCGCAGTCACGAGCGGCTGAAATGCCGTTCTTACAGTCTCCAGATTCCCAAAACCGCTCGATAGGCGGCGGGGGAGGTCGGGCCATGGATTGGCTCGGATTCAGAGAAACGGGAGTTGGAAATCCGTGTGGATGCCACTGGAGCATGACACGGATCCACGAACACGTCAGTGAACACAGCGGCAGGCAGTTCGAGCGGTGGCTGCGGAGCTCGCGTGTCGGGAAGCGCCTCAAGGTCGGGGCAGCAGGGCTCGGGCAACTCGGATTCCGGGGTGCAATCCGAGCAGCACTTCGATTCTCCCGGAGTCAAATTCAGCGAGAGATCCAGAAAGCAAATCCGGGCAGGGGACGCTGCCGCGGGGATCGAGATCACCACGCAGAGGATCAACAGGGCTGCCAAAAAATTCCTCACGGGCGGAGATACTCACCGATCAAGGCTGATGTCAAGATTTCATCCAGCAATGGCTTGATGACGGCCTGGGGCGATCTTGCTGCCGGTGGAAGACTCGCGCGAAGCCTTCGCCTTCGAGCTCCTCGGACTGTTGGAAGAGACGCTACGTCTTGGCGGCAAGCTGTTGATTACGGCGGACCATGGGAACTGCGAGAATATGCGCAATGCGGATGGGTCGCCACACACGGCACACACCACGAATCTCGTGCACGCAGTGTATGTGGCGGACGATGCCATGGGGCATCGGGTGAGGAATGGGATACTGGCCGATGTGGCTCCGACCTTGCTCGACATGCTCAGGGTGGCAAAGCCCGTGCAGATGACGGGGAGCAGCTTGTTGGTGCAAGTGTGAGCAGGAGGATGGGTCTACGCACGAAGCCAAGTTTTCCGCCGGGTGTGTCTACGGGGCGCGGTAGCATCGGTGGAGAAGTGCCGTGGCGACTAAGTCATTGGGCGAGATTTTCCTGAGCGGGAGCGTCGAGTGAGCAAGGCGGAAAAACCGAGCAAGGCGGCGGCCGTGGCGGATGGTTCCGGAATTTGTGTGATGGCGAGAATCTGGTTGCGGTAGAACGAGAGGTCGGCAGCGAACGTGGATTGGCCTGCGATTGCCGTATTGGCGGGTTGGGTTTCGTAGCCGTTGACCGCATGCATCATGCCAGAGAGAATCCAGTTGCTGCCCGCGTCGAGGGAGAAGACGGCTCCTCCGGAATCTCCCAGTATCGCCTGGGCCTCATGCGGAAATGTGGAAGATCCGCCGAAAAGAGTGGAATAGGAGGCTTCATCGCGGTTGGAAGCCGGTCCGGATGTATCGATGAGAAGGTTGGTTGTATCGATCAGATTCACACCCCAGCGGATCTGCTGGGAGCTGGTTGTTTCAAAGCCCGTCCGGTTGTAGGTGTTGGAGGAAGTGACCTCGTTCCAGACATCGTTGTTAGGTCCGGTGTTCACGGTTACATTCCAGTAGGATAGTGAGGACTCCTGAATGCGGCTGTTGCCGATCATCATGACCGTGGTGCTGGCTGTCGGGGCGGCGGAGGCGATATTCAGCCAAGGCAGGCCGGGATCCGAGGACAGCTGGAACAGGACGATATCGGTATTCGTAGAAAGACCTACTTCGCCATTGTTCGTGAGGGTATGGTGGGTGCCACCGACAGTTGTGTAATTCGTGCTGTGGAAATTCACGGATGCGGGTAGTGTGCTGGCGACATGGGATGCGGTCATTACCCAGCGGTTGCCCAAATAAATCGCAGAGGCACCATTGAGACTGCCGACATTTCCGAAATACGGCTGTCCGGAAGGCGCTGTATTATTGGGGCCGCCGGACAGCACGACCACCGCGTTGGCGGTGTGGGCGGTGAGACCACCGACGATGAGGGCTAAAGCGTAAGACTTCCAGAAGCCAATGCGGATCTTGTTTCCGGTTCTGGCAAAGTCCGATCGTTCAGAAGTGATCCATTGTGGATCCGAGAAAATGGTTCGATTCACAGCATCATGCAACACCTTGGATTGCGAATTCGCAAGGGTGATTTTGCTCCTTTTTGCCTGGCGCCTCATCTGGTGGTTCAAGGCATGGGATCATTCAGGAGGATCAACCAAGCACGTCATCCATGGCGTCGATGAGTTCCTGCATGGTGGCCGTGGTTTCGTTGCCCATGTTCGACATGCAGAAGGTCAGTCCCTTGATTTTACCGTACCCTTCTCCAGAAGGGAGGTCCGGAACGGGATGTCACTGCCGCGGACCTGGGGCGTGGAGAGGTTGAGTCCGCCCATCGAGGTGTGGAAACTGCGGGGTTTGAAGCCGTTGGCGTGGCCGTTGCGCGCCTCGACGCGTTCATACGGGCCGGCACCGATGTGCTTGGCGCGTTCCATGAGCATGGCGGCGTTCATGAGCAGTTCGGCGATTTTGGGGAGCCCTTCGCCGAGGCCGTCCTGAAGAAGGAGGTTGATGAGATCATGGTGGGTGGTAGTGGTGGGTTGGTGTTCGTCCATTGCTGTTGTTTTCTTGGTTCGCACCTCCAGCAACCAGTTCTGGGCGGACACCACAACCCCGGGGTGGGATGGCGCGCCGCCGGTCAGGCAG
>CAMBPB010000079.1 GCA_945869465.1 Prosthecobacter debontii
TCGCTGAGTGCTGTGGCGGAGCTGTTGGCTTTGTCGGTTGCCATCAGCGCGGCGATGATGGGGCCGGGCTTTGCAGTGAGTTCCTGTGGATGGTTGAGTCCGCCGGCGCGATAAGCGAGGTAAAGCTGCGTGCGCACGTGTGCGTCGGATTCGGCGAGCATCGCGGAGAGCGCCCTCGCGATGTCTGCATCCTCTTTTGTAAGCAACGGCTCTGCAAGTTGCACGGCTGCGCGGCGCACGCGTGGGTTCTGGTGTTTCGTAGCGGCGATGATGATTGCCTTTGAAAGCGAATCGAGCCCTTGAAGCGTCCACATGGCGTGGATGCGTGCGTTGGCATCGGCGTGACTCTCAGCCATCGTGGCGAGCGCCGGGATGACCGATTTATCAGCGCGCGAAACAAGCAGCATCTGCGCGGTGTCGCGCCACCAGCCGTTGGCGTGCGCGAGGTGAGCGACGAGTTGCACGGGTGTCTCGTCGAGCATTCGCGGCTGAGGGCCGCTCTTCTTTCCCTCGGGAACCATGCGGTAGATACGGCCGTGGCGGAAGACTTCGAGCATCCCCCATTTCTTCACGCGATGATAACGCTCGACCCACTCCACGGGTTTGTCATTGGGGCCAGTCGGGAACCACGCCTTTTCCTGAATGATGCCGCGATAGAGGTCGGAAAATACGCACGATCCATCCGGCGCAGTCTCGCTCCACACGGGGCGAAAATACGCATCGGTGCTGCGGATGAATTCGCTTTTTGGAAATGAGTTATCCACCACGCCGAGTCCGTCATTCCAAGTCACGGTGCTCATGCGCAGCAGACGCCCCACCGGCTCACATGTCACCACGCGCCCATAGAACTCGGGCATTAAATCACTGCGCAGAACCGTCTGCCCGCAACTCGCGGAGAACTCCGTGAGGATGCGCTGCTCCGCGAAGTTGTAGTGGCCGGAGGATTGATCCCAAACTTTGCACGAAACATACGGCACTCCGTATCCGACAGCGTGCTCTTTCACTTGCAACAGCGGATAACCCGCCGGGAGTTGGAAAGAATGCGCCGGATTCGCACCGCCCGCCCACGAACAGAAAAGACGACCGTCGTCATCGCGAGCGAGGCCCCATTGACTGATGCGACCGACTGCGTGCCTGCCTGCTATCAATTTTCCGTCGGCGTAGTGAAAGCGGTAGTCATTTGAGCAAATCGTGTTGTCGAGATTCCACAGCATTCCCGAGATTTGGTGCTCGATGTTGCCGTGATTTTTTTCGCCCTCGAAGGCGATCTCGCGGCGGTCGGCTACGCCGTCCTTGTTGGCATCGAAGTAAGCCCAGACTGAATCCGATTGGGTGAAATTCACCAGCACTCGGTCGTGGAGAGGCAGCACCGTGCGGGGCAGAATGACGTTATCAATGAATACCGTGCGTTTATCCATGATGCCGTCGCCGTCCGTATCCACGAGTTTCACCACACGGCTCACGGGGTCGAGCTGCTTGGTGGCAAATTCATCCTGCATATACGTGCGCCACTCGCACACATACATCGCGCCGTTTCCATCAAATGCGAAGCTCGCCGGCTCCTCCACCATCGGCTCACTCGCGATGCACTCCAGCCGGTAGCCCTTGGGAATCTCGATGGTCTTAATCGCCTCCGCAGGCGCGAGCGCCGGGAATTTCACATCCGGATTCCAGCCCTCCTCATTCTCTGCCGCTACGCTCATAGTGATGAGCAAAAGCAGCGGGATGAAAGCGCGGACAAGAATATGAGTGTGTATCATTGACTGCTCGGAAATTGCTTTTGGGGTGAAGGCCGTTGCAAGAGCTGGTGACCGGGCCGGAGGCGGGGAAAAGGGGGGCTAACGCAATGAGAGATGGCGTTTGCGGTGTCGGTTGGGAAGGAAATCCGTGCCGGCGGGCGCAATTTCGCCCGCCTTCCGCGCTAAAAGCAAATCTGAATCAATAGCTTATCCCGCTCCTAGAGCAAAATCATTGAATACGACCTGCATCGTCATTACGCTCAGATCCCCCCCTCTTCCCCTGCCTCCAGTCTGCGCCGCCTACTTCGCTGAAGCTACGAAGGCTACGAAGGCCACGACAGGCAGGCCAGTCCGACCCAATGCCTCTTTCAACGGCTTTCATCCAAAAAGCAAATTCCCAACAGGAAACCGGAAGCAATCGAAAGCGGGTTGGCGATCATTGCGGTTCCGGTTTCCCATAGGATTGGTCAAGTGACGGCGGGTCGGGTCAGTCGGCAACCACCCGCACGAACAGCTTGCCTTCGACCGGCGTGGCCGCGCCGGAGAGTTGGACGGACACGGCCTGGACGCCCAAGCTGTTGGCGGCTCCAGGCGTTTGGACCGCACCGGCGTCAACCGCCCAAGTCGACAGATTCCGCGAGTAATATACCTGATAAGTGAGGCCGGTCAGGGCCGGGTCACGGCGGGTGTAGGTGAACTGGCGACCGATGCTCAAGCCACTGCTGATCGGGCTAACCGAACTGGCGGAGGTTGGATTGAGGCCGAAGGCGTATTCCTGTTGGTTGGTCATCCCGTCGTGGTCAGGATCGAGGGTCGGATCCGTGGCGGAGAAACCAGGATACAGCGCTGCCCAGGTGGAGTAGGGTGATCCTGCTGTTGTTGACGTGGTGACGGTGAGGACCCCGGTAGCAGAGAAGTGAGTGTCGTTCATGTTGGTCGCAGCGGACGCGGTTGAACCAAAGGTGCCTGCGGTCTGCGGAACGCCACCGAGATAAAGCCTGTTCACCGTGCAATCGCCACCAAGCAGTTCCAGCTTGCTAGAATTGTCAATGTGCAGCTCCGTGGCGGGTGGCAGGATGTTACCGCTACCGCCTTGGGTCACGATATTCCACATCCCGGCTTGGTCGGTATCGCTGGCGTTGGGACTCCTTTGGCTAAGGCCGGGCCCGGAGAAGGACCAGGTATTGTTGTAGCCGCCGCCGCCATCAGCCGACATATAGATGAAGTTGTAATGAGTGCCGGCGGTGAGAGTCACGCCGACTCCGCCTTCATTATGCCAGGTGTTGGTGCCAACTTGCTCGCCCGCTTGGAAGACTCCATCGCCGTTCTTGTCGATGAACATGGCGCCGCGGTCATCGTTGCTCCAGTAGAAGGTGTAGGTCACGTCGCCACTTCCCTGTGGGGTGAAGGTGCCGCTCCAACCGGTGTAGTTACTCCCGCTGATGGAACCAAACGGGGCGTAGCCGCTCATGTTACCCATGTAGTTGGTAACGCTGGTGGTGGCCGTCAGACCAAGTAGGCCCTGGCTACCGGTAAAGCAGCGAGTCGCCGATTGCGTGTAGGCGGCACCTTGCAGATCCAACTTATCGTAGCCGCTAAAGCCCTGGAAGTAAGAGGCATTGACGCCTGGAGTCATAATCGTTTTGGCCACGCTGAGTTTGCCACTTGTGATGGTTGTCTTGCCCCCGTAGGTATTGTTGCCGGTGAGGGTCGTGGTGCCACTACCGGCCTTGGTCAATCCTCCGCAACCGGACAGAACGCCCGCGAAGGTCTCGTTCTGGTTGTTCTGGCCAACGGTAAGGGTGACGCAATTCGAGTCGGCATTCACCAGGGAAATGTTCCCGCTGCCAGTCAACCCGCCAAAGGTGGCGGAGACCACACCCGACGCGAATACGACCGTGGTGCCCGGCCCGACATTCACCGTAACCGAGGCATACTGATTGGATGAACTGACGATAATCACGGAAGGTTGCGTGACCGTGATGGTGGTGGGCTTGCTGGTGGTGCTCAGGCTGTTGCTATTGGTGACCGTCAGGCGTGCCTGGAAATTCCCCCAGACGGAATAATCGTGGATCGGGCTTTGCTCGGTGCTGGTGGTGCC
Organism: Prosthecobacter debontii; assembly: GCA_945869465.1. Classification (GTDB taxonomy): domain Bacteria; phylum Verrucomicrobiota; class Verrucomicrobiia; order Verrucomicrobiales; family Akkermansiaceae; genus Luteolibacter. Next base: position 3,841 of record CAMBPB010000079.1, read on the forward strand.
GTCGCCGAAGTCCCATGACCAACCGGTGATGGTGCCGCCGGAACCGTCCACCGAGGTGTCGGTGAATTGAACCTCCAACGGTGCCTCGCCACCAACCTTGTCGGTGGTGAAGCTGGCATTGAAGCTCGGCTTGAGTTGGAAGCCGCAGAGCAATTCTTCGCCGTTGTCCCAGTAGAGTCTCAGGTTGCCGCTGGCATTGACCGTCACGGCATGGAAGACCACATAGTCACGGTTTTCCACCAGCGGTGATCCGGGCAGATTCGCGGTGGTCGAGAGGGACACTGCGCCGCCTCCACCGTTGACCCAGAAGCGGGTGTTGTGGTTGACGTTATTGCGGTTTGCCACCGAGTAGACGATGAAGTCGTAGACCCCGGGAGTGATGCCGGTGAGCGTCATATCGCAGTTGTGGATGTAACTCCGCATCAAGTCGTAGGTCGGATCTGCGGCGGTGACGCTGGTGCCGGAGGATGTGGTGTAATTGCCACTGCCCCAGTTGTTCCAATCCCAGTTTGCCTGATTGAAGGCGAGCCGGACCCCGGTGGCGGCGCCGGCGGCACTGGTGAGGAGGGTATTTACCCGATTGGCGTAGTTCCCGTCCGAGGTGGCATCAATGTTGTTCCACTGGTCGCCAGGAGCGCCGACTGCGGCTGCGCCGGAATAGGTCGAGTCGCCATTGATCGCGTGATAGAACTTCACGTTCACGAGGTTCGCCTTCGGATAGACGTTGAATGCCAGCGTGTTTGCCGATGTGCTGTAGTCCTTGCCATCGGACACCTTGAACTGGAAGGAGTCGTAGCTTGTGCCGGTTCCGTTCGTGTTTGGCACGTAGGACAGGGCACCCGAGGTGATGGCGCTGGGGGCAATGATCTGGTTGACGAGAACCGGGCCGGTCCAGCCAGTTAGATACAGGGAGCCGTTTGCGGGCACGCTGGTGATCTTGACGGCCTGCAGTTCATCGCCGGGATCGGAATCGGCAAAGCCGAATTCCGCGGGCGAGACTGTGTGAGACGTGTTGACTGCCATCTCGATGGTGGCGGGCGTGCCAGTCGGCAGGGCGTTGCCGGAGGATGCTGTGAGCTGGAAGCCGCAGAGCGCTTGCTCGCCATTGTCCCACCAGAAGTTCAACTGGCCGTTGGCATCCACTGTGAGGTTCTTGAACTTCACGTAATCGCGGTGCGGGACCAGCGGGGCGGACGACGAGGCAAGCACCTCGTTCGGTCCATACAACTGTTGCATCACACTGTAGGCAGGGTTGGTATCACCCGGATGGCCATTGCCATTGGCCCAGATCCGCACTTGCTGATTGAGGTTATCGCGCTGACTGGAGAGGTAGACATAGAAGTCATAGGTGCCCGGCGTCAGACCGTAGACGGTCATGTTGACGTTGTGGATGTAGCTGCGCATCAGGTCGTAGTATGGCGTGCTGGCGGCGCTCACGTTGAAGCGGCCGTTGTTGCCGTTCGAGGTCCAATACTCATCGTCGCCCCAGTTGTTCCAATCCCAGTTGGCTTGATTGAACACAAGGCCTGTGCCCGTCGGGTTGCCTGAGGAGTCTGTCAGCAGCGTATTGACGCGGTGCGCGTAAATCCCGTCCGAGGTGGCATCAATGTTGTTCCAAGCGTCGCCGACGGAACCCACCGCAGCCGCGCCTGAGTAGGTCGGGTTGCCATTCTCCGCGTGGTAGAACTTGACGTTGAGCTTGTTCGTTCCCGCGATCGCGGGATAGACATTGGCCGTCATGGTATTGGCGGTGGTGCTGTAAGCGGTGCCGTCAGACACCTTGAACTGGAAGGTGGCATACGGGGTTCCGGTTCCGCTCGTTTCGAACCTCAGGCCGCTGAGGGCGCTGGCCGCAATGGCCTGATTCTGCAGGACGGGGTTGCCGTTGAGAGTCAACGAACCGGCAGCTGGCAGTGTGGTCACCTTGATCGCCTGCAATTCGTCGCCGGGATCCGTATCGACGAAGCCGAAATCGGCCGCCGCAAATGTCCGGTAGGCGTTGCTGGCCAGCGTAAGGCTCTTGTCGGCACCGGTCGGTAGGGCGTTGCTGGACGCTGCCGCGAGCTGGAAGCCGCAGAGCGTTTGCTCGCCATTGTCCCACCAGAAGTTCAACTGGCCATTGGCATCCACCGTGAGGTTCTTGAACTTCACATAGTCGCGGTGCACCACCAGCGGGGCGGACGACGAGGCAAGCACCTCGTTCGGTCCATACAACTGTTGCATCACACTGTAGGCAGGGTTGGTATCACCCGGATGGCCATTGCCATTGGCCCAGATCCGCACTTGCTGATTGAGGCTATCGCGCTGACTGGAGAGGTAGACATAGAAGTCATAGGTGCCCGGCGTCAGACCGTAGACGGTCATGTTGACGTTGTGGATGTAGCTGCGCATCAGGTCGTAGTATGGCGTGCTGGCGGCGCTCACGTTGAAGCGGCCGTTGTCGCCGTTCGAGGTCCAATACTCAGTGCTGCCCCAGTTGTTGCCATCCCAGTTATTTTGGTTGAAGCGGAGGCCCACGCCCGTGGTGCCGCCGTTCGAATCGGTCAGGGAGTAGGTGGGATAGGCACTGACGGTCGAGAAGTCGATGTTGTTCCAGAGGTTCGATCCGTTGCTGATGGCACCCGGACCGGTATACGTCGGATCGCCGTTGGTGGCTTTGTAGAACTTGGCGCTGACCAGGTTCAGAGCGGATTTCACGTTGAGCGTGTAGGTGTAGGCCGAGCTGTAAGAAGTCCCGTCGGACACCTTGAACTGGAACGTGTCATAAGGGGAACCGGTGCCGTTGGTGGCCGGCACGAACCTCAGGTTGCCGGAACTGATGTTCGAGGCGGGGATGATCTGGTTCGTCAGAACGAGATTGCCGTTGAGCAGCAGTTGACCGGCAGCCGGGGGAACCGTCACCTTGATTTGCGCAAGGGATGCGAGCGAATCCGTCGAGGCGAAGCCAAAGTCCGCTGTCGAGAAGACTTTGTAGGAGTTCATCGCGATGGACGTGGAAGCTGCGGCTGCGGTCGGCACCGGAGCGACAAGATGCGGGCGGAGTTGGAAACCGCTGAAAAGTCCATTATCGCCATTTTGGCGATAGAAGAGGATATTACCAGTGCCGTCGGCAGCGACACCCTTGAAGACGATTGCGTCGCGGCCGATGACCAGCGGCGCTCCGGGCAGGGCGTATGATCCCCAGACTTCGGTGCCATTGGCATTGACGCTGATGCGCCGGTTGTCGTGGGTATGGAGATAGACAACCAGGTCATACTTTGCGCCTGCAATTAGGCCGGTGATTTTGGTCTGGGGTTCCCCACCGAAATACGAGCGCAGGAGGTCGTAGTGCGCGTCGCTGCTGGTGACGTGATAGGTGCCGCCAGCCCAATAATCGTTATTGCCCCATTCGTTATTGCCCCAATAATTGTTGACGATCTGGACCGTGACGCCGGACACTGTGGTATTCGTGGAATCAACGATCGGCGAGTAGGTCCAAGCTTGGCCGTTGTGGCCGCTGTCGTCGATATCGTTCCACTTGTCACCGGCGGCACCAAGCAGCGCCGCACCGGAAAAGGTCGGATCACTCTGGTTGGTGTGGCGGTATTTGGCGCTGATGAGGAACGGCGCCGCAGTGGCGGTCACGGTGATGTTCAGGGTGTCGTCGGCGCTATAGGTGGCGCCACCATCATTCGACACTTGGAACAGGAATGAATCGGTTCCGAGTGAAGCCATCGTGAAGTTCAGTTTGCCAGCCGCCAGATCGGCGAGAGTGATGACCTGATTCAGTGCCACGGCGGAGCTATTCAGCTTCAGGGTGCCGGTTGAGGGCATCCCGGTCACCTTGATTTTCGCCGCGGTATTGCCATAATCGATGCTGGCAAAGGCGAGTTCAGAGAGCGTGATCGCGTGGGCCGTGGCCACGGTGGCATTGATGCTGCCGGCGACGCCGCCTGCCGGCGTGGCCGCTTGGGCGAGTTGGAAGCCGGAGAGCATCAAGCGGTCATATTGCTGACGATTGATGCGCAGCTTGCCGTCGGAACCCACGGCGATGCCGCTAAAGATGACATAGTCGCGGTTGGCAACCAACGGCGCGCCCGTCCCTGCACTGGAATTTTGCCCATAGGACTTGGACTGAGTGGTCGCACCGTAATGGAGGGTGATGCCCTGTTGGCGGCCTTCATGTTGATGGAGCAGGGCGATGAAGTCGTAGAGGCCGGGAGTCAGGCCGTTGAGGGTGACATCGGGGTCGTCCACATGGGAGCGCAGGAGGTCGTAGAATACTGGAGCTGACGTGCTGTTGACGTTGAAGTTATCATACGTGTTGTAGGCCGCATTGCTCCAGTCATTGACGCTGGGGTAGTTGGCGAAGTCCACCGTCACGCCCGTGGGGTTTCCGGCCACATCGTTGATCGTGCTGAAATGCGGAGCATATTGCCCGTTGTTGACACCCATGTCGAGATTGTTCCATTGGTCGGTGCCAGCACCGACGGCCACTGCCGTGCCTGGACCAAAGGCAGTGCCATCCGAAGCTTTATAGAACTGGACATTGATCAGGTTCGCGCGGTTGAGCACGTCATAGGTGGCGGTCTTGGCCGTGCCGTAGGCGACGCCGTCGGAGACCTGGAACCCTATCGAAGCATAGCCCGCACCGGTGGCGTAAGACGCCGGGACGAACTTCAAATAGCCGTTTTCGATATCAGCCAGCGCGATAATCTGGTTGAGGAGCACCTCAACGCCGTTGAGATACAAGGTGCCCGTAGCCGGGAGGGTGGTCATTTTGACCATCTGCAATTCATCGCCGACGTCGGCATCCGAGAAGCCGAAGTCCGCGAGCTTGAGGGTGCGGAACGTGTTGAGGGCCATGGCGAAGGTGCCGCTGGCTGCGGTGGGGGCCGCATTGCCGGTGGCCGGGCGGATTTGCAGGCCGGAGAGCATCAAGCGGTCATACGCTTCGCGATTGATGCGCAGCTTGCCATCGGCGGCCACGGTGAAGTTCTTGAAGAGCACGTAGTCGCGATTGAGCACCAGCGGCGCGCCGGCGGTCGTGCTGACATTCTGGCCATAGGGCTTGGACAATTTCGAGGCCCCTTGGAGGGTGATGCCCTGCTGGCGGTTTTCATGCTGATGGAGGAGGGCAAAGACATCGTAGTTGCCGGGCGTCAGGCCGTTGATGGTGACATCAGGGTCGTCCACATGGGAACGCAGGAGACCGTAGAACGGAGTGCTTCCGTTAGTCACATTGAACGCGGGCACCACATCATACTGGCCCCAGGTCCAGTAATCGCCGTTGCTCCAGTCATTCACGCTGGGGTAGTTGGCGAAGTCCACCGTCACGCCGGTGGGATTTCCGCTCACATCGGTGATCAAGGGGAAGTGCGGAGCGTATTGCCCGTCGTTGGTGCCCATGTCGAGATTGTTCCACTGGTCGCCGCCAGAACCGATGACGGCCGCACCGGGACCAAAGGCGGTGCCATCCGAGGCTCTGTAGAACTGGATGGCGATCAAGCTTGCCTGCGGCACCACATTGGCCGTCATGGTATAGGTCGAGGCGCTCAGCGCGACCCCATCGGAGACCTTGAACTGGAAGTTGGTGTAGGGGGAACCGGTGCCGTCGGTAGCCGGGGAGTATTTCAGGTAGCCGTTTTTGATATCGGCTTGGGCGATGAGCTGATTCAGAAGCACGGGGCTGCCGTTAAGGGCCAGTTGGCCCAACGCAGGCAGCGAGATGATCTTGACCGCCTGGAGTTCGTCGCCGACGTCGGCATCGGCGAAACCGAATTCCGCCAGCTTGAAGGTGCGGTAGGAGTTCTTGGCGATGAGGAAGCTGCCGTTGGCTGCGGTGGGGGCCGCGTTGCCGGTGGCAGGGCGGATTTGCAGGCCGGAAAGCAGCAAGCGGTCATACGCTTCGCGATTGATGCGCAGTTTGCCATCGGCGGCCACGGTGAAGTTCTTGAAGAGCACGTAGTCGCGATTGAGCACCAGCGGCGCGCCGGCCACGGTGCTGACATCCTGGCCATAGGGCTTGGACAATTTCGAGGCCCCTTGGAGGGTGATGCCCTGCTGGCGGTTTTCATGCTGATGGAGGAGGGCAAAGATATCGTAGTTGCCGGGCGTCAGGCCATTGATGGTGACATCAGGGTCGTCCACATGGGAGCGCAGGAGACCGTAGAACGGGGTGCTCCCATTAGTCACATTGAACGCGGGCACCACATCATACTGGCCCCAGGTCCAGTAATCGCCGTTGCTCCAGTCATTGACGCTGGGGTAGTTGGCGAAGTCCACCCTCACGCCGGTGGGATTTCCGCTCACGTCATGGATCGAGGTGAAGTGAGGGGCACCGTTGTTGGTGCCCATGTCGAGATTGTTCCACTGGTTGCCGGCGGCACCGATAACCGCGGCACCGGGTCCAAAGGCGGTGCCATCCGAGGCTCGGTAGAACTGGATGTTGATGAGGCTCGCCTGAGGCACCACGCTGACCGTGCAGGTATTCGCTGCAGTGCTGTAGCTGGACCCGTCCGAGACCTTGAACGGGAATGAATCCGAACCGGTGTAGTTGGTGGTCGGTTGGTAAATCAGATTGCCGGAGTTGATGCTGGTCGCGGAGACGATCTGGTTGAGCAACACAGGATTGCCGCTCAGCAGCAGTTGCCCGTTCGTCGGGAGGGCCGTGATCTTGGCTTGCACAAACGAGGCGAGGGGATCCGTCGAGGAGAAGCCAAAGTCACTGGTCGCGAAGGTCTTGAAAGCGTTCTTGGCGATCGTCGCGGAACCATTGGCTCCAGTCGGTGCGGGAGGCACCACGTGTGGGCGGAGTTGGAAACCGCTCCACCGGCCTTCGTTCAAATCCTGACGGTACCAGCGGATGTTGCCGCTGCCGTCCGCGGCGACGCCCGAGAAGACCATGTAGTCCCGGTTTGCCACAAGTGGCGCGCCGCTCAGGTCATAAGCTCCATACTTCACGATGCCATTGCACCAGATCGCGAGGGCTCGGTTGTCATGGGTGTGGAGGTAAATGACGAGGTCGTACAGTCCGCCCGGAGTCAGGCCGGTAATTTGTTGATCCAAATCACCGAAATAGGTCCGTAGGAGATTGTAGAAGGGAGAGCTCCCGCTGTTAACATTGAAGTTGTAAGCATTGTAGTCACCGCTGCCCCAATGGTTGCCGCCCCAATATCCGTTGAGCGTCTGGAAGCCCACGCCCGCAACGGTAGCGCCAGCGGAATCAATGATCGTCGAAAAGGTATGCGCCTGGCCGTTGAAGCCGTTGTCGTCGATGTCGTTCCATTGGTCACCGGGGCTACCGAGGACCGCCGCACCGGAAAACGTCGCGTCGCCATCGTTAGAATGTCGATACTTGGCGCTGATGAGCTCGCCGACGGCGTGGGAATGCCCTGCGAGGATGATGCTGGTCATCAGCGCGAGCAAGGCGCACCAAAGGGTGCGGAATGGACTTGGGTTCATGTGTTTTGGTTTTGGATTTAGGACAGCGGGTCCTTTTTTTTGGCAATTGGAAGGGATTTGGGTCAGAAACTCCGATTGCTTGCCAGTTAGAATCTCAAGCTGACGTTTTTCCCAAAGCCGTCAATCCCAATTTTCCCAATTTTCCCAATTTTCCCAATTTTCCCGCCCTCCAGTCTTCGCCGCCTACTTCGCTGAAGCTACGAAGGCCAAGAAGGCCACGACAGGCAGGCGGGTCCGACCCAATGGCTGTTTCAGAAACCTCCCGCAGAAAGCAAATTCCTAGCAGCGATCACCGCACGGACGGTTTCCGCGCAGCAAGCTCAGCGGTCGATGCGGTCGCATTCCGCCCAGAAACGCGCCGTTTGATCCGGGTCCGGGACGATTTCAAGAAGCACGGGTTTTGCGCCGGGCACGAACCGATCGAAGTCATCCGCCCGGCGGATCCGCAGGTGTTCCATGCCCCACAACATGGCCATGCCCGCCAGATCGGCGGCGTGGGGATTGGTCATGCATTCGGCGGCCCGCGGGCTCATCGAGCGGAGGCGGGGCAATCGCTCGAAAATCCTGCCGCCGCCATTGTTGATCACCGCAAGCACCCGGCCCTCGCTGTTCACCTGTCCCAGCACGAAGGGTGCCGCGAGATCGTAGAGCGCCGTTAGATCGCCGGCGACCGCCCAGGTTTCACTCACGTCGGCGCTCCAGCCGAGCCAGGTGCTGATCTGGCCGTCGATGCCGTTGGCCCCGCGGTTCGCTCTCACCGTCGGGACGGGCCGCGTCCATTGGGCGAAGAGGTTCCACTCGCGTATCGGCAGGCTGTTACCGAGGAAAACCCCGCCGCCGATGCACGCGTAGTGGGACAGCGCGCGGACCAGCGCCGGCTCGCTGTCGGGATAACATTCCAACAGCTCCTCGGTCCGCGCCGCCCGGCCGGAAGCGCCGACCAACAGGTCCAGCGCGTCGTCGGCGGGCTCGATGTCACCCAACGCCGGGATCACCCGATCGAGCGGACCGCGCGTCACCTGGCTTTGGCGGGCCAGGCCGGGCAGGCCGTTGCGGCAGATCGACCACACGGAAACCTGCGGCAGGTCCTCAAGATCGCGCCAAAAACGCCCGCTCGGGACATCTCCCAGACGCAGGATTTTCGCTGGAGGACGGGCTTTGAGCACACCGTCGGCATCATGAATGGCAAGTGCCCGAAGCGCCTCGCGCAGCCCGCTGGTGGCCTCGGCGACAACAGGCGCGCCAAAATCCCGGCAGAAATGAAAAACGTCCTCCCTTTCCTCCGCTTCGAGCCCGCCCACCATCACCACGATGCCCTGAAAGAGATCCGCGCGCAGCCAGCGGGCCAGCGCGGCGAGGTCGAGGCGGTCCTTCGCCGGGGTGAAGGTGCCGGCGCTGGTGCGAGAAAAATCCTCGTCGCCCGGCTCGAAGGCCTCCTCGAACTCGACGTTGAGATGGATCGGCCCGCTGCCCTCCCATCCTGGAAAATCCCCCGCCCAGGCGTAACACCCGAATATCCCCTGCTGCTCGATCGCTTGTGGCGCGCCGGTGCCGCGGAAGGCGGCCGGTCGATCAGCGGTGATCGCCACCAGGGGCCGCGCTTGGTAATGAGCCTCGATCACCGCAGGCAACAATTCTGCGGCGGCAGTCCCGCTGGTGGTGACCACGGCGCAGGGCCGACCGGTTTCGAGAGTGCGGCCGAGCGCGAAAAACCCGGCGCTGCGCTCCTCAAAGTGCCGCCAGATGCGGATGAGCTCCGCCGTTTCCGCGCGGGCAAGCGCCTCGATCAAGGCGGCGTTGCGCGCGCCAGCGCACACCACGAACTCGCACACCCCGGCCAGGAGGCAACGGTTCACCACTTCTATCGCCGGGATCCATGCGTTCACAGCGCTGTGCTAGACTAAGCCCCCGCAAAAGTCCAAGCACAGGATTGGTTTTTGTGCCGCGCCCCAGACGCAATGGGGCGGGACAAAAAATCATGCGTCGGCCCGCAAGGCATTGGGTTTAGGGTGCCAGGCGCTCGATGCCCCATGAGCCGGCATGGCGGCGGTAGAGGAAGCGGTCATGCAGGCGCGCCGGTCCGCCCTGCCAGAACTCGATGGACTCCGGCACCACCCGGTAGCCGCCCCAGAACGAGGGCAGCGGAATCTCACCGTGCTGGAATTTGGCGCGGATCTCGGCGATTTTCTGCATCAGGAATTTCCGCGAGGTAATGACCTCGCTTTGGTTGGAGACCCACGCGCCGATCTGCGATTCGCGCGGCCGGGTGGCGAAGTAGCGCAGCGACTCCGCGGTGGTGATTTTTTCCGCGCGACCTTGGACGATGACCTGCCGCTCCAGAGTGATCCATGGAAACAACAGCGAGACCTTCGAATTGGCGGCGATCTGTTTGGCCTTGCGGCTGCTGTAGTTGGTGAAGAACACGAAGCCTTCGTGGTCGTAGTATTTGAGCAGCACGGTGCGCTGAAAGGGCATGCCGGATTCGTCCACGGTGGCGAGGGTCATCGCGTTGGGTTCATGGACGGCGAGTTCGGTGGCTTGGATGAACCACTCGGAAAATTGCGCGACCGGCTCCGGGTTCAGTTCCTCGCGTCTGAGGCCGCGTTCAGAATATTCTTTGCGGAAATCGGCAAGGTCCATGGCCAAAGTCCTAGCCCGCGCGGGCCGTTCGTGCAAGGCATCAAAGCCCGAAGCAGCGCACGGCGTTATTCCGCGTGAGGTCCGCGAGGCAGCCAGGGGTCATCGCCAAAGCCGCGGCGAGCGCTTGGCCGATTGCCGGGAGATTGGCCGGGTGATTGAGGAATTCCGGCAGCGGGTGGAGGACCTGTTCGTCAGGCGGACGCATGTCTGGCGCGTCGGTTTCCAACAGAATGCGGTCCTGCGGGAGCTGGCGGAATACTTCGAGCACTGAGGATTTCCGCTCATGGAGGAAGTGACCGGAGAAGGAAAAATACGCGCCCAGCGGAATCAGGCGGCGGGCGGTCTCGAGCGATCCGTTGAACGAGTGCATGAGAAACGCCGGCGGCGGCGGCGTTGCGGCAAAAAGCTCAAACAGCGGCCCCCACGCCTTGAGGCAATGGATCGTGAGCGGGCGCTGCATGTCGCAGGCGAGCTTCACTTGATCCCGGAAAATCGGGCGTTGGACTGCGATGGGCGGCGAGGAAACCCAGCGATCGAGCCCGCACTCGCCGATCGAGGCCCGCGGGTGTTTTTTTAGCATTTCGGCCAGCCGGCCCTGCCAGCCCTCAGCCGCGGTGTGGGCCTGCCACGGATGGATGCCGAAGGCCGGAAGCACGAAGTCGGGTTCCGCGATCGTCAAGGCATCCACCGCCTGCCAATCGCCCTCGCAAGTGGCATTCACGATGCAGCGCTCAATCCCGGCCTTGCGCATCCCGGCGATGACCGGCGCGGGATCTCCGAGGCGCGGGTCCTGGAGGTGATCGTGGGCGTCAGTCCAGCCGTGCATGGGAAATGATTAGCGCAAGCCGCGCGGACCGGCTTTTTTCGGTGTGTCGAAGGTCACATCTGTGATCGAGATCCGCCGTCCGTTCGCGGGATCATGGGTGGCCACCTGCATCTTGCGCAGTGTCCAAACATCCTTGGCGATCTGCATGATGTCCTCGACCTGGAACTCCTTGACGAGGCCGCCGTTTTTATCGTGTCCGCGGATCTTCATGAAGGCTCCAGCCGTCGTATGCACCCACACATAAACCACCTCGTAGCGGCCGGCGGTGCCGCGCGGCTTGTCCACGCGGATCTTGTAACAGGGTTGCCCGCCGACGTCCTCCCGACCTTCGAATGTCGGGTTCGGCCAGTAGAAGAATCGCAGCGCGAGGTCTTCGTAGGTGAGATCGGTGCCGGCGATCGGCATCACGAGTTTTTCCGGCGGAAAGTTCTTGGTCTTGCCATCGATGATTTCAAAAAGATTGAAGTCGGCATCACCGATGCGCATGTGGAAAACCCGCAAGGCCCCCTTGTTTTCAGTGAACTGGAACTGAATGTCCTTGCCCTTGAGGAAGAGCGTGACCGGAGTTTTTTGATTGCCCATGCGGAGATTGCCGCTGAGTCCGTCATCGAGTTTGGTGAGTGTGGCGGACATCCGGGCACCTTCGAGAATCGCTTTGGGATCGGGCGGCTGGGCGGCTGCCGGAAGGAGGGCAAACAGGGATATCACGAGCACGGTTGGTTTGAAATTCATGGTCTGAGGATGGGGAAATCGCCGGTTTCGACAAGCTTGGCGGTAAATTGCTTCAAAAAAGAGCCGATCGGGCAGCAGATTTTTAAAATCCTTTCCTTTTGGGGCTTGATGATCCTAGGGTGGATGATTTGGATGGCCACAACGCATCAGCCGTTGTCCTCCCCATGAGCCTCCGCAAGCAGCTATCCGACATTCTTCCCGCCTTGCTTCCCGGAAATCCGGCCGACGCGATCAAGGGCACCGAGTTGATCCGTCTGACGCGCCTGCAACTCACGGGAAACTACTCGGACGCCTCGTTGCGGTACCATTTTTCCATCATGTCGTGCGATCCGGCCTCACCGATCGCGAAGGTGGAGAAAGGCCAGGGATACTACCGCCGCAGCGCGCCCTTGCCCGCGCTTTCCGGGGCGCAGGAGTTGCTCGCCCTCACCCAAGGCCGGCTCGACGATCTGACCACCGTCGATCAGGACATCATGGACAACACCATGCTCCGCATCCGGAAATTCCGGGCGGTGGTCACACGCTATTTTGAAATCAACGGCCGCTTCCCCTTCGCGTTCCGTCAGGCGTTCGCCAAGGATTCACCCATCAGCAACTTGTGGAAATACCCCGAACTGGTGCTCGTCGATTGGGAAACCGGCGGCTCGCCCGATGAGGAAATGTCGCTCGACGAGACGATGCTCTCATTCAAACAACGGCTCGGCATCGCCCCGTTCCGGCTGCATGCCGCGCGGCTACGCATCCAGCCGTCGCTACAGACCTACCGCGAGGATTTCTATCAAACACTGGCGGTCTCCATGTGGACTCAAGGCGGCGAGCTGGTGTATGCCGCACCCATCGAAGACGAGGCGCTGGCCGACGGCCTCCGCCGCCTAAGCGCCGCCTTCGGGGTCGGCGTCACTTCGTTCGGGCTGACGCCCGACGCCTTGGATGAATTGCCGCGGCCCGCCAATATTCTCAACGCCCACCCGCGGGAAACCGAGGCCATCATGGCCAAACTCGACCTCAACCGGATCGCCGCGCCGAAGTCCCGGCCCCATCTCGATTGGACCGAACTCAGCTCGCTGCGCAACGAATCCGAGGAGGCCGAAAAACTTGTCCAGTGGCTCACCCGCTGCATCGACGAGCGCCGCGCCGAAGGTTACAAGGACGAGTGAGTTTCCAGAGAGGTGGTCGCGGATCGCGGAAGTGGATCCGCAGAACTCAGTGTTCGGCAACGATACAAAATTCCAATCCAAAATCCAATCCCACTGCAAAATATCTCTGCAAAATCCCAGACAAATAGCAGAGAAAGTTCTCGCCAAATTGATTCAGGGAGATAGGACTCGAGGAGTGAGCAGCAAACGATTCATTGTTCCGTGGAAGGCTTCGGCGGCGAAGCCGGCGATTTACCATTGCGTTAGCCGCGTGGTGGACCGGCGCTTTGCGTTTG
>CAMBPB010000080.1 GCA_945869465.1 Prosthecobacter debontii
AATGAGGTTGAGCATTTGCTTGAGGACGACCACAATGGCCCGGGTTGGTGTTGTGTTGTTCATAACGCCCTACCGAGTGGCAGGGATTTCAACTCAACACCAGCCCGCTTTTCCGCTCTCAGCTAAGCCTTCCCGTGGGACGGCAGTGAATCGAATTTTGAAACGATCATTTATTCCATCATCCAAGAACTGAACAAAGCAGCGAAACAAAAAACACCAACCTCCACCACCATGAAGAACCTATTACCAGTCACAATGTTTCTCAGCGCAGCGTTGTCCGCCTCGGCGGATGTCAAACTCAACGAACTGTTCGCGGACCACATGGTTTTGCAACGCGACCTTCCTGTCGCGGTGTTTGGCGCGGCAGAACCTAACGAGAAAGTGACCGTTGCATTCGCCGGTCAGGAAAAATCGGGCGCGGCTGACAAGGACGGCCGATGGATAATCAAACTGGATGCAATGAAGGCCGCGGCACTCCCGGCGGTGATGACTGTCACTGGCAAGAATAAGTTGAGCCTCAACGACGTCGTGGTCGGCGATGTGTGGATTTGCAGCGGGCAGTCGAACATGGATTTCACCCCTGGTGCCTACCACAATGCCCTCGATCCGCTACCCTACGATGAGAAGGATTTCGATTTTCCGCTGCTGCGGCAGTTTCATTTGATCAATGAACCATCGATGAGTCAGGAAACCGGCATCGTTGTCAATCGCGGCAATGGCACGTCGGAAGAGGCCGCCTCATGGCTGCCCTGCAAACCGACAACCGGCAACCGCTTTACCGCCGTCGGACTCTATTTCGGGCGCAAGCTGCAGCAGGAAACGGGCGTGCCGATTGGCTTGATAAAAACGGCATGGAACGGCACGCGAATCGAACCCTGGATCTCCCCCGCAGGATTGGCATCGGTGTCCGAACTACCGCCCGTGACGGGTCTACCGACGGAATACAAATCGGATGGCGGCTATCCTTCGACTTGGCATTGCCTTTTCAATGGCAAGATTAATCCACTCACACGTTTCGGCATCAAAGGCGCGATTTGGTATCAGGGTGAATCAAATGGCGACGAAGGCGAGACATACCATCAAAAGCTGCGCGCTTTGATTGGTGGTTGGCGCACGGCCTGGGGGCAAGGTGACTTTCCTTTCTACATCGTCCAGTTGGCCGGTAGGTTTGGTGCCTCGGCCACTCCCGCGGGTCAGGATCCTGCGGGTGGCGATGGCTGGGCGAAGATCCGCATGGCCCAGTTCAAAGCCCTCGGCATCCCGCATACCGGACTGGCCGTGGCAATGGATCTCGCCGCTGTCAGGGATCCCGGCGACATCCATCCCAAGAACAAACGCGACGTGGGCGAGCGATTGGCACTTTGGGCGCTGGCCAAGGATTATGGCAAAAAGGATTTGGTTTATAGTGGTCCGCTCTACAAGGAGATTAAAATCGAAGGCGATAAAATCCGCATCATTTTTGACAGCGTTGGTTCCGGGTTGACGGTGGCAACCAAGAAAGGTTTTGCTCCGGTGGTCAAAGAACCGAAGGGCCAGTTGAAACATTTCGCCATTTCTGGTGAGGACAAAAAGTGGGCTTGGGCCGCTGCCGTCATCGATGGCAAAACAGTGGTCGCCTCCAGTTCCACAGTCCCTAGGCCTGTCGCCGTGCGCTATGCCTACACCATGTCCGGCGACGACTGCAACCTCTACAACAACGAAAGCCTGCCGGCTTCGCCATTCCGCACCGATGATTGGTGAGAAATTTTGTCAAAAGGGTCAGTGAAAGCGCCGGATTCTACCGAACTCGTGCGGGAAAGCGTGAGATTCCATTGTGGATCGGCGGGTCGATCAAGTATTCGTCACAAAGGGATCGGCCGCCTAGAACCGCGCAGGATCCCCTCCCCGTCGATGTTGATTGCCTTGAGTGGTGCTGGGTAGATTCCTGAACTAGCAACTGTTGCCTCAAATCGCGAGCCGATCTTCAGGGTTGGGGCGAGACGTCCCTGCTCCTTATTTCAACTGTCTTGCGCTGGCTTTGAGACGCAGGGCATTGAGTGCGATGAAGCCGGTGGCGTCGTCCTGATTGTAGGCCTCCTCCTGGCCGCCTTCCATGGTGGCGATGGCTTCGGAATACATGCTGTGCGGAGAGCGGCGGCCGGCTTGCATGACGTTGCCCTTGTAGAGCTTGAGGCGGACCTCGCCGGTGACGGTTTTCTGGGTCTCGGTGACGAGCGCCTGGATCGCCTCGCGCTCGGGGGCGAACCAGAAGCCGTTATAGACGAGTTGGGCGTATTTGGGGATGAGCGAATCGCGAATATGCATCGACTCGCGGTCCACGACTAACGCTTCGAGGTCGCGGTGGGCGGCTAGCAGGATAGTGCCGCCGGGAGTTTCATAGATGCCGCGGGATTTCATGCCGACAAAGCGGTTTTCCACGATATCGACGCGACCGATGCCGTTGCGTCCGCCTAGCAGGTTGAGGACGCGCATGATGCCGTAGGGAGTGAAGAGCGAGTAACCGTTTTGTCCGGCGGTGGATTTCACGTCGCCGAGTTCGCCTAGCAGGGCGCAGAGGCTATCGTGTTTCAGTCCGATGGCGTTGCCTTTTTCGAAAAGGATCTCGATGTATTCGGCTTGGTCCGGCGCTTCCTCGGGGGAAACGGATAGAACATACATGTCGCGGTCGGCGAGGGTGGTTGCATCATACCACGGGTCTTCCATGGCACCGGCTTCGAAGGAAATGTGGAGCAGGTTGCGATCCATCGAGTAGGGCTTTTTCATCGAGGCCTTGATCGGGATTTGGTTGGCCTCGGCATAGGCGATCATTTCCGAGCGGCCGGGAAATTGTTTGCGGAACTCCGCGTCACGCCACGGGGCGATGCATTTCACGTTCGGCGCGAGCGAGGCGGCGGAGAGTTCGAAGCGGACTTGGTCGTTGCCCTTGCCGGTGGCGCCGTGGGCAATGGCATCCGCGCCTTCGGCGAGCGCCACATCCATCATGCCCTTGGTGATGCAGGGTCGGGCGATGGAGGTGCCGAGCAGGTAGCGGCCTTCATAGATCGCGTTAGCCTGGATCATCGGGAAAATGAAGTTGGCGGCGAAGTCCTCCTTCAGATCGCCGATGAAACACTTGGACGCGCCAGTGGAGCGGGCCTTGGCTTCGAGACCGTCGAGTTCATCGCCCTGCCCGACATCGGCGCAGTATGCGATGATCTCGGCGTTGTATTTTTGTTTTAACCAGAGAAGGAGGACGGAGGTATCAAGACCTCCCGAGTAGGCGACGAGAATTTTCATGACGGCGCGGAGACAAGCAAGAAGAGGCGGGGCGGGCAAGGGGGAAACGACCAGTCATTCCAAACCTCCCGCCGCCATTTACCGCCCCTGAAGGGGTCGTGAACGGCGGTGGCGGAAGCCCGCAATCCTTGAATCCATAAGGATTGCACGCCGATTGACAAATTCGAGAAAAACCCGAGATTTCCCGGTTGACACCCCGAATCCGGCTCCCTAGTTTGCGTCCCCCTTCGCACACGCCGCGTGTCCGGAGTTTTTTCAATACAAGCACATGAAGACGTTTTCCGCCAAGCCTCACGAAGTCGAGCGCAAGTGGTATGTGATCGATGCCAAGGGCAAGGTCCTGGGCCAAGTCGCCGTGGAGGCAGCCCGCCTCCTCCGTGGCAAACACAAACCGATTTTCACCACTCACATCGATACCGGCGATTTTGTCGTCGTGATCAATGCCGACCAAGTGGTGCTGTCGGGCACCAAGGAAACCTCCAAGATTTACACCCGGTTTTCCGGTTATGTCGGTGGCCAGAAGGTAGAAACTCCGCGCATTGTTCGCCAACGCCGCCCGATCCTGCTCGTCGAACGCGCGGTGTATGGCATGCTTCCCCACACCCGGCTCGGCAAAGCCCAATACGGAAAACTCAAGGTCTATGCCGGTGGCGAGCATCCGCATGAGGCCCAGCAACCCGTCGCCCACGCCGTCCGTTAACCCAATCCATTCCCATCTTCCCCAATGACCGCCACCACCACTCATAGCGCCACCGGACGCCGCAAAACCGCTGTCGCCCGCGTCTGGATGACCGAAGGCACCGGCCAGATCACCATCAACGAACGTCCATACGAAGAGTATCTTCCGACCATCGAACTGCAAAACGCCATCCTCGCGCCGTTTCAAGCGGCCTCGCTGATGAACAAGTTCGACCTCAAGGTGGTCGTTAGAGGTGGCGGCACCCACGCCCAAGCGATTGCGATCCGCCACGCGATTTCCCGCTCCCTCACGCAAGTGGACCCGGAAAACCGCAAGCTCGTCAAACCGCTCGGTTTCCTGACCCGCGATCCCCGCATGAAGGAACGCAAAAAGTCCGGCCAACCCGGCGCCCGCAAGCGCTTCCAGTTCTCCAAGCGTTAATTGCCCGAACCGGAACTCCCTATTTCAAAAAACCGCACCCGTTGCCGGGCGCGGTTTTTTGCGTTGGACGAAGCCGCATGACCAACCATCATCGGGACGTCCTGATTCAGGCTTCAAGGCCCCTACCCTCCAACCCGGGATTTGCTCATGTCACACCTCAACATTGCCCTCGTCGGTCGCGGAACCCGCACCGCATTAAGCCTGCTCCTTACCGCGCTTCCCTGCACGGCCGCCGAGTTTTTCCTCAAGGATCACGACAAGATCGTGATGATGGGCGACAGCATCACCGAGCAGCACATGTACAGCAGCTACGTTGAAGCCTGGGCGCTCACCCGGTTTCCCGGTTGGGACCTGAAGTTCATCAATGTCGGAATCGGCGGCGATGGCGCACCGGGTGGCAACAATCGCTTCAAGCGCGATGTGATCGCCTTCTCGCCGACGGCAATGACCGTCAATTTCGGCATGAACGACTGCGGCGGCCCTGGCAGCAACTTCAATGAAGGCCAATACAAGAACTTCACGGATTCCATGCAAAAGATCGCCGGGCAGGCGAAGCAGGCCAACATCCGCGTCGCGTGGTGCACCACCACTCCGGCCGAGGTGATGGACGAAGGTCCCTCGGTCCTTCCCTATATCCAAAATCTTGAGAAGTTCGCCGCCGCCGTGAAGGAGATCGCCGCGAACCATGGCAACGCCTTGTTCATCGATCAGTTTCATCCGTTCGCAGCGGCGATTGACCAAGCGCGCGCCGCGAACCCGAAAAACCGGATCGGCGGTGGCGATCCGGTTCACCCCGGCCCTCCCGGCCAGACGCTCATGGCCTCGGAAATCCTCAAAGGCATGGGTTTCCCCACGCTTGTCGCGGCGGTTGAAATCGATGCGGCTTCCCGCAAGGTGGTCGGAAAGCAGAACTGCACGATTGATGGCCTGAAGGTGAATCCGGACGGAAAAATCGAGTTCTCGCAAAAGGACAACGCATTGCCGTTTTTCCCGGCGGAAGCGAACTCGATTTTGCAATGGGTCCCGATCCTCGAAACCATGAACAACTACCGTCTCAAGGTGACCGGCCTCAAGGACGGCCGCTATGAAATCCATCTTGGCGAAATCAAGGTCGCCGAACACTCCGCCGCCGAACTGGCGGCGGGTGTCAATCTGGCCGCTGCGGCTCTAACCGCGGGTCCGGTCGCCGAACAGGTGAAGGCGGTGTGGAACGCGATCGATGCCAAGAACAAGTATTTCCATGACAGGATTTTCGCCGGCGTCATCCGCGCCGGGGGAGTTCCGGACTTCTTGGAAATCACGCCCGAAATGTTGGAAGCGAAGCGCGCAGCCGCGATCGCCAAGCGGATGGAGAAAATGCCCGAACTCTTCGAGGCCATCCGGAAAACGCTGGTGCTCCAGCCTCACTTGGTGACGATCGTTCCCGCCGGAAAGCCATTATAAACTTTGCTCTATCGCCTTCAGGGCTTGGCGGCTTGATCCATCCAGACGGTCATGGCGCCCTTTTCCCGGTTACTCCAGGCATAATAAGGAATGGCGGTGAGCGTGACAGGGCGTTTCCCATCGGCAAGAGCCGCGCCCTTGATCACGGTGACGCCCCCTAGCAGATCACTGCGGTGCTCCGCGCTCAGTTCGGAATCCGCCGGCAGTGCCAAGCGCGCGACGTTCACCTCCGGTTGATCGGCAGCCTCCACACAATAGACTAAGGGGCCACGCATCAATGTCACCTTGCCCACATCCTCTTTGATTTTCCCGTGCGCATAGACCCTCTGCACCGGCATCGGCAGATCCAATTCCACCACATCCCCGGGCTTCCAAGTTCGCTTTAGATGCACATAGCCGTCGTCGCCCGGCGTCGCGTCAACCGCCTCGCCGTTGACCTTGAGAGTTACCGCTCCAAGCTTGGTCTTGCTAGGGAAATACAAATCGCTCGGAACCGGGCGGCCCAGAGCCCAGCCCGGAATGCGCAGGCTCAGGGTGCATTCGGCGGCTTGTTCCGGGGCGACCGTCAAGCGGACCCGACCATCCCATGGATACTCGGTCTGTTGAGATAGTTTGAGTGTGCCTCCATCGTCCATCTTCACCGATGCCTCACCGGCGACATACAGATTGACAAGGACCTGCTTTTTGCCGCGTGCATACGCCAGTCCGCCAATCTGCGGGATGATCCGCGCGAGGTTGGTGGGGCAGCAGGAAAGGCCGATCCATGTGGAACGGCTGCCGCCGTTCTCGCTGGCCAGCGGATTCTGATAGAAAAACTTGTCGCCTGAGATGGAAATCCCCGACAGCATGCCGTTGTAGAGCGCCAGTTCCATCACGTCGGCGTATTTGGCCTGGCCCTTGAGCAGGTTCATCCGGTATTGCCAGAGGACATGGGCGATGGCCGCGCAGGATTCGCAATACGCCGAACGATTCGGCAGCAGGTAAGGATCGCCAAACCCCTCGTCGTCGTATTGGCCGGTGCCGATGGCGCCGGTGACGTACATCTTGCGGCCAACCACGTCGCTCCAAAGGTGATCCAGCGCGTTTTCGTAGCCGGGAGCCTCCATGAAACGGACGACATCGGCCATTGCGGAATACATATATCCGGCGCGCACCGCATGGCCGACGGCCTCGTGCTGTTCGATCACCGGCTTATGGTCCTGCATCCGTCCGTTGCGGAGTCTCAAGCGGGCGTGCCAGAACTCCCGTTGTTGTTCCGGTGTGACCTTGCCCTCCGGTTTGGTTGGCTGGACCACGGATTTTGGATCGAATGGTTTGCGTTGCGCGCCGTGAGCATGGCCGCGTTCATCAAGAAAAAACTTCGCCAAATCCAAATACCGGCGCTCGCCGGTGGCGCGATAGAGTTTGATCAGGGCCAGTTCCACCTCTTGATGCCCATCCACATCATAGCGTTTGTTCGGGCCGAAGATCCCGTCGATGTGGTCGGCGAAGCGCTTCGCGCTGTCGAGCACCATCGGCTCGCCGGTCAGTTGCTGATGTGCCCCGGCCATCTCAAAGAAGTGGCCGGCGTTGTACATCTGGTGTTGCAGGCGGAGGTCGTCCCATCGTTTGTCGAGCCCGTTCACGATGAAGAAAGAAATCAGGAAACCATCCTTCTGTTGGGCGGCGAGGATGCGGTTGACAATATCATCCACACGCTGGCGAAGTTGCGGATCCTTGAAGTGTTGCAACGAAAGCATTGCACCTTCCAGAACCTTGTGGAGGTCGGAGTCAAACGCATGGTGGCCCTTCAAGGGTCCTTCGAATTTGCCAGCCGCCTTGTCGAAATTGGTGACGTGCCCGTCTTTTGCCAAACAATCGATCGAATGCGGTATGGTCACATCATGGTGGACTTTGAGACGCGGCCCCCAGAAGCCGTCGCGGAGAACCACTTGCGCTTGGTCAACTTCCCGCAAGCCACGCAGCGGAACCGGATCCGCCGGTGCGGCGGCAAGCGGACAGGCGCTCACCATCGCGATGGCGGCAAGGCGGGTGAATCTAGGGAGCGAGGTTCGCGGCTGGCTGGGTGCAATCATGGGTGTGGGTTGTGGACTGAAGGATGGGGGAAAACAACGGCAGGCCGGCGACTTTTGCCACCCTCAAATGAGAATTCCCTCATTTCCCCGATCGCGGCCCGGGAAGCGCCGACCCAATGCGGCGCAATTCCGGCTGAGTCGTTGCGGACTCAATCGCCTTGATGGCATCGTTTACCGCATTCACCCGCTTGTCATTGAGCTCGCCGGCCGGATATTCGCCACGCTTGCATTGATCGTTGAATTCCCCGATCAATTCCTTCAGGCTGGACCTCTTCGGTTTTGCCCGTCCGCCAGCGCGTCAACTTGAGGATGCCGCCATTTTCGGTTTTCTCCGAATCCTGAATGGCCTTGGCGATCTGTTGCCGAGCATCGAAGATGAATGGCCTGCCACCCGCGCCGAGGATCACGTCGTCCACCTCCATCAGGCCGCCCGCCGGAGATTTCTTCGCGCCATGGGTCACCAGAATCTACCGGCTGTGGGTGGTGGTCCGGCCGAGCTCGCTGTCGTGGTAGCTGTCAGGCCGGGTGTGGATCCACCCGCCAAGCCCGGTGGCGCCGAGATTGTATGTCAACTCGCGATCAACCGCTTGGCTCTTGGTGAGATCCTACGGTATTAACGGTGGTTCCGCAGCAACAACCCATCCGGTCAATACCAATGCAGCCGCACCGCCTAACACACATACCCGGCTTGACATCCTGATCCTGAATCCTTTCGACTGATCTTCAGTTTGGTTGGCAATCGCGGAAATCAACATCGGCGGATTTTCCGCTCTTTGGCCCATTTGAAAAACGAAATCCTCATTTCCCGACTTCTCCGGTGATCGTCCGGAGTTCGGGCTGATCCTTGGCGGCTTCGATCGCCTTGATGGCGTCCTCAACCGCGCCGACCCGCCTGTTATTGAGTTCGCCCGCGGGATATTCCCCGCGCTTGCACTGATCATTCAGGGAAACAATCACCTCCTTCAACCCGGGAATAGCCTCGCGGGCGGCCGAGCCATAACTCACGATCTCCCTCATAATGTCCCCGGTTCTGCTTTCACTGCCGTGACCGCCCTGGGTCTTTGCGAACACAATCCCGGCCTCAATGCCTTCTTTGTAGTGATGCTGCGTCAATGCCTTGAACGCGCCCATGCGAATCTCCGCGCCAAACATCGTGTCCGCCGGACACAACGTTTTCACCGCGACGACAAGATCCGGAGCCAATGCCCGCACATCTTCCAAGGTTAGATTCTTCTCGAAATACCCCCTCAAGGTGGCCCGTGCCATGCCGTCCGCGTTTCTCGATACGATCCGGATCGCCGGATAGAGCAACTTTGGATCAGCGTCCTTGAGTGCTCCGGTGAGTCCGCCGGCGAACAATGCGGAGGCCAACTGGCCATGTGTGAATTGGATGGCATCCGACCAGTTGATCGGTTGGAGCGGTTCCGCAGTCTGCACCACCGCCTTCAGAATGTCCGGCAGCGCCGGAGTCGCCTGGCCGCCCATTTTTTTGATCGCCTGCGCCGCCTTGTAGCGCAGCCAGCGGTCTTCGTGGGTGAGCAGGCTAACCAGCATCGGCAGCGCCCGCTCACTCTTGAGATAACCGAGCGTTTCACAGGCTCCCTGACTAACATGCACATCCTTGCCTTGCGCGAGGACAATGAGTTCGGGCACCATCTCCTTCGCTTCGGGACGTTGGGCCAGTTCCTCCGCCGCCCATCCGCGGACGATGGGTGACCAATCGCGAAATGCGGCCACAAGCTGCTGGGCTGTCATTTGCTTGCGGGCCAAATCGAAGTTTCCGGAAGCGATGGCGTCCGCCACCTGTTGCTTGGTTAGAATGTTGGCGGGATTCGCATCCTTGCCGGTGATGTAAAGTTTTTTCAAAGGCAGCGAATAGGTGAGCACATAGGTGGCCGTCGGGCTCAGGCCGCAGTAACTACTCTTGCCGTAGTAGGTGTTATCGTCGGTGCTGCCCGGGCCGTATTGCTCGCCGCCGTCGTAGGTGAAGGAACCGTCGCTGCGCCGCACCAGATCCAAGTGCCAGGAGGCCTCCTTGATGAAGGCCGCGGCGGCGGCTGGTCCGCCGGCGTTGGCCCCGAGCGCGCCCCACAAGTAGCTGAAACCCTGTCCGGTATGGCCGCATTCCCGGCTCTTGTAACCTGCGGTGGCCATCTTCGAGAAAAACAGCGCCTCGTTTGGCATGTTAGGCTGAAGGGCGAACATCACGGCACAAATGGAATTCTTGCCGTTGTTTTCATGGTATGGCCATGGCTCGTGTTCGCCGTAGGGAATGGCTCCCTTGTCCACGTAGTAACTGAAGAATCCCGTCGCACGGGCGATCGCGGCATCGACCTCGGGATCCTTCACCCCGCATTTCCTTCCAAGGACGATGGAGAGATTGGCCGGTAGACCCGCCATGTTCACCGGGCCGTATGGCGGAATCGATCCATGCAGTTTCCCTTCGGGTGTTAGCCTGGAAATCCCGTGTCCGAAGGTGCCATACATGCTCTGCCCCTTGGAGAGCGTGACGGTGTATTCGTTGATGGCGTGCAGCACCTCCTTGTCACCGGTCAGAAGGTAATACTCACACAGGAACAGGTTTCGATAGCCCCAGTCCCAGATTACCATCCCGTCCTTCAATTCGAGCTTCAGCGTGGCCGGTCCCAACTTGTGGGCAAATTCGCGTATTTTGGGCAGGTATTTGAGATCGCCTGCCGCCAACAACGCGAGACCGTTGACCGCACCGCACCAGTTTTCATCCAACGGTTCCTTCTCAAGCGCCTTGCAGGCTTCTTCGAAGATGCGTTTGGACTTGGAGCAATTGAAGGGCGCGGTATCGGAGTAAGTTCCCATCACCTGAAGCTTGATCTGCACCTCCTCGGCCTTGCCCGCGCGCCAGCGGGTCAATCTGAGGATTCCTTTGTTGGCCTGCTGCTCGGCTTCCTGGATCGCCAACGCGATGCTCTTGCGCGCGTCATCCCTGAAGGGTTTGCCACCCGCTCCCAGAATCACGTCATCCACCCGCATCACGCCATCCGCCGCAGACTTGGCGCCGACGTGCGTCACAAGGATTTGCCGGCTGGCCAGCGTGGTCCGTCCCTGCAGGCTATCGAGGTGATTGGCCGGATTGGTGTAAATCCAGCCACGAAGCCCGGTGGAACCCAAATTGTAGGTCAGCTTGCGGTCAACCGCGCTATCGGCCGTTAGATCCGGCGGCGTCTTCGGTGGCTCCGCCCGGAGAACACTTCCGACTGCGACGGCCATGGCGACCATCCCCATCATTGTTTTATTGGCTGTCTTCATACCCTAATTTGATTGGAACAGTGACTTCAAAAACCGATGACGGTCAACTAATTTTTCCGGCACACATCGATTTCATAGATCGACCAGTGATACTTCGCATTGGCTCCGGTTTGCGTGATTCTGATGTATCGAGCCGTTTGGGTCGGAAAGCCGCCGGGATTGAAACCCTGCGAAGCCATCACCCTCGACATCTCCGCCATTTTCCCCGCACCTAACGGCTCGTCCCAGAACCAGAACATGAACGGTGAATAGATTTTTTCGGGATTGTTGAAATCCTGCTTCAACGCCGTGATCCGCTTCCGTTTTTCGTTGCCCGGAATTTGGTGGCTTGCGGGCCGGAACGGCATCGGCGGCAACTGCGAAAAAGAGGCAAAAAGCTGGGAAAACGGCAAGTAAGACCCGCATCAATGAGGCTTTTATGAGCCTCAAGTTACCGCTCTCCATTGGCTTTCCTTACAGTTCCCCGGTCACCCGACCGATTTTGGCGGCGGTGGCGATTACCTTTCCGTCGGCGAGCACGCGCAGGCCTTTGCCTTTGCCATAGCGTTCTCCGGTCTTGTCCCATAGAATCGTCAGCGAATGTCCGTGGTATGGGATCCCATCGAGGCAAAACCAATCCCATCCTGCGGGGACAAGCGGGTTGACCTCCACGGTTTTGTCCATGCGCGGACGCAGGCCGATCAAGCCGCTGATGACGAGGTCGCAGTAGGTCGAGTGGTTGTAGTCCTTGCCCCGTTCCTCGCCGCCCTTGCCGACGTCCCACTTGCCGTTTTTCCAAGTCTTCAAGCGTGTCCGCGAGAGCCAGTCGCCTGTCACCGGATTCAGGTTTTCATCGATCCACGGCACCACCCTGCCGTCGTCGAGTTTCAGTTGGTGTGATTTAGTATAAATCTTGAGCGTCTCGAAATAATCCTTCGCGCCGATCACCGTCTGCGGCGGTCCGTTTAACAGATTCGCCAGACCCGTTAGGGTGACGGACGTTGCATAGGGCCAGCTAGGTCCGTTCCACTGGCATTCATGGCCGTTGTAGGAGATTTGGAATTTCGGATGCCGCTGCTCCGCGGTGGTCGGGCCGAAGGGAGCGAAAAACCCCTGCGGATCCATGAGTTGTTTCCACGCGACATTGAATTGCGGGTCGGCCAGGTTGAAATACCATGGCGTGTAGCCGTGTTGCTCGCGAACCTCGGCCAACCTGCCGTTCTCGCCACGCGGCAGGACCTTGAAAAACCCCGCATCCTTGTCCCACAAGCGCTCCTGTACGAGCTTCTTGATCGCCGCCGCCTTTTCCCGATAGGCGACCGCTATTTCCGGCTTGCCGGCCAGATCCGCGAGGCGCGCGATCGCCAGCGCGTCGCCAAACTGATAGCTGTTAATCGTTGCTCGATAACCGCTGCCGCCGATGGACACCTCCATGCCGTCCTGGCCGTCCTCCTGCCAGAACAATCCGTTGGGATCACGCCGTGATTTCTCCCAGCCCTCGTAATTGCGGATCAGATCCGGCAACAGGTTGACCGGCAGTTCGGTGTCGCCGGTGACCATCGCGCGCGCCCACATAGCATCCGCCGCCCAGAAGCTATAACTGCGCGCATCGCCACCCCCGCGAAACCAGAAGCGCGCGTAGTCATCGAGAAACTTCGGATCGCGCAGCCAGCGACCGTCGTAGAAGTGATGACCTCCCGCGCAACTGATCGAATTGTATTTCCCGGCCCATCCGACCCGTGGAAGAAACTCGTCCACGATAAATCCGGCGGGGGTTTGCTTGATGTGCTTACGGTATGCCCACCAGCGGAAGTAATAGGTTGTCTCGATGTCCTTATCCGGGCAATCGAGCAAGGGAATGCGATTCTTCAGGAAATCCCATGCCGCCTCATTGGGATAGTGCCCCCGGTAGAGTTCATGGTCGTTCTTGTTGAATTCTGCGTTGTAGTGCCGGAAGGACTCCGGTCGCAACACGGGGGAGTTTGATTTTGGCGCGTCCGCAGCCGCGGAAAATCCAGCGAACGAGAGCGCAATGACGAGCAGTTTGAAAAGGGTTCTCATGAGTTTGGTTCCAAAACCGCCTCAAATGGAATGCGCAAAAATCCCATGCATGATGGCACTGATCGGGCGGGACGGCATCGTTATGAAGCGCCAGCCTCATGGCAAGTGGGGATTGCGCGTGTGGGTTTCACGGGCTTGAGCAGGAGATTTGAAAGTCACTCCTTGCAAGGACCCGCGGGAAGTGCGATGAATTGCTGCGACGTGCAAGCCATGGAGGCTTGTCCAAAACGCAAAAACAGCCATGTCCAATCCGTTCTCCACCACCGAAAGTCTCGATTCCGAAGCGGGTTTCACCCAAGCCCCGTCGATCTCACAAGCGGCCAACGACCTGCGCGCCGCCGCTGGCGGAAAGGCGCGCGAATTCGTGCAAACCGCGGAAACCAAGACCGCCGCCTTGAAGGAACGCGCCGTCGAATCCGCCCAGCATTTCCGTGAAACGGCCACGGAAAAAGCCAACACGCTCAAAGCCGCCGCAGTCGAAAAGGCCCAGCACCTCAGGGAAACCGCCAACGATCAGTGGCAGGATACCCGCGTGAAGGCCATGGAACTGCATGTGATCGCCGAGGATTACATCCGCCAAAATCCGACCAAGTGTGTCGTGAGCGCCCTCGGACTCGGCTTCCTCGTCGGTCTGATCGTGCGCCGCTAGGCCTCGAACCCCAGCCCGCGTTGTCTGTCAACCTGCCGGTTCTTTGGTTTTGAATGATCGTTGCCTCATGAGTTCCGCATCGGATATTGAAACTCGGCCAGCGGTGGAAACCCCTGGCGGCCAAGGGGATTTGGATGCCAAATTTCCCGTGAATTGGCGTGAGGCTCTTCTCACCTTGATCGCGTCGAGAGTTTCCCTGATCGAACTCGAATCCAAGGAAGCCGCCAAAGACGCCGCACGACGGGTGGTTTTCATCGTCGCAGCCGTGGGTTGCGTCTTTTTCATGTGGGGTCTTATGCTGGCGGGCGGAATTGCGGCGCTTGCCGCGGCTCTGGGCTGGCCGTGGTATTGGATTGCCATGGGAGCGGGTGCCATCCACATCGTGGCCGCCATTGGCTTGGCCCAAGCCGCGATGGCCAAGACTGGATCCGCTTTTCCAATCACCCGCTCCGAATTTCAAAAAGACCGAACATGGATCGAAAATCTCCAGAAACCACGGAAATCCAGCGTTTGATCCGCCTCAGTGCGGCCGCCCGCTCATGTCTGGAGGCGCAAGCCAGCGCCTTCCGTCACCGCATCGACGTCCCGTCCCGGGTGCGCGGATCCCTGAAGACTCACCCGACCGGATGGTTGGTCGGATCACTCGCCGCCGGCCTCGCCGCCAGCATGATGTTCCGCCGCAAACCCGCGAGGGAGAAAAAACCCCGCGGGGTCCCGGCGGTTCTACTGGGTCTCACCTTGACCGCCGTGCGTCCTTTGGCAAAAGTCTGGCTCGCCGATCAAGTGAAACACTGGATCGCGGGACAATCCTCCCTCCTATCCGCTAACCGCTTCCTTTCCCAGTCCCCCCAACCCCCAAATCCCTCTAACGCCGCCCATGTCCGCACACAAGGTCCTGAACCACGTTGACCAATACCTTCAACTCGGACGCGACTACGACTGCTCCGACCTTCACCTCCCCACCTCCTATCCTCCCGCCTGGCGGCGTTTCGGCAAGCTGGCGCCGATTTGGAACGACCACCAACCGCTCACCGCCCAAGACACCGAGCGTCTGGCCAAATCCTTCCTCGGCGAAACCGAATGGGACCGGCTTCAAAAAAACGGCGACGTCGATTTCGCCTACTCGGCTTCCAACGGCCGCTACCGCGCCTCCGTCGTCAAACAACGCCTCGGTTACGACATGGCGTTCCGGATCATCAACACCAAGATCCGTTCGATCGAGGATATCGGCCTGCCGCTCGAACACATCCTGCCGCTCACCCGCTATCAGAACGGCCTGGTGCTCGTCACCGGATCGGTCGGCTCCGGAAAATCGACCACCCTCGCCGCACTCGTCGATTTCATCAACCGCGACCGCGACGACCACATCCTCACGCTCGAAGATCCAATCGAATACGTGTTTGAGTCCAAGGGCTGCCACGTGAACCAGCGGGAAGTCCATACCCATACCGAGTCCTTCGCCAAAGCCCTGCGCGGCGCCCTGCGGGAAGATCCCGACGTCATTATGGTCGGTGAAATGCGCGACTTGGAAACCATCCAGCTCGCCCTCACCGCCGCGGAAACCGGCCACTTGGTGCTCGGCACCCTCCACACCGGCAACGCCCCGCGCACGCTCGACCGGGTGCTCGACGTCTTTCCCACCGACCAGCGCGACCAAATCCGCATCATGGTTTCCGAATCCCTGCGCGGCGTGCTCTCCCAGCAACTCGTGCCTCGCGTCGATGGCACCGGCCGAGTCCTCGCCCTTGAGTTGCTCGTCAACACCCCCGCCGTCGCCAACTGCATCCGCGAGGGCAAGACCTTCATGCTTCCGGGCGTCATGCAGACCGGCAAAAACGTCGGCATGATCACCATGGACGAGTCACTCCGCCGACTCTACGTCGCAGGCCTCATCTCGCCCGAGGAAGCCCTGTTCCGCTCCGACGACAAGGTCCAAATGCGGGAATTCTTCCAATCCTGAGCATCAAACACGCCGCATTTAGCACCAAATTCGAAACCGAGAATCCAAACTTTCCGCGCCCTCTTCGTTGCGGATTTAGAAATTAGAATTTAGGAATTTTCTTCCATGGCCCGCATCAACGAACTTTTCCGCTACCTGATCGCTAACAAAGGCTCGGACCTTCACTTGTCCGAAGGCCAGCCGCCGAAAATCCGCGTTCATGGATCGGTGACCCTCATTCCGGACCGTGAAATCCTCGTCGGCGAGGATTTCAAACACCTGCTTGCCGAAATCTGCGACCCGGTGGCCTTTGATCGCTATCTGGCCACCGGCGATCTGGACTTCGCCTACGAGATGGACGAGGACTCCCGCTTCCGCTGCAATTACCTCAAACAACAGAACGGCCTCGGCGCGGTCTTCCGGCTCATTCCCACCGAGATCGCCTCGCTCGAATCCCTCGGCGTGCCCAACGTCGTCAAAGAGTTCGGCCACATGCGCTCCGGCCTGGTGCTCGTCACCGGCCCCACCGGCTCCGGCAAGTCCACCACCCTCGCGGCGCTGCTGGATTACATCAACATCAACTTCAGCCGTCACATCATCACCGTCGAGGAACCCATCGAGTTCGTCCACAGCAACAAACGTTCGATCATCACCCAGCGCGAAGTGCCAATCCAGACGCCCTCGTTCGCCGACGGCCTGCGCGCCGCTCTCCGCGAAGACTCGGACATCGTGCTGGTTGGCGAGATGCGCGACCTCGAAACCATCTCGCTCGCCCTCACCGCTGCGGAAACCGGATTGCTCGTCTTCGGCACCCTGCACACCAACAACGCCCGCAAAACCGTGGACCGGATCATCGACGTGTTTCCCTCCGACCAACAATCGCAGGTCCGCACCATGCTCGCCGCCTCGCTGCGCGGCGTCGTCGCCCAGCTCCTCTGCAAGCGCGTGGACAAACCCGGCCGGACCG
>CAMBPB010000081.1 GCA_945869465.1 Prosthecobacter debontii
GCTATTTCACCGATGGCGCGGTGATTGGCAGCAAAGAGTTTGTGAACGAGGCGTTTGCGAGCGCGCGGGAACGATTCGGGGCGAAGCGGAAAGACGGCGCGCGGGCCATGAAAGGCAGCGGCAAAGGCGCGAAGGGCGTGCTGTGGAGCGTTCGGGATCTGCGGGTTGGAGTTTGAGGCCAAGGGGCTCTTACGGCTTGCTCACGAGCGTTCATCCGCTTCGCCACCCACTTCGCAGAAGGGCACCGCACCACCTATTCCACCCCGCGAAACCCCTAACTAGCCAATCCGTCAACAGGCTCAATGTTTTTTGCGGAAATACCTGACGATCGCCGCGGTTAGGCCCGGGATGTCGTGGGGATTCGCTTCGAAAGCCGGCGGAACGCCGTGTTTGCGGAGCGTTTCGCTGGTAACCGGACCGATGCTGCCTGCGACGCAACCTTCCGGCCAATCGAGACCCAGAGCGAAGAAGTGGTCCACAGTGGAACCCGAGGTGAAGGTGATCAGATCGGCGCCCTGCCCGGCGAGGCGGGCTTTCGCGCCGGTGGGGTCGCCGGTTTCCTGGACGGTGCGGTAGGCGATGCATTCATCGACGATCGCCCCCAGATCGGATAGACCCTGACCGAGCACCTCGCGTGATTCGGCGGCCTTGACCCACAGCATGGTTAGATTTTCGACGGAGTCCTTCTTGAACGCGTCGATCAAGCCCTCGGCCACGAATTTTTCAGGAATGAGATCCACGGCGAAGCGGTATTCGCGGATTTTTTTCGCGGTGCCGTTGCCGATCGCGGCGATGCGCGGGTTGCCGAGGCTGCGGGCGTCTTCGAAGGTGGCGAAAAACGCGTCGAAGAACCGCTCGACGCCGTTCGGGCTGGAGAACACGAGCCAGTCGTATTCGTGGGCGTGGGTCACGAGTTCCGCGAAGCCCACCTTGTCTTCCGGGTGCTCGATGCGGATGGTTGGCAATTCGATCACGTCCGCGCCCAGATCGCGCAGCGCCTTGCTGAGCTCGCCCGCCTGCTCGCGGGTGCGGGTGACGACGATGCGTTTGCCGAACAGCGGGCGTTTTTCGAACCAGTTGATGTTCTCGCGTTCCTTCACCACGGTGCCGATCACCGCCACGGCCGGCGAGCCGAAATTTTCGCCATCGGCGATGTCGGCGATGGTGGTTAGAGTGCCGACGATGGTTTTCTGGGAGCTGGTGGTGGCCCAGCGTGTCAGGGCGATGGGGGTTGCCGGGTCGGCTCCGTTTGCGACGAAGGCGCCGGTGATTTCGCGCAGGCGGGAAACGCCCATCACAAACACCTTGGTGCCCGGCGCTGTGGCTAGCTGCGCAAAATCAATCGAGCTGAAACCTTTTGTTGGATCCTCGTGGCCGGTGAAAATGGTTAGCTGCGTGTTGTGATCGCGGTGAGTCACCGGGATGCCGGCGTAGGCGGGACCGGCGATGGTCGAGCTGATGCCGGGAACAATTTCGAAGGCCACGCCGGCGGCGGCGAGCTCGGCGGCTTCCTCGCCGCCGCGGCCGAAGATCATCGGATCGCCGCCCTTGAGGCGCACCACGGATCTGCCGGCTTTGGTTTTCTCGACGATGAGGGCGTTGATCTGCTCCTGGGGCATCGTGTGGTCCTTGGCGCGCTTGCCCACGGCGATTTTCTCACAGCCCGCCTTGGTCCATTGCAGCAGTTCGGGGTTGCTGAGCGCGTCGTAGATGAGCACGTCGGCGCGTTCGATGCATTCCTTGGCGCGCAGCGTGACGAGTCCGAGGTCGCCGGGACCGGCACCGACAAGATAACAGATTCCGGATTGGCTCATGTGAGGGATTGGAAAAGGGCTAGGGCCACGGTGATGGGATCGGTGCCATGGGCTTCACCGGTTTGCGGCGGGCCGCCGGCCTCCGGGAACACCCTAGCGTGTAGGTGGAGCAGGCCATCGGCGAGCGAGGAAATCACACCGACCGGAGTGTGGCATCCGCCATCCAGCAAGCGCAGAAACTCACGTTCGGCGGTGATTTGCAGCCACGTGTCCGCATGGCCGATGGATTCCGCCAGCACCCGGCTGCGTTGGTCGTCGGCGCGGATTTCGAGACCAATCGCGCCCTGCCCGGCGGCCGGGAAAAACACGTGTTCGTCGAGCCGTGTGGCGAACAGGCCGGGCATGTTGAGGATGGGTTCCGGGCCGTCGATGGTGGGGATTTCAGGCAGAAAGCCAAGGCGGATCAAGCCGGCTTCCGCCAGCAGAATAGCGTCGTAAGGGTCCCCGGCGGCCAGTTTTTCGAGGCGGGTCGGGACATTGCCGCGGAGGTCGGTGGTGTGCAGGTCGGGCCGCAGAAACTCGACCTGTTTTGCCCGTCGCACGCTGCTGGTGCCCACGCATGCCCCGGCGGGGAGCGACTCGAAACCGCCACCGTCACGGGTGATGAGTGCGTCGCGGGCCGGTGCGCGCTGCAACACCGCCGCCAGTGCGAACCTTGAATTCAAAACGGTTGGCAGGTCCTTCAGACTGTGGACGGCGATGTCGATTGATCCGTCATCGAGCGCCTGTTCGAGTTCCTTGATGAAAACGCCTTTGTCGAACGTGCCTTCGGCCTTGGCCACCTCGGCGAGC
Source organism: Prosthecobacter debontii (assembly GCA_945869465.1). Classification (GTDB taxonomy): domain Bacteria; phylum Verrucomicrobiota; class Verrucomicrobiia; order Verrucomicrobiales; family Akkermansiaceae; genus Luteolibacter. The sequence goes on from CAMBPB010000081.1 coordinate 2,607, forward strand.
GACACGTCGGTGCGGCGGTCGCCGGTGGTTTTGATGACCCGGCGCTCGAAGTGCAGGTCGGGAAACGCCGCGGCCAGGGTGGCCTCGGTGGCGGTTGCCTGCACCAGCGCCAGTTCGCTGCCGCGGGTGCCGACGGTAAATAGGGCTGGGGAATCGTCGTTCATTTTGGTTTCAAGAGAGCCGCGCCTCACTGCGGAATGCTTTCCATGAAGATGGACGCCCGGCTGCGCAAGTCCAAGCTTGAAATCCTCGGCAATCGGGACGTTCGGCGGGAGCCCAACGACAGTTCTGGCGTGGATGGGGAATGGGCTGTGGAAGATCCGCCATCCGGTCTTTTCCGCGACGCCCCAAGGATTGCAAATCTCCAATCCGGCAAGTATTCTGAGCGGGTGATTTTCCAGAAGATGCAGTTGTGGATTGATCCGGTGGAGCGTACCGGTCCCGAGGCGATGGCGGTGGACGAGTGGCTGTTGGAAACCTTGGAACTGCCAGTGCTGAGGGTCTATCGATGGTTGGGTGAGTGGGGGAGCATCGGGTATTTTGGGAGTGTGGCGGATGCCAGGGCGGCGTTTCCGGGGCTCGATTGGGTCCGGCGTTGGACCGGCGGCGGGACGGTGGATCACCGGGCGGATTGGACTTACAGCGTGGTTGCTCCGGCCGGCGGGCTGTGGGCGGGTGGACGCGGGGCGGAGAGCTACCGGCTTGTTCATGCGGCGCTGGTGGAGGTGCTTGCGGCGGAGGGCATCGAAGCCCGGCTCAGCGAGGGAACCGAAGAAACCGCAGCGGCGCTGTGTTTTGAAAATCCCGTTGGCCACGATTTGATCGATTCCGCTGGCCGGAAACTCGCGGGCGCGGGCCAGCGGCGGACCCGCCGCGGATTGTTGCATCAGGGATCGGTGGCGGCCGCCTGCGAGTCGGCGGTATCGGCTGCCCGGGCGGCGCGGCTGGTCGCACTTCTAACTGGAAACGGGCAGCCGTGCGACTTCGTTCCGCCGGAGGACCGGATACTGAGGAAAGTGGCGGAACGCTACGCTCTATCGAATTGGACGGATCGGCGGTGACAGCCTGAGCTGGAGCGAGGTGATTGGATTGGCGCGCGCGTGGCGGGTTCATTTATCAGGCCGCAGCTTTGCCTCACCATTGATGATCAATGGTTTCAAATCGTTTTTCTGGGTGATTCGATCTTTTTGTGCTTGCCGAACCATCTGTATCCACCGATTGTTTTGGGTAGGGTTTGCAGACGCTATTGGGTTCGGCGCGGTGTCTGCTGCATGTGTTTCCCGATCCGTTCAGGCCACTATCCCCCCTGATGCAAATTATCCCCCCGAGTTTGAGATTTGGCGCGCTCGCGGCCATTGCGAGTGCGTGGTTTGCTGCCATGGGCTCTCAAGTGTTCGCAGTTGCGCCGAGCGCGATATTGCTGAGCAACTCGACCGTGCCGGAAATCTGCCCGGCCGAGACTTTGGTGGGGACCTTGAGCGCGACGGATTCCGATCCGGGAGATTCCCACAGTTTCAAATTTGTCGCGGGGGTGGGCGACACCTACAATCACGCCTTCCTGATCTCAGGAAACCAGCTTTTCATCCGCTATGGGCTTGAGGACGACTTCGAAGTGAGGCAACTGTATTTGGCGTTGCGGGTGCGGGCCACCGATTCTTCGCTGGAGACGTTTGATCAAGTGCTGGTCATCCAGATGAGCGACTCCCGCGACGAAGACTTTGATGGGGATGGCTTGACCGAAGAGGAGGAGGAGGACACTTACCACACGAGCGATGTGATTTTCGATTTCGACGGGGACGGCGTAGGAGACGGAACGGAAGTGCATGCCACTCCGCCGACTTCTCCGCTGAACCCCATCGAATGGCCGCAAACATCGATCATCGGCTGGGGGGGCCGTCTCGAACACGAACTGCTGGCACCGGAAGGTCAGTTTGTTGCTATTGCAACCGGCCAGAACCACAGCCTGGTGCTGGAGGCCGGGGGAACGGTGAAGTCATGGGGCGGTTTCGGCTCCTTTGGGCAGACCACGGTGCCGAGCGGCTTGCTGAACGTGGTGGCGGTTGGGGCCGGGGGGGATTATTGGATCAAGGATTCCGCTCACAGCCTGGCGCTCAAGGGCGACGGCACGGTGGTGGAATGGGGCTATGACCATGGAGGAAAGATCGTCGCGCCCGCAGGCTTGGATCAAGTATCCGCGATCTCAACGGGGCGGACGCATTGCCTGGCATTGAAGAATGACCGGACGGTGGTGGCTTGGGGCTACAACCCCCATGGCCGCGTTACGCCGCCACCCGATCTGAGCGATGTGGTGGCCATATCGGCAGGTGGATTTCACAGTTTGGCTTTGAAGGCTGACGGGACGGTGGTGGCATGGGGCAGCGCTTTCGACGGCACCGAGTGGTCGGAGGTTGCCGTGCCAGTTGGCTTGTGCGATGTGATAGCCATTGCCGCGGGCCGGTTCCACAATTTGGCATTGAAAAGCGATGGCACGGTGGTGGCGTGGGGATCCAATTTGAACGGCCAGACCGACGTGCCCGCGGGTCTGAACGAGGTGGTCGCGCTGGCCGCAGGCGGTTTCCATAGCATGGCTTTGAAGAGCGATGGAACGGTCGAGATTTGGGGCTCAAACAGTCATGGGCAGGCTTCGATTCCGGTTTCCGCCCAAGGCGGCGTGAAAATGATTTCCGCAGGGATCGTTCACAGTCTCGTGGCGCTTGAGAAAGCGAACGATCCGGCCATCACAAGCGAGCCTCGCATCGAGGGAACGCCGGGGGTGGCTCTGAGTCATCCCGTGTTGGTGACCCATGCGATTCCAAGTCATTTTTGCGCGATCGGCCTGCCGGACGGGCTTGCCATCGATCCGGGGAGCGGAATCATCAGTGGCACGGTCGCCGGCCCTGCCCGGTGCTCAATCCAGATCCGGGTACAAGCAGGCCAGGTCGTGCTGACCCAGTCGGCCTGGATCGTGATTTCAGAAGGAGCCCCGCCCACAGCCATAGCCCTGACTCCGAGCGAAGTGGTGGAACACAGCCTCGCGGAATGTGTGGTCGGAGTTTTGAGCGTAGTGGACCCCGATGAAGGGGACAGCCACACCTTCGGGTGGGTCGATGGCAGTGGTTCCGGGGACAACGCGAGGTTCCGCATTGAGGGCAATCAGTTGATCCTCGATCAGAAGATGACCCGGGATTTCGAGCAAAACCCGGCGGGTTTCTCGATCCGGGTCAGGGTGAGGGATGCTTCGTTGAACCCGTATGAGCAGGTGATCGCCGTGTCATTTCTCGACGACCGGACGGAGGATGCGGACGGTGATGGATTGTCTGAGGCCGCAGAAGAGGACATCCACTTCACTTCGGATACGCTTTATGACACGGATGGCGATGGTTTCGGCGACGGCTTCGAAGTGGCGCGGGAATTTGCTCCGGGAAATGCCGCGGTCTTTCCTAACGGACGGACGGTGGTGGAGTGGGGAAACGCTGCCGATGGCTGGACGGATTTGCCCACTGGGCTGGAAGACGTCATCGATTTGTCAGCCGGGTCCGTTCACTCGCTCGCCCTGAAAGGCGACGGCACCGTGCTCGCTTGGGGTGGCAATGGAGATGGCCAAACGACGCGGCCCGAAGTGTTTGAAAATGCGATTGCGGTGGCGGCGGGGCATCGGCACAGCTTGGTTCTGCGCAGCGATGGCACCGTAAGTGGCTGGGGAGACAATTCCAAAGGACAAACCGCCGTGCCGGTGGATTTGGCACAAGTCGTGGCGATCTCCGCGGGATTTTCCCACAATCTGGCACTCAAGGCGGACGGCACGGTCGTCGCCTGGGGTCTCGACACGACCGGGCAGGTGACCGTTCCCGCAGACTTGAGCGGAGTGATCGCGGTGGCGGCCGGGAAGTTCCATAGTCTGGCCCTGAAAAGCGACGGCACGGTGGTGGCTTGGGGGTGGGCCGAGGCCACCGCGATTCCGGCGGGCTTGAGCGGAGTCATTGCAATTTCGGCGGGAGCTTACCACGGTCTGGCGCTGAAATACGACGGCACGGTGGTGGCATGGGGGTTCAACGACCATGGACAATCGATCGTTCCCGCAGGCTTGACAGACGTGACCGCCATCGCGGCCGGTTCGCTGCACAGTCTTGCTTTGAAGTCTGATGGCACACTGGTCACATGGGGTGACAACTCGCAACGGCAGCGGGAAATCCCGCTGGAAGGACTCCATCTCCGGAAGATCGCCGCCGGGGAGTTTCATAACCTGGCGATCCGGCAGAGTTCCGGGTTTCCCACCTACGCCGACACGACTCCGGTCCGCAGTTGGCCCGGTGAAACCATCACCAAACCCATGCAGATTCAGAATGCCGCTGCGGAACAATATTCAGTGATGGGTCTGTCAGACGGCTTATCAATCGATCCTCTCACCGGGGTGATCGAAGGAACGGTGACAGCGGGCAGGCGGCGGTCAGTTAGAGTTGCGGCGGTCACGGACCAGGGGCCCTTGAACACGGTGGTTTGGTTCAACACCGCGGACGGCCTGCCGCCCACGGAGATCAGCCTGAGTTCCTCCAATGTGATGGAGAACAGTCCGGCGGCGACGGTGGTCGGCACGCTGAGCGCTGCGGATCCGAATTCAGAGGATACTCATGTCTTTACCCTGGCGCACGGTGCCGGGGCTCCTGACAGCTTTCGATTTTTCATCAATGGAAACCAGTTGATGCTGCTTTATGACCTGAGTGCGGACTACGAAGTCGGGATGACTCAGCTGCAAATCCGGGTGGTGGCCACGGATTCCGGCAACAATGCGATCGCCCGCGACATATTTCTGCAACTCAGCGACGACCGGACCGAGGACAACGATGGCGACGGCATCAACGAACGGACGGAGGAGGATGTGTTAGGCACGGGCGATTCGCAGTTCGACGACTTCAACTCCGCCGACCCCGACGGCGACGGAATACCAAGCTTGATCGAACACGCCTTCAATCTCAATCCGAAAACAGCCGGGCCGCCGTTGCGGCTCGTCGCCGGAGCCGGTTCCACCGCCGGACTTCCGGCCATCGAGCTGGTCAATAGCGGCCCGGGCGAGCGCCGGCTGCGGCTCGAATACCTGCGGCGCGTGGGTACCGGGCTGACTTACACGCCACAGTTCGCCGGGGGAGTGACCCCGGCCGATTGGTTGCCCGCCAGCAATCCGGTCATCGTCACGCCCATCGATGTGAATTGGGAACGATGCGTGGTGGAGGATTCTCAAGCCATGCCCGCAGCCGCCCGTCGGTTCGGCCGGGTGATGGTGAATTGGTGACGCCTGATGGATGAAAGTCTGCGACGAGGTCAGCCGTGGCGATCTCGACGCTCAATTCCCGCTCTATGTCTGGCAGACCGGAGCAACGACACCTTCCCCACGGCGATGCACTTTTCCGCCTATCAGAGAGTCACCGCCAAAACAATTCCCGCGCTCCGCCGTCTGCGCGACGCGCTGGATGCCAAGTCAAATGACCCGGTCCGGTTAGGGCGTTGATCAACTCCATCCGACCTTGCTCCGCGCTTTGTCATCATCCCCGGTGATCGCCGGTTTTGCAGTCACCGCAGCCACACCGATTTTAGATAGGGATCGTCGGTGAAATCCTTGGGCATTGCCGTGTGGCTTGCCGTCATCGCGCGGGGCAGAGTTGTTAGCAACTGCCGTTCGAATTCCCAGGGCTTCATGCGGTGGAAATTCGTGCAACACAGCAGCCATCCGTCGGGTGTCAGCAGTTCGGCCGCCAGTGCCGCGAGTTCGCCGAAGTTCTGCTCAACCCGGAAGACCTTGCCCTTTTCATCGCGCGAGAAGGTCGGTGGATCGAGCACGATGGCATCGAAGGCGCGCCCTTGTTTGGCGAAGCGGCGCAGCCAGTGGAAGGTGTCGCCCTTGCAGAAATGGTGTGCCGCGGGATCGAGCGCGTTGTGGGAAAAATTCCGCTTCGCCCAATCGAGGTAGGGCTGTGATAGGTCGAGGGTGGTGGTCTCGGCGCCCGCCATCGCGGCGGCCACCGAGAACGCCCCGGTGTAGGCGAAAGTGTTGAGCAGGCGCAGCCCCGGTCGCATCAGGCGCCGGACTTCCGCGCGATTGTCGCGCTGATCGAGGAAAATCCCCTGCGAGTAGCCGGACTGGAACGAGATTTCATAACAGATTCCTTGTTCGCGGATGAGGAACGGTTCGCCCACCTCGGGCCCGCACAGCCGGACGGGAGATTCCTTGTGATGCTGGTCGAGGCGTTTCCAGTAACAGGAACTCCCGCGGTGTTCCAACCACTCGCGGACCCGCGGCGGGACGTCCCCGGCGGTGGTCGAGAGTAGCAAACGGGCGGCATGGGTTTCCAGAAACACGCCGGGCAAGCCGTCGCCCGCGCCATCGATCAGGCGCACGGCGTCGGTGGCGGCCGTCAGCAGCGAGTGGCGTTTCGCGACGGCGGCTTCGATCAGGTCAGGCATGGACGCGTAGCGTAGCGGCCGCATGGGAGCGTCGCAAGGCCGGGGATTGGGGTGGGGAATTTGACAGAATCATTTTTTGGCAGAATCATGGGCAGCAGAGTCATTTTTTTGGAGAGTTTGGAGGGCCGAAAGTGGGGCACCCATTTGGAAATTTTCTCTGCAATGATTCTGCTCACAATGATTCTGCCATTCTTTCTTTGGTGCTTCTGTTAGCGGCGTGGTATCGTTTCATGGCGGGCTGGATGCGGCCGCGGGATCCAGTGCCGTGCCGGGGGGGGATTCCAGCCCAGGTTCTGGTGCTTCACGGTGGGTGCCGCCGACCCACATTTGCCGGCGGCGCAGATCGAGGCCTTTGCAAACGAGATGAGCGTGGGGATGCCCGTGTGGTGAAGCGCATCGCCGCGCTGCGGGACCAGGGGTGGCGCGTCACCGGCTTCACCTTTCACCGGGAGCGCAATACGCTAGAGGAAATGGAAAACCTGCGCGCCCAGGTGGAGGTCATCGAACTGAACCTCGCGGAGGACTTCGAGGATTGTTTCATCGATCACTTGTCGCTGCCATGAACGATTTCCCGGTGATCCCGTTGCTCGATCAGCGGCCTTAAGACCGGATGCGCGAGCTCTATCGGTTTCAGGAACCCGCCTTGCTGGCGGCGATCCGCCGGGGCGACCGCGGCGCGGCACATCATCAACCACGTGCTGGTCAAGGAGCGCACGGGCCGCTCGTTCACCCAGTTGCTGCGGCAGTGCCGGGTGGATCTGGCCTGTGATTGTTGCGTAAAACCGACCAATCGCTGGCGGAAATCGCCGATGCCTGTGGATTTTTCGATCAAAGTTATTTCACCCGCGTCTTCCAGGACGTTATGGGCGTGGCACCGGAACCGTTTCGCGCCTGCCTCGCGCTAGCCAAGCGCAATGCCACGGACACCAAATCCTGCCCGATGACGACTGGAATCCGCCTCAGTGACGCCCGCCGGTCTCAGCGGCTCTTCGTCAGGGCGGGAGGAATTTAATTTTCGTGATCCCCCATTTCGTGGTAGGTCAGCGGGCGTGCCATTCCTCGTTCGACTCATCACCCCCGCACTGCTGGCGTTTGCCTGCAGCCAGTGCATACAGGTGGGGCCGCCCGGCGGCGGTCCGGATCGCGCCCGCGCGCCTCAACCCCGCCCTGACGCCCAGGCGCAACGGCAATCGGTGTCGATGCCGCGGCAATCGCCCCCACCCGCGTGCGGCGGGAGCGTTTCGATGTCCCGCATGCTGCGCGACGTGAAGCTGAAGACGGACGTGGTCCGGCGCGGAACGCACGGCCGCAAGGTGGTTCGCCCGATGACTCCCCGTTACATCACCATCCACAGCACCCAGAATTACTCGGCGGATGCCTGCAAGCACGCGCTCGCCCTGAAGAACGGTGCCTTGCGTTCGCCAAAAACCCGCAACGGCAACCGCATCGGGTATCTCATCTGGCACTTCACCGTGGATGATCGTCTCGCCGTGCAGCACATGCCAACGAGCGAACAAGGTGAACACGCGGACTTCAACGGTCCGGGAAACCGGCTCTCGATCGGCATCGAAATGTGCGAGCACCGCGGCAGCAGCCGCTCGGCGACGTTGGAGCGCACCGCGAAACTCACCGCCGTGCTGATGAAGAAAAACGGCATCCCGCTGAAAAACGTAGTTCCGCACTACCACTGGCCGCGCGCCGGGAAACACCCGCCTAACAAGAACTGCCCGCATTACCTGATGGACAACGGCCGGCCGGGAGCGAAGTGGCGGGGGTTCCTCGGCCGCGTGAATTATTACTATCAGAAAATCCAAGCGTGAGTCCTCCCGTCACGCAACATCATCTGACAGACCATGGCAGCCCGGGAAACCGCGAGGTCATGTTGGAGCCCGGGGTGTATTACGTGTGCCAGCGCTGCACCGCCTGCTGCAAGTGGCCGGGCGACGTGCGGATCGGGGACGACGAAATCGAACCGATCGCCCGGTTTCTGGGACTTTCCACGCAGGACTTTATCGATCGCTACACCCGTCTGCGCTCCAACCGGCAGGGGCTCTCGCTCATCGAGAAGGAAAACCACGAGTGCGTCATGCTCGAGGGCAACGCCTGCCGGATCCACCCCGTGAAGCCGCAACAATGCGGCGGGTTTCCCAACAAGTGGAATTTCCCCGGCTGGCGGCAGGTGTGCGAGGCGGTTCCCGTGCCGGTGGAATCGCTCAAGCCCGCGCCGTGAGCCGCGCCCAGAGCAAGCCGGGCGACAACGATTTCATCGCCAGCACCGGTTTTTCGATTGCCTGCCAACTCGCCAGGGCCAGCATGATGGTCACGGGCAACACCTACAACCCCGCCACCAGCGAACTCATCCAGCCGAGTTCCAAAAACACGGTTCCTCCATTGCATCGCAGCGGATTTTAGCCATTTTGCGCCGGGGCCGCTCCGCCTCCGCTCATGAGAAAAATCATCCACATCGATATGGACTGCTTCTACGCGGCAATCGAGGAGCGGGACAACCCGGCCTTGCGGGGAAAACCGCTGGCCGTGGCGGGCAGCGACCGCCGCAGTGTGCTGACCACCGCCAACTACGAGGCGCGGAAATACGGCTGCCATTCGGCGATGCCCGTGTTCAAGGCGCTCGAACTCTGCCCGCATCTGGTGCTGGTGCCGGTGCGCTTCGAGCAATACCGCGCCGACAGTTCGAGAATCCGGGCGATTTTCGGGCGTTTCACCGAAGTCATCGAACCGCTCTCGCTGGATGAGGCCTACCTCGATGTTTCCCATGTCCAGTCCAGCGGCGCGGCGGTCGCCCGCGAGATCCGGGCGCAGGTCTTCGAGGAAATCGGCCTCACCGCCTCCGCCGGGATCTCGTCGAACAAACTGATCGCCAAAATCACCTCGGATTGGAACAAGCCAAACGGCCAGTTCGAGGTGACCCCGGAGGAAATCCCGGCCTTCATCGCCGCCCTGCCGGTCGGCCGCCTGTGGGGCGTCGGCGGCAAGATGCGGATCAAACTCGCGGCGCTCGGTGTGGAAACCTGCGGCGATTTGCAAAAACTCGATCAGATCGAACTCGCCCGCCGTTTTGGCAAATGGGGCCTCGAGTTGTGGCAGCTCTGCCGCGGCATCGACGGGCGGCCGGTCACGCCCGACCGCACCCGCAAGTCGCTGAGCAGCGAAATGACCTTCGCCGAAAATATCCGCCTGCTGCCCGAGTTGGTCTCGCCGATGCGCGGCATGATCGAGGGACTCGCCGAGGACCTCGCCGCCAAACACGCCGACCGCGTGATCCGTTCGCTGGTGGTGAAACTCAAGTTCGCCGACTTCGAACGCACCACCGCCGAGCGCGCCTGGCACACGCTGGATCCCATCGTGTTTGAGGAACTGCTCGCCGAGGCATGGAAACGCGGCAACCACCGCACCGTCCGCCTGTTAGGCGTTGGCGTGCGTTTCGAAGATCCCAAGGAGAACGCGCAGATGGAGTTCTTTGAGTGACACCATCGAGGGTTCCCTATTTGGCATCGACGGAGGCGATGATGCCCTCGCCGAGTTCCTGTTTGAGGCGGAGTTGGCCGCAGGCGGCGTCGATATCGCCGCCCTTTTCAAGGCGCAGGGTGGCGGAGACGCCGGCGTTTTTCAGAATGTCGCGAAAGGCGCGGCAATGGATGTCCGGCGGGCGTTTCCACTCAAGGCCTTCGACGGTGTTGTAGGGAATGAGGTTGACCTTGGCGTGGATGCGGCGGGCGTGGCGGGCGAGGATGGCGGCTTGCTCCAACGAATCGTTGACACCCTGGATGAGGATGTATTCTAACGTGAGTTTCTGGTTGTTGCGGGCGTTCCAGAAATCGAGTGCTTCGAAGAGTTCGGCGACCGGCCACTTCCTGTTGATCGGCATGATTTGCTGGCGCACCTCGTCGGTGGCGCCGTGTAGCGAAATGGCGAGGCGGATTTGCTGCGGGTGTTCGGCGAGTTGGCGGATCTGCGGGACGAGCCCGGAGGTGGAGATGGTGAGGTGGCGCGCGCCGAGATGCAGGGTCTTTGCACCGGTGATGAGGCTGATGGCGGCTAACAAGGCATCAAGGTTGGCGAGCGGCTCGCCCATGCCCATGAAGACCAGGTTGTCCACGCGTTCGCCCGAGAGTTGTTCGGCTGCTAGCACCTGGCCGGCGATTTCCGCGGCGTCGAGATTGCGGGTGAACCCGGCGAGGCCCGAGGCACAGAACTTGCAGCCATAGGCGCAACCGACTTGTGAGGAAACACACAGCGTGCGGCGGTCGGATTTCTCGCCATAAAGCGCCGGGTTGGCCGGGATCAGCACGCTTTCCACGTAGCGGCCGTCATGCAAGCGGAAGAGAAATTTGCGGGTCGTGTCGGCCGAGCCCTGGGTGTGCGTGTGCTCCAAGGCGGCGAGGCGGAACGATGAGGTGAGTTTTTCACGCAGCGCGGCGGGCAGGTTCGTCATCGCGCCAATGGACGTGACTTTTTTCTTCCACACCCAAGCGAGGATTTGGTTGGCGCGAAATGAAGGTTCGCCCGCCTCCTTTAACCATGCGGCGAGGGTTTCGGGCGTGAGTCCGGTGAGGGCGGGAAGTGTCATAGGAAGTGCGGCCACTCTGATCCGCATCCGTTTGGCAGGCAAGTCATGGCGGCGAGGGTTTCCACAAAAACGCCTTTTCTTAAAAACAGAACGCAACGTGCGGGCCGGATCGCGGCTTGGCGGATCGCGGCCACCGCTTTCATTCCAGTGCCGACCTCAAATCCGCCGCGGCGCTGCGGGCGCTGGCGGGGCGATCGGGGACGAAGGTGAAATCTTCGTCCATGTCCGGCTCCAGGAGTTGTGCCGACATGGCGGGATCCAGAGTGAGCGGGGCGGTGGCAGCCGGAGCCGGAGCGGCGGCGGGTAGGCTGCCCGCGCCACTGGCTTGCAGGTTGCGCGGGGTTTGATCGACCGGTTCGAGGTTGGGGATGGTGGCGGCTTCCGGGGTGGCCTTGAGGTCCTCGAACTTGCGGGCGGTGATGAGCACACGGGTTTCCAACGAGCCGACAGCGTTGTTGTAGGCCTCCACGGCGTTGCCGAGCGAGCGGCCGAGTTTGGAAAAATGATCGGCGAGTTTGCCCAGACGTTCGTGCAGCGTGCGACCTAACAAAGAAATCTCGCGGGCGTTTTCGGCGATGGATTCCTGACGCCAGCCATAGGAAACGGCGCGCAGCAGGGCGATCAGCGTGGTGGGCGTGGCGAGGATGACGCCTTGATCGACTCCGCGTTCAATCAGGCCCGGGTCGCTGTGGAGGGCGGCGGAAAAAAACGATTCGCTTGGCAGAAACAACACGGTGAATTCCGGCGTTTGGGCAAACTGGGCGGTGTAGTTTTTCGAAGAGAGCTGTTGGATGTGGGTGCGCACCTGGCGGGCGTGGCGTTGCAGGGCCTCCTCGTGGATTAGATCGTCGGTGGCTTCGAGCGCATCGAGGTAGCCATCCATCGGCGTTTTGGAATCGACGACGATGGTCTTGCCACCGGGAAGACGGACGATGAGGTCGGGTCGGAGTTTTTTTCCTTCGTCGGTGGTGGATGTGTGTTGGATTTCGAAATCGCAGTGTTCCTGCATGCCGGCGAGCTCCACCACACGGCGCAGTTGCATTTCGCCCCATTGGCCGCGGCCGGTGGGCTGGCGGAGCGCTCTAACAAGCGAGGCGGTCTCGCGCTGGAGGCCGAGCTGGCCATCGCCCAGAGCGCGCACTTGTTCCTTGAGTTCGGAGTAGGCGCCTGCGCGGGCTTTTTCGATCTCGCCGATGCGGACCTCGAATTTGCCGAGGGATTCGGCAACCGGTTTGACGAGCGCCTCGATGGCGATCTTGCGTTTTTCGATATCGCCTTTGGCTTCTTCGGTCTGGGTGGAGAGAGAGGTTTTTGCGAGCTGGAGAAATTGCTCGGAGGATGAGCGGAGCGCGTCGGCGGAGAGGGCCTTGAAGGTGTCGGACAGTTTGATTTCGGCGCGTTCCAGCAGGGCTTGTTTTTCGGCGGCGGCCTTGAGTTCGGATTCGAGGCGGGACCGGAGTTCGGTGAGTTGGTTGCGGAAGGTTTGAGCGTCCTGCTCGTTGCGTCCGGCCTCCGCGTCGGCATGGACCAGACGGACTTCGATTTCCGCCGAGCGGCGTTCTTCGGCTTTCAAGCGTTCCGCGCCGGCGGAAATCCTGCCGGAGGCGGCGAGGCGGGTGAACAACCAACCAATGAGCAGGCCTGCGAGGGCGGCGATGATTTGCGGGAGATAGGGCACGAGTTCGGGTGGCATTAGGTTGGTTTTCTCTTGCAGGTGGCGGCAAGCTCGGTTTCGTAGGCAGTGTCGGCCGTCAGCCCTTCCTACCGGAGGGCCCGGCGATAAGCAAACCAAACTCCCCGCAACACCATGGCCCATACCCTTCCCGAACTCGGATACGCCTACGACGCTCTCGAACCTCACATCGATGCCCGCACGATGGAAATCCACCATTCGAAGCATCATCAGGCGTATATCACCAATCTCAACAATGCGATCGCCGGCAAGCCCGAGCTCGAAGCAAAATCGCTCTGCGAACTCGTCGGCGATCTCGCCTCGGTTCCCGCCGACATCCGCACGGTGGTCCGCAACAATGGCGGCGGTCACGCCAACCACGGCTTCTTCTGGCAAGTCATCGCTCCGGGCGGTGCCAAGGCTCCCTCCGACGGGCTTGCCTCAGCCATCGACAAGGCTTTCGGCTCTTTCGACGCCTTCAAGGAGGCCTTCGCCAAGGCCGGTGCTACACGCTTCGGCTCCGGTTGGGCGTGGCTAGTGAAAAAAGACGATGGTTCGCTCGCCGTCTGCTCGACCGCCAATCAGGACTGCCCGTGCATGGGCGAGACCGTCGCCGGCTGCTCCGGCAAACCGATCCTCGGCCTCGATGTCTGGGAACACGCCTACTACCTCAACTATCAGAACCGCCGCCCTGACTACATCGCCGCGTTCTGGAACGTGGTGAACTGGGATGTGGTCGCCGCCAATTTCGCGAAGTAATCCGGCGGTTCTCAATCCTTCAGGCGGTCGCGGGTCATTGAATCGCGGCCGCTTTTTTGCAATCGGTTTTCAGGATGGACCTAC
>CAMBPB010000082.1 GCA_945869465.1 Prosthecobacter debontii
CGGGAGGACCGGGCGGACCGGGAGGACCGGGAGGACCCGGAGGACCCGGCGGACCCGGAGGACCGGGAGGACCCGGAGGACCCGGAGGACCCGGAGGACCGGGAGGACCCGGAGGACCGGGAGGACCCGGAGGACCGGGAGGACCGGGAGGACCCGGAGGACCGGGAGGACCGGGAGGACCGGGAGGACCGGGAGGACCGGGAGGACCGGGAGGCGACGGAGGGCCCGGAGGCGATGGCGGCCCGGGAGGGCTGTTTTGCGCAAGTTCCGCGGCCGGCGCAGGTGGCGGAGCATTCAGTTGAGAATCGAGCAAATCCAGCAGACGCGCCATTTCCACCTGCTCGGCAGGTGTGGCGGGCGGGGCCTCTGACGGCGGCGACGCTCCCGACGGAGGTGGTGTGTCAGATGGAGGCGGAGATCCAGGTTCACCCCCGGGTTTGCCACCGGGTTTGCCACCGGGTTTGTCGCCAGCCTTGTCACCGGCCTTGTCACCGGCCTTGTCACCGGCCTTGTCAGCGGCCTTGTCAGCGGCCTTGTCGCCAGCCTTGTCGCCAGCCTTGTCGCCAGCCTTGTCAGCGGCCTTGTCAGCAGCCTTGTCAGCGGTTGGCGAGGCGACCGGCTCGGCGGCCTTGCTTAAAGCTTCGGCATTTTTGGCGAGTTCTTCGCTGGCTTTACGCACAGGTTTTTGGGCGTCCGCCGCTGCCTCCGCCGTTTGCAATGCCTGGTCGGCGGCGGGCACTTCATGCGTTGCGGTTTCATCGATTTTTCCCGCGAGATCCTTGAGTTTCTGGCTGGCGGCGAGGTTCTCGAGTCGCTCTTCGTGGCGGGCGACCCGGTCCACCTCGGCAGCCGCGTCCTTGGCAATCATTTCCACCGGTTTCTGCTCCAGAGCGGCCACGGCCAGCTTGGGACTCTGCGGCGCGCCGTCCGGATTTGCGGCCATGGCCTGAGCTTGTTCGGCGGCCAGTTTAGCGGCGGCGATGGCTTCTTTGGCGGCCTCCACCGCGACCGTCGCTTTTTGCGCAGAAAGGGTGGCCTGCGCCTGAGCCTGCTCATTGGCAGCCTGTTGCGGCCCGGCTTTTTTGGCCTCTTTTTTGGATTGCTGGGCCGCTTGGTTGGCTTGTCCGCCGGCGGGCTGGGCGTGTTGGATCACCTGACCCGCCTTTTCGATGACCGCTTTTGATTCCGCCACCACCTCCGCGGGATTCCGGCCGTCCTCCATTTTGCGGGCTGCCTCTACGGTTAAATCCGCGGCGGTCACGGCTTCCGCCGCTTTCCCGGCCGCTCCCTTGGCCCTCTCTCCCGCGGATTTATTGGCCGCCTGATCGGCCAATCCCGCGGCACTTTCCGCCGCCGCCTTGGCTTCCCTGGCTGCAGCCGCCGCGAGGGTGGCGGCTTCCAGCGCCGTGAGTTGGGTTTTGGCGGCCTGATCCTTGGCCGCTTGGGCATCGACTTTTTTCGCGACCTCCGCCTCGGTCTTCGCGGCTTTGTTCAGATTGTCCCTTGCGTTGGCCAGGGTGTCCTTGGAAATGGAGGAAAGCTCCTGCCGCATCTCCGGATGATCCTCGAGTTTTTCCACCAATTCCTTGAGTAGTTCCTCCGAACTTTTTTCCGCCATGGAGGCCAGCATTTCGGCTTTGTCAAACTGGGCGTCGAGTTCCGCTTCGATCCCAAGGTTCTGTTCTTCCCTGCGCAATTCCTCCCGCGTCGCCGCGAGATCCTTTCCCTGCTCGATGGCTTGGAAGTGGCGCGCGATCTGATTCAAGGCATCCACCACTTTCTGCTCCTGCACGACGGCGCGCTCGAGATCGGATTGTTGCTGCGTCGCCAAATCCGCCTGGCACGCATCCGACAAGGCCTGCGCGGCCTGGGGTGGCGGGTCTTTGAGCAGCGCCAGCGCGTCGTCGGCATCGCGCATCCGGTCGCGCTGGTCCTTCCGCAACACATTCTGCTCGTTGGCGTCGGCGCGGATGAGGTCCTTGAGGGTGTCGATCCTGTGGTTGATGTCCTGCTGCCGCGCGAGCTGGGGACGCGTCTCGATGCGGTTCGTTTCCGGGGCGGTCACCGCCGCTTGTCCGGCCTGCCGTGCGGACACGAGCTTGAGGGCCGCCTCCTCCTTGGCGAGGGCAAGGGCCAGCTCGCTGATTTTCGGGGTGAGTTGATTCAGATGGGCCCGCGCGGTTTCCATGGGCCCGCGCAAGATGGCAAGCGCCGCCCTGACCATTCCCGCCACCATCTCCACATCGTGGCGCACGCTCATCGGCGGGCGCTCGAGGTTTCTGCGCTGGCGCATTTCCGCCTCCGCGGCCAGGAACCCCTGAGTGCCGGCGCCCCAATCTAACATCTCCGCCGCCGCTTCGAACGCTTTGCGGGCTTCCCCATCCAACAAGTCCAGGCTCTTGAACTCGCCGGGTGTCAGGTGCAAACGGGTCGCGATCCACGACCAATCGCGCGGCGCCACGGTCCGCGCCTGGGGCTTGCGCAACTCCCAGCGCTCCAATGCTTCCAGCGCCACCAGTCCTTCCACCATCTGCTGCAAATTGTGACCGCTTTCGAGAATCCTCAGACTTTGATCCAGCAACGCCAGACGTTCCGTGGTCTTTTGCGGTCCGTCGCCGGGGGCCAGCGCCTGCACCGATTGCATGGCCACGGTCGCCCGGCGCAAGTCGCTAACAAAAGCGTTGTCGGCCACGACGCGCGGTTCCTCGAGATCGCCGCAGGCTTTGAAGATCCAACCCTTCGAGACCCAGCGAGCCTGGCTCAGGGCGGCGCGCTCGTCCGGCGCGAGGTTCTCGGCCTTCACGATTGCCGCCAGTTCGTCCCGCAGCTTGCCCACGCAGGCCCAGGCGGGATCCACCTCCTCGGTTAGATCGGCGTTGGTGCTCGCGACCTGGTCGGTTAGTTTGGTGGCCCGCGTGCCGGCACCGCCCTTGGTTTTAGTGGAAAGCAGGTGTCCGGCGAGCTGGTCCTTGAGGTCAAACGCCTCGCGCACCTTGCCCAAGGTCGCTTTTGAAAATTGTTCGAGGCTGGCCTGAAAACGCTTGCTCTGGGCGCCTTCCGCCAGGTCACGCTCCATCTTGCCGATTTCCCGGCTGAACTTGATGTGCATCTGGCCCGCCATCACGGCGATCGGGCCGCCATGGCTTTTGAGTGATTCCAGAATGGATTCCACATTCTGACAAACACTCAGCACCGTGCGCAGACGGGTCGTCACTTTGCTCCAATCTTGCGGTTTCCCGGCTGCGGCAGCCATTGCAACGATGCGCTCCTGCTCGGCGGTGATGACGATGCAGAGTTCGGCCGCCACGTCGATTTCCTCTGCCGCAAGCGTTAGATCGTAGGCATCCCGGGCGAGGGACGCGAGCGACTTCACGCGGCCGGCGATTTCGTGAACCTCGCGCATGAGTTCCCGCGCCGCCGGCATGGAAGGATTGGCATCGAGCATGGAGGTGAGCGCCACGGCCTGCCCGGCCTCGCCGTTGTGGATGCGGTTGAGCAGGCGGCCTAGCAGAACAAGGTCGGCGCCCTCATGGTTCGCCGGCACCTCACGGAGCGGGGTGTTGAGCGCCATCCAGGCGGCGGTGAGCTTGGCATCGTAGTCCCCATACGCCGTCACAAAGGCCCCGAGCACCTGCTTGCGCTCAGGATCGGAGTCCTCGCTCTGATCGTATTTGAATCGCGCCGCGCGGGCCGCCTCTTCAAGCGCCGCGCCGGACGTGGCGAGGGCCTTCACCGCCCGATACAGCGCCTGGCGGGTCGCAAGTCCTGATAGCCGCTGGATTTCAAAACCCGCCGCAACGACCGTGACTTGCAGCGTCCGGGACTCGGCCTGGCCGCCCTTGAAGTCGGTGGCGATCAACTTCGTGGTGAGCAGATCGCCCGCTTTGACGCCTTCTTCTGATAGATCCCACTCGCGTTCGATGCGCGCCTCGCGCTTCATGTCGGCATTGAGCACCACCTCCTTCCATGCGCCCTCGTTGACCTTCACCATCTGCACGATGCTGGCGAGGCCGATGTCGTCGGCCGCAGCGGCGGAGAGTCTGACGAGGTCATCGGATTTCGAAATCAGGTCCTGCTTCGGCTCCTCAAGGACCAGGGTCGGGAGCAGGTCGGGCTCGGCGCGCACCTCGTATTCCGGGCTGAATTTGTTTTCAAAACCCGTCCCGGCGGCGATGAGATGCACGCGATAGGTGCCCGATCCGCTAAGCGGGACGCGCGCGCCCAGCCGGCCGTCCGGCAGCGTTTCTAACGGAATTACGGAGGTGATCCCGCCGCGGTCCACACGCAACTCACCGCTCTTCACTTTCTGGTTGGTGGTGAACTTGATCTGCACCTCGGAACCTTCCAGGCCGGCCAGTCCGCCGGAGTCCTCCTTGACGGTCTGCGCCGGGATTCTGGAGTAGGCCGGATACTCATAGATCTTCTCGAACGCGAGCTCGTGCGGTCTGGCGACGGCGGTCAACTCATAGCGGCGGGTCAGCGCGTCGCCCGCCTGCACCCGGTAGCGCACGCTTTCGCGAGCCACCTGGATGGTGGTGGCAAAGCGGTGATCGCCAAGCGGAGTCATTTCCACCACCTCGCGTCCGTGGCCGGGGCTTTCCGATTCCAGTCTGGCAGTCGTGGCAAGTTGGCCCTTGAGTTCGATCATCAGGCGCACCGCATCGCCTTGCGGCACGGTTTGGTCGCCGGGAACGGGCTCGAGGATGACGATTTGCGTGGCGGACACCCGATCGAGATTCGCCCCGGGCAACAGCGCGCGCAGGAACAGGTTTCCGAAACGGAAACCGCTCGCCAGCATCAGAACCATCAAGGCGGCACCAAGGATTGCGGCCACTTGGAGATAGCGTTTCAGCAAGCCGACGGGCAGCAGCGATTCCATTTTGAGACCCTTGACGCGGGCGGAAACATCTGTCTGCACGAGCCCGCGGAACTGCTCGGAATCAAAGACCTCGCCGCGGGTGCGTCCGAGTTCCACCGCCGAAAGCAAATCCTCGCGCAACTTCGGCTCGGCATGCTCCACGATGCGCGCGATCTGCCGTTGGTCCGGCGCATGCATCAGCGGGTTCACGCACTTCCACCACGCTACGGCGAACACCACGGCGTAGGCCGAGCCGCTGAGCACCCAGCGCAAACTATCAGGAAGCAGCGGAATCCAGTAGTCCAGCGCCGCGACGACGATCATCGCGGCAGTGAGCGTAGCCACCGTGGCCAACGTCCCGCGCAGCAGGATGAGCGCGCGGCGGCGGGATGCGAACGCCTGGAGCTTTTGCAGAATGATTGGATCGATTCCGGAACGCATGAGGTAAATTTTTGATAGAGATACCTGCCGGAACAGGACGTTTCATGCAGACCGTGCCCTTTACGCCCGGTGGACGAACCACATTTCAGATTTGCGGAATGGAATCCCCGCCCTGCGGGCAAGAGCTACGGAAATGAGAGCTCGCGAAGGCGCTTTACGGCTGGCCCGATGGCTTCGTCGCAGGTCCGGCGGGGGCCGCCGCGCGGCCTGTTGCCAGCGGCACGTCAGGCGCGAATTGGCGGTGGAATGGGCCGCGCGCGCCCCTCACGATCACCCGGTTATCCGTGAAATAGTCGCGATACCAGCCGCAATTTTCAAACGTGTCGCCGATTTCGCTCATCCGCGCGTTCATCCGTCCACGCAGCCTTTTGAGCGTATCGCCGTGGGCTTCGTCGCCCGCCAAATTCCGCTTCTGCAACGGAGCGGCAACATGATCGAAGAGCCGTTCGCTTCCATCACGAAGCTAGCGGGCATAGGTGTGGCGTTTGTAACGAAGCGCTTGCCCATTGTCTTCTCATGGACAGGGCGAAGCGGAGTATCGCCCCTCCTTGATTCGCGCCACCGGCTCCATCCAACTCAGCCGACGGCCGCGAATGTCACTTCGCCGGCGTCGTGTGCTTCAGCACGAACTCCACGATCGGCGCAGGGTCCGGCAGGCTGTGCGGACGATGCCCGGCTTTGGGCTTGCGGATCACCGTGACGTCGCCGCCAAGCTCCTTGTAGCGCGTCTCTAGCAGCAAGGTGTTTCCTTCGATCGGCACCACCCAGTCGTGCATGTCGCCGCAGACACAGAAGATCGGGACCTTCGCCTTGGCCAGCGGCTCAAGATTGTCGATGGGGTTGCCCTTGTAGGCCCGCGCCTGTTCGTCAGTCATGTTGTATGCCTTGAGACAATCCCTCCAATCGCGGCCCGACATCCGGACGCGCCCGCCGCCGCCCGGCCAGCTCTTGAAATCGCACACCGGAGCGTCCAAATACATGCAGGCCACCCGCTCCGGGTGGCGGATTCCCCAGTTGAGTGCATACAGACCTCCGCGGCTGAATCCCTCTAACACAACCTTAGGGCTGAGTCCGTAGGTCTTGCATGTGTGATCGTAGAACTTGTCCATCGCATCCAGAGCCACCGGCGCGCCAAACAATCCGCCCACATCGACATAGGCCACGTGCAAGCCCTTGCCGAGCAAGGCGATATCCGCCTGCGGATCGATCCCGAAAAACTCCGTGCGCCAGATCCAGGGTTTGCCGGCCGCCGGTTCCTTGGGGACCACCAGCAATGCCGAGCGGCCCTCGACGGCGAATTTTTTCATCTCATAGCCGTTCCATTCCTCTTTCTTGACCTCCTCAGGAGCGGAGAACGCGGCAGGTGCGCCGATCAAGGTGGAAACCGAGATCATCAACCCCGCGGCTCTGGCGAATCGCCGGCGGATTTTCGATGGAGTGTGGTTTGCGGTCGTGGACTGTCTTGCATTCATGGTGTCGCCTTCATTGATTGGGTTCATGGAATGAGGTGCTACGTTCGTCCGAGCCTGCATGTTTCCCGCATCCGGTTTTTCGTGTCGATTCACCAATGCGCACTGGCCAATCCGTTCGTCCGTCACCATGATTTTGGCATGAAGACCCTCTCGATCTCGGTTTTGCTCGCCCTCACCGCAGTCCTGCCGGCTGCCGACAAGCCCGCCCGCCTCTTCATTCTTTCCGGCCAGTGGAACATGGCCGGCATGAATCCAAAAACCGGTTTCGAGCCGGAAACGGCCGCTTTGTTTCCCGCCGCCGACGTGGCCTCCATCAAGATCGCCGCAGGCGGACAAGCGCTCCGCTATTGGGTGGCGGAATGGGACGAGATTGCCAAAAAACACGGCATCGATGTCGCTAACAGCGATCCGCGCGGTGCCTGGGTGGATTGCGACGACCTGAACGACAAGCAAATCAACGGCATCACAATCAACGACCTACACTACACTCCGCAGGGTTACGAATTGCTCGGGCGCCGTTATGTCCGCCAGGCGAAAGCGTTGATCGAAAAGGAAAAGCCGGCGCAAAACGGCCGTCCTGAATAAGTCCCATATTGGAATTCATCCCCCGCCTGCCATGATCCGCCTCATGCTGCTTGCCATCGGTTTGCTCGCTGCCGCCCGCGCCTCCGCGGCCACGCCCGACACCAGACCTAACATCATTTTCATCCTCTCCGACGACCTCGCGCAGGGCGATCTCGGATGTTATGGCCAGAAGCTGATCCAAACCCCCAACCTCGACCGCATGGCCGCCGAGGGCACGCGTTACATGCAGGCCTATTGCGGCACCAGCGTGTGCGCACCTTCGCGATCCTCCCTCATGACCGGACTTCACATGGGCCACTGCCCGATCCGGGCCAACCGCGAGATCAAGCCCGAAGGGCAATTGCCCTTGCCCGCCGGCACCGTGACCGTCGCCCAGACCCTCAAGTCCGCCGGTTATGCCACCGCTTGCACCGGCAAATGGGGCATGGGCATGTTCGACACCAGCGGCAGCCCGCTCAAGATGGGCTTCGATCATTTCTTCGGCTACAATTGCCAGCGACACGCCCACAGCTATTTCCCGGCCTATCTTTACAACGATGACCAACGCGTCGATCTAACCGGAAACACGGGTGGCAAAAAGACAACCTACGCACCGAACCTGATTCAGGAAGACACCCTGGCCTGGGTGCGGAAGCAGAAGGACCACCCGTTCTTTCTCTTTTATGCCGTCACGCTGCCACATGGGAACTTCGAGATCGATGACCCCGGCGACTATGCCGACCGCAAGGGTTGGTCCGGTGTGCAAAAGACCTATGCTGCCATGGTCACGCGTCTTGATCGCGACGTCGGCGCGCTGCTCGCACTGCTGAAGGAACTCAAGCTCGATGAGCACACCCTCGTCATATTTTCCGGCGACAACGGCTCCTCATTCCCGGGAACCTCGGAAATCGGCAAACTCTTCGACCAGACCATGGGCGGCAAGCTGCGGGGCTTCAAACGCAGCATGTATGAAGGCGGCCTGCGACAGGCGGCGCTCGCCCGCTGGCCCGGCGTCGTCCCCGCCGGACGCGTGAGCGATGAACCATGGGCGTTCTGGGATTTTCTCCCCACCGCCGCCGAACTCGCCGGCGCGAAGTTGCCCGCTGGTTTGAAACCGGACGGGTTGGCGCTCGTCTCGTTCCTCAAAGGCGGCCCCGCACCCCGGCGTGATTGCTTCTACTGGGAACTGCACGAGGGCGGCACCATTCAGGGCGTTCGCTTCGGCAACTGGAAGGCCGTCCGCAACGGCAAGGACGCTCCCACCGAACTCTACGATCTGGCTAACGACTCCGCCGAAACAAATAACCTCGCCGCATCCCGCGCCGACCTCGTGGCGAAGGCTGAAACGCTCATGGCGGAATCCCGCACCGACAACCAAAACTTTCCCTTCCGCATGAAGAACCGGAATTCCAACCCGAAGAAACAACAGGGGGCGGGCGCGGATCGCTAACTGAAACAGAAGTGCGACCCGGACCCGGCCCTGGCGGTCACGCTCCCATCGCTTTTTCCATCAGCGTGTTCATGCGGCTGACGGTGTCGCGCGCGTCATCCAGAAGGCCGGCGGCCATCAGAGCGTTGTCGAGCAACTGGCGTGAGACCAGCCTGGCGAGTTCCGGGTTGCCGTCCTTGGTCTCGGCGAGTTTTCTAACCAACGGATGGCGCGGATTGATCTCCAGCTCGACTTTGACCTGGTCCTTGAAGTTTTCGTCGATCGCCTTCATCATCTGGCGCATCTGCGGACTCATGCCGTCGGCGGGCACCAAGGCGATGACCGGGTTCTCGACCAGACGCTTGCCGCTGGAAACGGAAACCACCCGCTCGCCGAGTTCGACTTTCAGGAACTCGCACAGCGATGCCGTTAGTTCCGGGGAAAGCGCCTCGCCTTCGGTGGCCTGCTCCTCAAGCTCCACCCCGCCGTGGCGGACGGAGACGAGTTTTTTGCCATCAAAGGCGCCTAGCGAATCCACGACGTATTCATCGACCGCGTCGGTGAAGAAGATCACCTCCAGCCCGCGGGCTTTGAACGCCTCAAGGTATGGACTGCTCTCGATCTGGTCGCGGTTTGATCCCACCAGATAGTAGATCGACTCCTGGCCGTCCTTCATGCGGGAAACATAGTCGGCGAAACCGCAGACGGCACCCGCATCGGTGAGGGAGGATTCGAAACGCAGCAGTTTGGCGAGCGCCTCGCGGTTCGCATGGTCGGTGGCGACGCCCTCCTTGAAGAAGCGGTCGAACTTGCGATAGAAACCGCGGTATTTCTCCGGATCGGCCTCGGCTTCCTTTTCGAACATCCGGATCACGCGCTTGCTGATGACGCTGCCCAGCTTGCGGATGAGCGCGCTGTCCTGCATCGTCTCGCGGGAGATATTGAGCGGGATGTCGGCGCTGTCCACAACGCCTTTCATGAAGCGCATCCAGTCCGGCAGCAGGCCTTTGGGCGAGGCGTCGATGAGCACCTTGCGGCTGTAGAGGGCCACGCCGCACTCGGCCTTGCCGAAGCCCATGCGCTCCGGGTTCTCGGACGGCGCAAAGACCAACGAGTTGATCGCGAGCGGCGCGTCGGCGCTGAAATGCAGGCGGTAGGACGGATCGTCCCAGGACTTGCAGGCGAATTGATAGAACGCCTTGTATTGCTCCTCCGTGATCTCGGACTTGTTCTTCAGCCACAGCGCCTCAACCTCGTTGATGCGCGTTCCGTTCAGGAAGATCGGAAATCCGACGAAATTGCTATAAGTTTCGACGAGGTGTTTGACGCGCGTTTCAGTGGCATACTCCGCACCATCCTCCTTGAGGTGCAGCACCAGTTTCGAGCCGCGCTCGAGGCCGCTGGTTTCCTCGATTTCATAACCGCTAATACCGTCGCTGGTCCAGACAAGCTCCGGCGAGTCGGCGTGCCAGGCCCGCGAATACACGCTCACTTTGTCCGACACCATGAAGGCCGAGTAAAAACCGACGCCGAACTGGCCGATCATGTTAGCCGGCGTGGCGCCGCCTTCCTTGACGGACTTGAGGAACGACTTGGTGCCCGAGTGGGCGATGGTGCCGAGGTTTTTCACGAGCTCGTCGTGGGACATCCCGATGCCGTGGTCGGTGATGGTCAGGGTCTTCGCCTCCTCGTCGGTGGTGATGTGGATTTCCAGCGGGAGGGTCGGCTGATGGATGTTTTTCTCGGTGGCCTCGATGTGGCGGAGTTTCTCCATCGCGTCGGAAGCGTTGGAGATCAGCTCGCGCAGGAAGATTTCCTTGTCGGTGTAGAGTGAGTGGACCACCAGATCGAGCAGTTGCTGGATCTCGGCCTGGAAGACGTGTTTTTCGGGAGTGGTTGCGCTCATGAGTGGGGATGATTGGTAGGAACGGGGCGGAACATAGCCATCACGGTCCCGCTGTCAAAATCTGATAAGGGGGGTGATCGAGCAGGGATCCGGAGATAGAGCCTCACGCAGGATCCGCCGGCGCTCCTCCTCGACGGACACCCCGTGCTCGCCGGCCCTTTTTTTCAAGTCGCGAGCCAGCTCTACGTCCAGATTTCTGACAAGCAATTGCGTCATGAGAAGTCCGTGCGATAGCAATGATAGCACGGCAACGCGGAAATTGGGGTATCAAAACAGAATACCTCGCACGGAGCTTGGGCTTTTCATGGACTGGTGGACAGAAATGTCCACCCTCCTTATGGGGCGAAGAGGATGCAGATCGGGCTGGGCGAGGACACGGTGTGAGCAGGTTTGCCGAGTTTTCCGGTCTCCGGATCGAGCGGGAGCACGCTGATGGTGTGGGAGTCCTGATGGGCGCAGAGCAGCCACTTGCCGCCGGGCGCGATCTTGAAATGGCGAGGGGTTTTTCCGCCGCAGGGCGCGTGCTGGATGAACGTGAGGGCTGCAGATTTCTCGTCGCGGCGGAACGCGGCGATTGAGTCGTGACCACGGTTAGAGGCATAGACGAAGCGGCCGGTTGGATGCACTTCGATCTCGGCTGTGGAGTTTTTCCCTGTGAAATCGCCGGGCAGGGTCGGCGCGGCACCGATGGTCGTGAATTTTCCCGCGTCAACCGAACTGGCGAGCACCGTGTTGTCCAGTTCGTTGATCACGTATGCGTGTTTTTCATCCGGAGAAAACGCCAGGTGCCGCGGCCCCGCGCCGGGGGCGGTGTCAAGGGGGGGCAGTGCAGCGCCAAGTTTCGAAGTCGCGGCATCGAATGGATAGACCAGCACCTTGTCGAGCCCGAGGTCGGGAACGAAGAGATGCGCGTTCGCCTTGTCGAAATAAACGCCGTGGGCGTGCGGGCCTTCTTGACGAGATTTGTTAGGTCCCGTGCCTGGATTGGAGATAACCGACACCGTTTTCCCGGGCATTCCGGCTTCATCGAGACGCAGGGTCGCAATGCGACCGTCACCATAGTTGGCGACCGCCACCGTGCGGCCGGAGGCATCCACCGTTAGATGGCAGGCACCTTTGCCACCGCTCGAAGCCTCGCCGAGGAGTTTCAGGGAATGATCCGCGGCGATGGAAAAAGCAGCGACCGAACTGGCTCCATCCGGGAAAGGATTGTTAGGACTACCGACGGCGTAGAGCACCGGCTGCGTGGGATGCCGGGCGAGGAAACCCGGGTTGTGGTATTCCGCGGCGAGTTTCGGCTCGCTGAGTGTGCCCGTCGCCGGATCGAAATCCGCCAGATAGATGCCCTTGCTTGCGGTGTGTTTCCCGGTGTTCGTGCCGATAAAAACCGGCAGGGCGGAAAGCGAAGCATTCAGAAGCAGGAGGCAGGCGACGGTGTTGAGTTTCATGAGCTGGATTGTTGTGGTGGATTGATGGGGCCTCCGTGGGCGGGATGCCAACGCTCCTTGAGTCCTCAGACATCGAAGCCGAAATGGCGTTTCGCGTTGCCGAAGCACACCGCGCGGATCAGACCGGATAGCACTTCGAAATCGTCGGGCAATTCGCCGCGGTCAGCTTCGGAGCCTATCAGATTGCAGAGGATCCGGCGGAAGTATTCGTGGCGCGTGAAGGACAGGAACGAGCGTGAATCGGTGATCATGCCGACGAAGCGCGAGAGCAGGCCGGTGGCCGAGAGCGCGTCGAGCTGGAGTTCGATGCCGTTTTTCTGATCGAGGAACCACCAGCCGGAGCCGAACTGGATCTTGCCGGGAAAGGTGCCGTCCTGGAACGCGCCGGTGAGCGCAGCAAACAGATAGTTGTCGCGCGGGTTGAGGTTGTAGAGCACGATCTTGGGAAGCGATCCCTCGCGGGCCAGCTTGTCGAGATAGTTCACCAGTGCGGCTCCCTGCTGGGTGTCGCCAATGGTATCGAAGCCGGAATCCGGCCCGAGCAGTTCGAACATCCCGCTGTTGGTGTTTCTGAATACACCGAGATGAAGTTGTTTGGTCCAGCCTCTTGCCGCGTCGAGCTGGCCGAAGAACACCATCAGATAGAAGGAGAAACGCTCCTTTTCCTCCGCCGTCGCGGCTTTGCCCGAGCGGACCTTGTCGAAAATCATCGCGGCCTCCGCATCCGAACAATGGAGCGCCGGCATGCGCTCCAAACCGTGGTCGGACAAGCGCCCGCCGGCTTCGTGGAAATCGTCGTGGCGTTTTTGCAGCGCTGCCAGCAGGTCGGACAAATGCACGATGGGGGTATCTGAAATCGCTTCGAGTTTCAACAACCACGGGGCCAACTGGTCGGGCCGATCCACCAGAAACGCCTTGTCCGGGCGGAAGGTCGGCACCACCCGCGTGGTGAGTTGTGAGGCGGCGATGCCCGCATGATCGTCCAGGGAATCCGCCGGATCATCGGTGGTGCCCACCACCCGGACATCGAATTTTTTCAACAGTCCATGAGTGGAAAAATCCCGTTCGGCGAGTTTTTCGTTGGCTATCTCCCAGATTTCGTCGGCGGTATCGGGGCCTAGCAGAAGATCGCTGCCGAAGTAGCGCCGCAGTTCGAGGTGGGTCCAATGGTGGATCGGGTTGCGCAGGGTGAAGGGCACGGTTTGCGCCCAGGCCTGGAATTTTTCGCGCGGGGTGGAATTCCCGGTGATCAGGTCCTCGTCCACGCCGTTGGCGCGCATCAAGCGCCATTTGTAATGATCGCTGCCGAGCCAGATTTCGGCGAGGTTATCCCACCGATGATCGATTGCGATTTCCCGCGGCGAAAGGTGGCAGTGGTAATCGATGATCGGCTGGTCCTTGGCCACCTCATGGAAGAGCCGTCGCGCCGTGGGGGAGTGAAGCAGGAAATTCTCGTCGAGGTAAGCCATTGCCTTTCCATTGGAACCCACCGGCCGGCCGGTTCCAAGCCGTAAATGGAATCACTCCGCGGATGTTGCCACAACAGGCGAGCGCCACCCGGAGCCGGGCATCAAGGCATGGGTTGCGACAAGCATGACGCAAGGTTTCAGGAGTGACGGAAAGTCGCAGGCACGAAATTCCCAAGCGACGGATCCCACCGTAATTTCTGTCGCACACGCCCGGGAAATCCCCAAGGATGCCGGGACACTCTCGATGAACTTCCGCCGGTTTTACCCTTTGAACAGCATTCCACAACAACGCCAGTTGTGGTCGTGGATCTCGTTTGATGTGGCGAACCAATCGTTCACCCTGTTAATCAACACGCTGTTGTTTCCGATCTTCTTCTCCAAAATGATCGTGCGCGACGATGCCATCGACGACCGGATCTGGGCACTGACCTTTGGCACCAGCATGTTGCTATCAGCCGTGCTCTCGCCGCTGTTTGGAGCCGCGGCGGACGAACGGGCATGGAAAAAACGCTGCCTGGTCGGCTCCGGCCTGCTCTGCGGAGTTTTCACTTGCGGCCTGGCCTTCATCCAACCGGGACAGGTCTGGCTGGCGGTGCTGCTCTATATCCCCGCAAACTTCGCCTTCTCGATTGGCGAAAACTTTCTGGCGAGTTTCCTGCCGGGCCTGGCCAGGCAGGACCAGGTCGGCCGGGTGAGCGGGTTTTCCTGGGCGGTTGCGTATGCGGCGGCGCTGCTGCTGCTTGTTCTAACTGCCGCGGCGATGATTGCGTTCAAACTCGAATCCACCGCGAGCTGGCGGCCTTTTTTCGTGTGCGCCGGGCTGTGGTTCATCGTGTTCTGCGTGCCGACGCTGCGGTGGCTGCACGAGCCGCCGGCTCCAAGATCCGAACACCCGGGCCGCAACCTTCTCACCGCGGGCTTCATCCGGCTCGGGGAATCGGTGCGCAACGCCGCCCGCCACCGAGATCTGGCGATTTTGTTAGCCGCCTCGCTGTTTTACGGAACGGGCATCAACGTGGTGGTCTTTTTCGCTAGCAAACTGGCGGAGGAGTTCGGCTTTTCCCAGGTTGATCTGGTGATGTTCGTGGGCGTCATCACCATCTCGGGCATCGTCGGAACCATTCTGCCGACTTTCTGGCAGGACCGGATCGGCCACCGGCGCTCGGTGATCATTCTGCTGCTGATTTGGTTAGGGACGGCGCTGGGCTTCGCCGGTTACGCGCAGCTTCACCAGATGCACCAGGCGGGCGGCTTGGGGACGCCCTTCCCGATCTGGCCGCTGTGGCTGATCGGAAACCTGCTAGGATTCGGGCTCGGCTCGCTGGGCTCGGCAAACCGGGCCTTCATCGGCTATCTGGCCCCTCCCGGCCGCGAGGCCGAAGTCTTCGGGATGTGGGGTCTGGTGTGGAAACTCTCCGCGATCATGACCTTTCCCTTCGCCTGGGTGAAAGACGTGCTCGGCACCCCTGAAGCGCTGCTGCTGCTGACGGGATTTCTCGCAGTCGGCCTGGTGCTAACACTCTTCATCAACGAGCGCCGCGGCTGCGAGGCGCGGAACGCGACACGATGAGTCCGCCTCACAAAAGCGGCAGCCCCGCCCGCGCGGCGGCCGTGATCACGGCGATATCCCCTGCCGGATAGTTTTGTTTCCCAGCAAACGCCCAGACCGTTCCAGGCCACGCGGAATCTCCGGTCGAGCGGCCGACAATGTGGATGTGCATCTGCCGCACCTGATTGCCGATGCAGGCGACGTTGAGTTTTTCCGGACGAAAATGTTGCGCCACGAATCCGGATACTTGCCTCACCGCGGCCATCACCTCGTCATAACGGGCGGGCTCGAGGTGGTGCAGGTCCTCGATGCCGTCATCCACCTCCGGAACCAGCAGAAACCATGGAAACAGCGCGTTGTTTTTCAGCAGCAGGCGGCAGGCGCCGATGCTTCCGAGCTCGACGCCGCCCGCAGCAAGGCGGGGATGCAGGGAAAAGGACATGCCCAAGACCATCGCGGCCCCGATCCGCCAGGACAAGCGGCCAATCGCCCGTTAGAACCGCCGCAGCAGCGTGTCCGTGCGGTAGCTGTCTTGGGTTTCCGGATGGTCGAGTGTGTAGTGGAGCCCGCGGGATTCCTTGCGCCGCAGCGCGCACTCGACGATCAAGCCGGCGACCGAGACCAGGTTGCGCAGTTCGAGAATGTCCGGATTGACCCGGTGGCCCCAGTAGAATTCGCGCACTTCCCGCTTGAGGTTTTTCAACCGCGCGCCGGCGCGCCGCAGGCGGTTGTCGGTGCGGACAATCGAAACATAGTCCCACATCAGCCGCCGGATCTCGTCCCAGTTGTGATAGATCACCACCAGCTCGTCGGGTTCCGCGGTGTCGCCATGCTCCCACTCGGGAATCGTCGGCGGACTGAGGATCTCGCGGCCTGGCGGATAGATCCGCATCATTTCATCGAGCGCCCGGCGGGCGATGACGTTGCCTTCGAGCAATGAGTT
>CAMBPB010000083.1 GCA_945869465.1 Prosthecobacter debontii
GTGAGTTGGGTTCTTGTGACCACAACCCAGAGCAGCATCCGCCACCCCGACCGGCGTCAAACAGCACCTGCCGCCTCACCCCGAAAAACCTCCCCTTCAATGGGTAATTTTAATTGTCGTCAGGGGGGCATTATAATTGTCGTCGCACATGCGACGAGCGGCAACCCGAAAACGCCAGAAAGGTCACGTAGTTTGCCGCCTGTTCCGAGTGCGCCTTGTGTTGGTTGCGGATGTTGGCGATCAGGCTTTCGATCCTTTCGCGGGAGGGGATCGTGAGGTCCTTCGAGACTATCCGCATCCGCTTCAATCCCGCGGTGGGGTCATCAATGCGCACGCCCGCCTCGACCAGCATCCGGCCCATTCGCTTCGCCATGGACAGCGCGTTGTTCGCCCGTTGTGCGGAATATTTCTTGGCGATGCCCTTCCACCAGACAGCGGCATCACCGGTCGTCCATTGCCGGCCGTGAGTGGCCACCGGCAGCGTGGCGCGCAGGAGGTCGAACATCTCGGTGTAGTACAAGATCGTCGGAGCCTTGAGGTGGGGCTGTGACAAAATGCGGACGGCCACCGCCTCGATGGCCTCGCCCAAGGTCCGGACCACGCCCGTGTGGGCTTGGGTCTTCGCCGCTTGCCGCAGGTTTTCCAGTCGCTCGTCGCGCTTGATCTTGGCAATCCGCAGATCGGATGTATCCAGCGAAATACGAATCGACTTGCCGCCGACCTTGGCGCGGAGGTAGATCGTCCCGCTCCAATGTCTCACCAGATTTTCCCCGGCCTTCGCCCATGTGTCCATGCGGCTGCAAATACCGCAGCAAACCGCACCGTGCAAGCTCGGGTAGTCATCGGAGGTAGTCATCGCCGATTGTTTCCCGAAAGGAAACGTTGCAAGGAGTAGCATTAGCCGTCGTGGCGGAATGGTAGACGCCACGGACTTAAAATCCGTTGAAGGGCAACCTTCGTGGGGGTTCGAGTCCCCCCGGCGGCACCTACTCCCGAAAGGATTCCAGCGGATTGCCTAACGGTAACGATCTAGCGCGGCGTCTGGTGGGTCACCCGCTCCAAGGACAACATGAAATACCGGGCGGTGAAGAACCACCCAACGAATGATGAGAACACGCGTTCGGCGCTATCTAACGATCCCCGCCGCCGCTCTTGAGTATATCCACCGGCCTTCCCTTCATCCGCCCTTCCCAGCCATCGGGACATTGGGAGAGCGGCTTGAGGACGGCTGGCAGGTCCTCGCTGCGAACGACCTGTTTGAGGATTTCACGGCAATCCAGCCCTGCGTCGCCAAAGTGTTTCATGAATTCGAGCGTTCGGGCATGAAGCTCATTGCGCAGGGCGGCGGAGTCGGGTGCGTCAAAGAGATTCTTCGTTTCCCACGGATCGGACTGGCGATCATACAGTATATCGAATGTCTTCCGGCCGCCGGGAATGTTGGCTTCCGCCGGATCGTGGAGGGACACCGAGTAGGTGTGCCGTCGGGTGTAAACACCGCGCCAGTTGCATGGCAGGTAAAACAGCGGGAGGGCATCCACGCCATCATCGATTCCTGTCAGAATGGCGGCGGATGCGTTGCGTCCCTGGCAGGTGGCTGGCACCGGCAACTCCATCATCCCGAGCAAGGTAGGCATCAGGTCGAGCGTGCCGACCAGCAGATCGCTGGTGCCGGGCTTGAGTCGCGCCGGCCAGCGGACCAGCATCGGCACCCGCGACGATACGTGTTCGGCGCGGCCCTTGTGGTTCGGCAACCAGTTATAGCTCGCCAAGGTGTCACCATGATCGCTGGTGAACACTACGATTGTGTTTTCCGCCAGGCCGCGTTCATCGAGTCTATCCATCAACCATCCGAAGGCCCGGTCAATCCCGCTGATCATCGCCATGTGGCCCTGATAGGCATGGCGAACCTGCGGTGTGTCCTTGACGGAGGGGCGCAAATTGAGTTTTGCAGGATCGTAAAGTGAAAGCAAATCCGCCGGAGCGTCATAGCCTTGGTGGGCTCCGCCCCAGTTGTGGGGCGGATGCCATGAGAGGAACAACGCGAATGGTTTGTCGGCATGCCGATCGACAAACTCCATCGCCTGCTTGGTCTGGGCGTAGGCTTCCCAGTCGCCATAGAGTTTTTTCGTGGTGCCGTCCTGGCTCCAGTAGGAGGCATTGGCGGCATCGAAAGTCAGGGTACAGTTGTTGACGAGGAATTCGTGATCGAATCCATAACGGCAGGATCCGGCGGGGATGCCGCGCTCGCGGTCGCCGCCGTAGAGGTGCCACTTGCCATAGTAACCGGTGTGGTAGCCGGCATCGCGCAGCACCTCCGCGAAATACGTTCCCTTGCCGGGAAGCATTTGCAGGTCGTTCTGAATGGCGCCCTGATTGAGGGGATGTTGGCCGCTGAACAGGATGCCGCGGTAGGGAGTGCAGACGGGGGAATTGGAAATGCAATGGTTGAAACGAAGCCCGCCGCGTGCCAACCGGTCGAGATTCGGGGTTTGAATGTCGGTATTGCCGTAACAACCTAACATATCCGACGATTGCTGGTCGCTGAAGACAAACACCAGGTTGGGTGGCTTCGGTGCTGCCGGTGAAACCGCGGCCGTGAGCATGGACACGACGGTCACGGCGGCAAGGCGGCGCGTGGCGGTCAGGACTGCTTGAATCCCTATTGAAAGCCGGTTTTCCATGGGTTGATCTGTCATTTTACTTGAGTTCCCGGCGCAGTTCGACGATGCCGTTGCGGATGGCGAAGGCCGAGCTGCGCAGGTGGGTAAGGGCCGCGAGTTGATCCGCATCTTCTTCAGCCGACATCAGTTCCTGGCAGGAGCCGACAGCCTCGTTGAGCCAGTTGAGGCAGCGCTTCAAAACCGCGAGTATAAACCCCGTTTCCGGTTCGTAGCCGCTGCCGCGGCCATTGAGCGCGCCGGCCAGCTTGCCGCTTACCTGGAGCAGACAACTGACCAGGTGATAGGCGGCGGTTCCCGGTGCCGCATCCCGCTGAACCACGTCCATCGCACGCTTCGCGAGTTCCTGCGACTGGATTTGCAGCGGGTGATCGTCACCTTCATCGCCGAAAAGTCCGTCGTCAGGCTCCATATAGTCGTCATCATCCTCTTCGTCATCGTCATCGAAGGACGCATCCTCCGTCGTTCCCTTGACCCGGGTTTTGCCCAGAAAGTCATCCTCCGCCGCTTCATCCCGTTCCGCCAACGCGTCGAGCAGGCCGTCCCAGCCCATCACAAACGCCTCCTTTTGCTCGCTGTTGGAGTCCTCCATGTATTTTTCAAGAACCTCCTGATAGGCGTCCGTCAGGCGATCGGATTCTTTGAGGCGCTCCTCCCAGGCGAATTCATCGAGTTCGCCGTCGGACTCGCCCTCTTCCTTTCGTTCGGGGTCGCGCCTGCGGATCACCTGCGCCATGAAATCCCGCATCGAGTTCAGGTTCGCCAGCTTCTGCGCCTCCTCCGCGTCTTCGTCCATCTCCCACTCGTGGGGGGAAATCTCCATCAGATATGCGGCGGACTCGATCACCACCCGTCCGTTGATCCCGCTGAACCACTCCAGATAGAGGATGTTTTTCCATTCGAAGGGGATTCCGGACTGGCTCTGATAGAGCCTTTGAATCTCCTCCTCGCTTACGGTCGGAACCTTGCTTTTTCGTGAGGCGGTCATATCCCCGACGATTCCGGTTTGATTTTCGTCGAGGGCGTCGGAGTCGGGGACCGCCTTGGGCGACGGGTTTTGGAAGCACAGCCGCGTTCCGGCAAGATCCCGCCAGCAGTCGCCCTCAAGGGTTAGGACGAGCGGTTCGACCCGCCCGGCCAGCCAGATGCGGCCGGAGGTGCGACCTTCGACGGTGTTGTCGATTTCGCCGCGGATCACCGCCTCGTCGATCTTCCGTGCCATGGCGGAGATATTCCGCACCGCACGGGCGTGCCGTCAAGCCGCTGTCCACACGAATCATTGTTGCGGATTCTCCCGCCGCCTGTGAAGGACCGCCGGCACTCGTCCAGGCCTTGGAAATGCGAGGTTTCCGCGCCCAATTCCAGCGCTCTGGGGGGGGGCGACTCCGCAGGGCGGGAGACTGCCAAACGCCGATTTTGTGCCAAAATCCCCGAAATTCGCCCCGGCAGGTCGTTGCAGAATGCCGAAATGGTCATTTGACGTTCCCCCTCGGAAGCGGTTTATTCTGATATTTGTATGTTCACGAAGCCTGACAGCCGCTCCGGCTTTTCCGGAGCCCGCGCTCGCGCAGCCAGAGGAAGATCACCGGGGTGACGATGAGGATGTGGATCAGGCTGGAAATCATGCCGCCGATCACGGGCGTGGCGAGCGGTTTCATCACTTCCGCGCCCTGGCGGTGGCTCCACATGATGGGCAGCAGGCTGGCCACCGTGGTGGCCACGGTCATGACCTTTGGCCGCAACCGGAGTTTGGCACCGTCCTTGACCGCCTGAATGAGATCGGCGCGGGTGAATGCCGCGCCCAGTTTCTCCATGCGCTCCTTCACCGTCTCCTCCAGATAGACGACCATCACCACGCCGGTCTGCACGGCGGTGCCGAACAGCGCGATGTAGCCTACCCAAACCGCGCCATTGAAGTTGTAGCCTAACATTTTCTGAAGCAGCACGCCGCCGCTGAGAGCGAAAGGCACGGCCAGCATCACGTGCGCGGCCTCCATGCCGCTGTGGAACACCATGAATAGCAGCACGAAGATCACCATCATGACCAAGGGGAAAACCAGCCACATGGTCTTGGTGAAACGGCGCTGGTTTTCATATTCGCCGGTCATCTTGTAGGTCATGCCCTCCCAGTTGACGGTTCTGAGTTTCCGCTCGATCTCCTCGACAAAGCCGCCGAGGTCGCGGTCCTGGACATTGGACTGCACATAACTTCGGAGCTTGCCGTTTTCCGAGGCGATCTCATTGGCGCCGATGCTGCGGGTGATTTTCGCCACCATGCCCAACGGGATGTAGGGGATGTCCGCCGCATCGCCGCCGCCACTTGGAGGTGCGGTAGGAGCCGAGGTGCCGCCCATGCCGCCGCCAGTCGGTGGAGCGGCGGGAGCGTTGCTCATACCGGGTTTGGCGGCGATGAGGATACGGCTGAGTTTTTCGATGTCGTCGCGTTCGCCCCGCTCGACGCGGATCTGGATGGGGAAGCGCTGGCGACCTTCGATGGTGGTGCTGACGTTCTTGCCGCCGATGGAGATTTCCACGGCATCCAACACATCCTTCGCACTGAGTCCGTAGCGCGCCATGGCGATGCGGTTCACTTCGATGTTGAGATAGGGTTTACCTTGAACGCGGGACGGGGAAACGCCCGTGGCGCCGGGGATTTCATTGATCAGTTTTTCGATTTCGAAGGCCTTGCGCTGAATGGCATCGAGATCGTCGCCGTAGATCTTGACGCCAACCTGGGCGCGGATGCCGGTGTAGAGCATGAGGATTCGGTTTTCGATCGGCTGGAGGAAAGCGGGTACGTATCCGGGAACCTCCTTCATTTTTTCGGTGAGCTCCGCCTTGAGTTTGTCCATGGTCATGCCCTCTCTCCACGCCGGATTGCGTTTCACCCGGAAGCTTCCGTTTGGAATGTATTCCGGCTTGAGCATGATGGTGGTTTCCAGCATCTCCGTCGGCGCGGGATCCGTCGCGGTTTCAAAACGTCCGAGTTTGCCGGCGACGGTTTCCACTTCGGGGGTGGCGGCGATGATTTTATCCTGCCACGACATGACACGCTGGATTTCCTTGAAGCCGGTTTTTGGCATCAGGACCGGCATGTGCAACAGGCTGCCTTCATTGAGCGGTGGCATGAATTCCTTGCCGAAACCCGCGAACAGATCCGCCGTGCGGGTGTAACCGGCATCATGAAGCTGTTTGGTGGCGGCCTGCGGCAGACCGAAGGCTAACATAATGCAAAATGCCAATAGCAATGCCGCCGCGCCGACGACCGTCTTGCGATGATCCAACGCCCAGGACAGCGCCGGATCGTAGATGCGCATCAGCAAACCCATCACTATGTTGCGCTCCTCCTCATGATACGGGCCGCGCACCAGGAACGAGCACAGCACCGGCACCAGCGTCACACCCAACAGCGTGGCTCCAAGCATCGCGAAGGTCTTGGTGAAAGCGAGCGGATGGAACAGCTTGCCCTCCTGCCCGGTAAGCACGAAAACGGGGAGGAAGGCCAGCAGGATGATTCCCATCGCGAAGAAAATCGGGCGTCCGACCTGCTTGGACGCCACGAGCGTGGTTTGCCATCGTTCCGTGGCGGTGAGCGGGCGGCCCCTTTCCTTCTCCTCTGACTCACAATGGCGGATGACGTTCTCCGTCACCACGATCGCCGCGTCCACCAGCACGCCGATGGCGATGGCGATTCCTGTTAGCGACATGATGTTGCTGGTGATGCCGAACTCCTTCATCAGTAGGAACGAAACAAGAATCGAGATCGGCAGCGGCAGCGTCACAATGAGAATGCTGCGGAAATGCCACAGGAAAATGATGTGGGCCAGGGTGACGAGGATGATTTCCTCGATGAGCGCGTGCTTGAGCGTGTCGATGGTGCGGTCGATCAACTCGCTGCGGTCGTAAAACGGGCGGATGGTGACGCCGGGCGGCAGGCTGGCGGCGATCTCATCGATTTTTTGTTTCACCCGTTGGATGACGGCCTTGGCATTCTCGCCGGTACGCATGACGACGGTGCCGCCGACGGCTTCGTGCCCGTTGAGATCGAGCGCGCCGCGGCGGTAATCCCCGCCGATCTGGACGGTGGCGATGTCTTTCAGATAGATCGGCGTACCTTCCACCGCCTTGACGGTCACCAGTTCGAGATCCTCGGAACTGGTGACGAGGCCAATGCCGCGCAGCACGAATTCCGCGCCGTTTTCCTCCACCGTCTTGCCGCCGACGTTAAGGTTGGCGTTCTGCACCGCGGTCATCACCTCCATGAGCGTGACGTTGGCGGCGCGCATCTTGGTGGAGGAAAGCTCGACCTGATATTGTTTCACAAATCCGCCGATGCTGGCGACTTCGGCGACGCCTTGCACGCTGGAAAGATCGTATCTGATTTTCCAATCCTGGAGCGAGCGGAGTTGTGCGAGGTCATAGCCGCCGTCCTTGGCCTTTGCCGGATCGACGTGCAGATAATACTGATAGGCCCAGCCGAGGCCGGAGGCGTCCGGGCCGAGTTGGGGCGTCACGCCGTCCGGCATCTGGCCCTGGAGGAAGTTCAGGCGTTCGAGCACCCGTGCGCGGGCGAAGTAGGTATCGACGTTTTCCTCGAAGATGATGGTGGCGAGCGAGAACCCGAACATCGAGGTGGCGCGCACTTCCTTGACGCCGGCCAGACCTTGCAGACCGGTGGTGAGCGGGAAGGTCACCTGATCCTCGACTTCCTGCGGGCTGCGGCCCATCCAGTCGGCATAGACGAGCACTTGGTTCTCGGTGAGATCGGGGATGGCGTCCACCGGCGTAAGGCGGATGGCGCGGATGCCCAGTGCGATGAGGAGCAGGGCTCCGCAAATGACGAGGAAGCGGTTTCGCAGGCTCCATTCGATGATTTTTTCGATCATGGTGGGTTCTAACGTTTGATTTCCTTGCCGCACTCCGGCATTTCACTTCCGAAAAACGGATTGCCGATGCGGCGGCCGCCGGTCTGGATCCAGCGGGCTTTTTTCGGCACGTCGGGGATGCCTTCGTCCACCATGCCGCACTCATAGATTTGAAAATCGGGC
The DNA here is from genome assembly GCA_945869465.1 of Prosthecobacter debontii. Taxonomy (GTDB): domain Bacteria; phylum Verrucomicrobiota; class Verrucomicrobiia; order Verrucomicrobiales; family Akkermansiaceae; genus Luteolibacter. The sequence continues at coordinate 7,727 of CAMBPB010000083.1, forward strand.
GTATCGCGCTGCTTGCGCAGCGGTTCGAGCGCGGCGGTGGCGGCCACTGAGAATTTGTGGAAGGCAATGCGCGCGCTTTTTAGATCGTCGAAGCCATGGAAATGCCGCGTGCTGTCGAGCGCATCGGGATTTCCGAGAAGCGGACCTAGCCGTTTCACCATGGCTCCGGTTGCCTTCATCGCGGGTTCGCTGGCGGTATTGAACTTCGCCAGATTATCCGCGGCAAGCGCGGCGGCCATGGCGTCGGCAACCTTGATGAATTCGGCGATCGACTTCTTTTGTTCGTCGTTCAAGGCAGCCTGTGTCGGGGCCTCCGCCACGAGCTCCGGCGGACTCATGAACGCGCGGTTCATTTCCGCCTGGCCGTCGATGAGCAGGTTGCCGTTGGTCACCACCTTGTCGCCCTCCATGATGCCTGATAGAACCTCGACATGCGTGTCTCCGCGGCGTCCGGTTTTGATCACCGTGTGTGCATAGGCGCCTCCGTCCTGATCGATGTAGACCACGGCTTCAGGCCCGGTTTCGATCACGGCGGAGCGAGGAACGGTTAGCACGGAGGGTTTGTCGAGTTCCACCAGGCCATCGGCATAGAGCCGGTGGAGGAGTTCGCGGCGGCCATCGACGAGCGGGTTCTGCAGTTCCACGCGGACACTGGTGGAGCGGGTGGCCTCGTTGAAGTTCGGATCGATAAAGGTGATTTTACCGGTGAAGGTCTTGTCGGGAAGGGAAGGGGTGGTGATTCTAACAACGAGTCCGGGTTTGATCCATGGCATGTCCTGCTCGTAAGCGCGGAACATGAACCACATGGTGGAGAAATCGGCGATTTCAAAGAGCTGCTGGCCGGTGGCGACATACTGGCCCTCGTAAACCGACTGAGCGACGACGGTGCCGCTGATCGGCGAGAGAATCTGCGAGGTGAGGGTGTCGGCGGGCTTTTGGCCGAGCGTTTCGATCTGTGCGGGTGTGAGGCCCATCTGGCGCAGCCGGAGGGCGGTGTTCGTGCGCAATTCACCTCCGAGCTGGCGGTATTCGCGCTCCGCTTGGAGCAGGGAGGGGCTGTAGAATTCGGCCAGCGCCTGCCCTTCGGCAATCTCCGCGCCGAGGTAGTTCACGTGCAGTTTGTCGATGCGTCCGTCCACATAGGCGGAGAGCACGCGGTGGCGCATGGCGTTGTCATCGATGGCGCCGGCGACCTGGAGGGTGCGGACGAGCGGGCGGATTTTCGCCTCCGCGGTTTCGACGTGCAGCACTTGGATTTGGTTCTGGGTGAGCGCGACGACATTGCCGCCGCCGGATTCGTCGAAGCCTTTCACCCCCGCGTAAACCGGGGTGAGTTCCATGCCGCAGATCGTGCAGCGGCCGGGTTTGTCGCTCTTGATCCACGGGTGCATGGCGCTCTGATAGAAAAGCGGTTTGCGTTCGCCGGTGGCTTCCGCCCGCGCCGGACCGGGCTGGAGATTCCGCAGGGTGAACCAGGTTCCGGATGCGGCCAGCAGCGCGGTGATGAGGATGGTGAGGATTGTTTTCATGGTTTCAACGGTTAGGGACCAGGGTATGAAGTTCTTCGAGAGCCGCGAGTTGCATGGCAATCATGCGGCGTTGTTCGAGACGGATGGAAAACAGCATGCGCGCGGCATCGAGCAGGTCGGTGAGCGGGGCCTTGGAGCTGATCCATGCGGCCTCGATGGATTTGGTGGTTTGCCGCGCCTTTTCATGGATCTCGCCGGAAAACGCGCGGGATTGGGCGGCGGCGTTGGCGGCCTCGGTGACGGCGGATAGAATTATGGCGGCCACTTCGCGGCGCATGGATTCGACATTCCTTCCGGCGGCAAGTTCGCGGCTTTTTGCGGCATCGATCTTCGCCTGATAGGAATGGTCGTTCAACCACGGCAGGGTCATCGTCACGCCGAAAGTCGTGCTGCGGTGATCGCCGCCCGAATAGATCCGGCTGTCGATGCCGACGGCGACCTCCGGCAGGCGTTCGCGATCGGCGATGCGGGCTTCCGCGTTGGCGGCACCGGCCATTTCCCTCATGGCGCGCACCTTTGGATTGGCATGTGGGATGCGGGCGATCTCCGCCTGGGCGAGGGGAACTGCGGGCGGTGTGGCGGGGAGGTTCAGCCCAAGCCACGGCGAATCTAACGACCTGCCGAGCGCGAGGTTGAGTTTTTGGGCATAGCCCTCGCGACTGCGGCGGGCGGCATCGAGCATTTGCTGCTGCTTTGCCAGTTCGGTTTCCATGCGCAGCGCGTCGGTGCTGGATCCCATCGGGTCGGCGGCCATTTGGCGGGCGTTTTCCGTCATGGCGGCGAGCCAGGTGATCTGCGTCTGTTGGAGTGAGATCGATTCATCCGTTAGAGCCAGCTCGATGGCTGCCCTAGCCGCCTCCGCGCCTGCGGCGAGCGACGAGGTTCGGGCGTTTTGCGTCTCCGCTCGTCCCATCGCGGCCATCTTGCGGCGTTCCGCATCGGACATGCCGGGTTTGGGCAGCGCCTGTGCGAGGCTCACCATGATGTCGCCGTCATCCATGCGCATCATTTTTTCGGCGGCCATGAAGCCGAGGCCGACCATGGGATCGTTCCACAGGCGCACGGCGCGCGTATCATGAGCGGCGGCGGCGGCGAGGTGTTTCCCGGCGACTGCGGACGGGTGGGTGCGGGCGGCCTCGGACCGGATGCGGGAGAGGAAATCGTCACTTAATCGCTGTGTTTCGCCCGCATGGAGCAGGCTTCCGGCCACAGCAAGGCCGGCAAGAATTTTGGGAATCGTGAGCATAAGTCATGTGAGTGGAAGATGGAAATTGAGTTCCAACCGCGCGCCATGGCATCCCACCGCGAAGCGGCGGAGATGAGCGGGTACAATGCGCCTAGCTAGGCGCGGACTCAGATGACAAAGGTGCAGAATGCGACCGACAAACGAATGCCGGTGTAACCAATCGTCGGCTCGGTTTTCGGGAAAACCGTGGCGATGGCGGATGGCGGGGTTTCACGCGGGAAATCCGCGGAAACATGAGTTTCGACGGATTTCGCGGCAGGAAATTTCAGCCGGTTCCCTGATTCGAGCGGGGCGGGTGAGGGTTTCTGATTGGAGTCCTCGTTCACCGCGCAATCGCAGGATTGGGCGCCTTTGCAACAGTCACAGGATTTCGAAACCGTCTGGCACGGAGCTGTGGTGACCGCACCCGGCAGAACTTGGGCGAGCTGGAAGACCAGTCCAAGGATGAGGGTGATGACGGATTTCAGAGGCATTCCGGTGGTAAGAGTAGACGCTTTGCCCGGTGGTTCCAACTATTTCTTTCGGGTGGGCATTCCCTGCCGCTGATTTCGGAACATCTGCGGATCGGCGTGCCGGGTGCGGATCGATTGGATCATTTCTTTTCTTCGTGCTTGTGGCGGTCGTCAGCAAACAGCGCCGGAAACCCTACCAGAATTGAAATGGGAAACCGTTTGGCACGCGCGCCTCTTTTCCGCTTGGTCCGCGGTTTGATAGAGATGCTCCAGCATTTTCTTGTGGCATTCCGCATGAACCCGCGCGTGGTCGCGGATCGCGTCCTCAAGTTCCGGTGAGATCGCACGACTGCCATGCGTCAAGCTTTCGAGTTTGGCGTGGGCCGCAGCGATGCTGCGGCACATTTCCACGCAGGTCGGGCGGTAGGCGACGTGCAACTCGCTTGCCTTGGCGAATTGTGCGTCGGACAACTTCAGATCGACTCGCAGCCAAGCCAGTTCCGGGATGGAATCCAGCAGCACTTCCTTGCGCTCCGCCTAGGGAGGATCGGCATTCGTCAATCGCCAGCGGTCAATTCTCTTCCCCGTCTCCCTTCTCAAAAAGGTCCACCGCGAGTTTTTGGTAGGTCTCGCGGTCTAGCAGGAATGGATGCGTTTCGGTGCTGAGGCGGCCATAGTAGAAACCGGGATTCCTACCGGGGGCGGCGGGGGCGAACGTGACGGTGCGCTTGGAGAAACCGGTGAGATTCAATTCGTCATCCTCGGTTCTCTCAAGAACCATGAAGGCCAGCGATGGGGTTGTTAGTGCGATGGCGGCGCTTTCATCGGTGGCGGAGAGCCAGCGTGAAACCTTGAGTCCCTCCAGCACGGAAAGCATGAAGCTGGCGTGGGCGGGGTCGAGGGACCCACTGAGGTCCTTGCCATCGCGCTGGGCTTTCCAGGTTTCATCCCTGTCAACGTAGGTGAGGTTCAGCGGGGAGTTGGAGGCGTCCTTGCGATCGATGCCGAGTAAATTCCTGCGCTCCACGGACCAGAGGCGGGAGTGGCGCCATTCGTAGGGGCGCACGGCGATGGCGGCGACGAGTGATTGGTTCACGCGCATGACGGTGGCGGCGCCGAGCCGGTTGACGAAGTAGCCGCCCTTGGCATCGATGCCGAAGCGGAGCTCGAGGCCCTGGTTGTCCTGTCCGAGGAAGCGGATCGTTAGAAACGGGCGGTGTAGCCCCCAGGGGGTGAAGTCGGTGGCGGCGTCGCTCTCGAAGCCGATGGCGCGGCTGGTGGTGACGGCGGTGAGCAGCGCGAAGAGGTTCTCTTCGTTGGCGGTGTTGGTGAGTCCGTCGATGGTGGCCATCCACGGCTGGGTGGGATTGCGCGAGATGATGATTTCCGTGCCGGTGGCGGGCTGGATGGCGATGCCGCGCAGGGACTGGATGTTGAGGTGGGTGAGGGTGGGATCGCGAAGCTCGTTGACCGAGAGCGGCAGGTCGGCCAGCGAGACGAGTCCGGGCTCGGGCTTGAGCGGGAGATCGAAGACGGTGTCCGGGCGGTCGCTAACAGAGGCTTTGACCTCGTGGGATTCGGGCGTTTCCGCGGGGAAGATCTCCAGTAGGGTTTCGGTTTCCGAAGCGAACGGGACGAGGGCGATCTGGCTGGTTTTCACGGCATCGTCCCTGGCGGGAAGGGTGACGGAAGCGCGGTCGGAAACCTTCACCGCCTGCAATTCGAAAATCCCTTCGAGCAGGGTCTTCATGGCCGCCGGATCGGTGGGCAGATCGAGCGGTTTGACGATGCGCCATGGGTGGGAGGGTTCCGCCCTGCCGAGTGTCAGATCGCCCTGTTGGGAGCGGATGCGTATTTTGGCGAGGGTGACGGGATTGATGTAAAACGGGTGATGGTCGCGGAGGAATTTCAGACCGTCGTTGAACAGCGAATTGATATCTCCGGTGCAGGCATAGACGTGCTGCTTGTGGTTCTTGTCGCGCGGCTGGACGAAGACGGTGGGAACCGGTTGCTCCATGCCTTCGACTTCGGCTTTCCATGGCGTGACGCGGCCGAGTTTGTAGTTGGCGAGGGGGGTGTGGTTCGCGTCCTCGAGGCGGATGTTGAGGGCGTTCTCCTTGAGTCCGGCTTTGCGCGGATTGATTTCATCCACTTTGGCGAGGTCCTCGACGCGCATGCCGAGGGTGAAGTTGATGATGCCGACGGCGGCGCGCGGGTCCATGCGATCGTTCCACGGGGCGGAGGCCTGCCATCCGTTAGGCAGCAGCGAGAATGTGGCGTTGGTGTCGTTGCCGGAAATCCGGATGTGTTTCACTTTATCGGCGGTGAAGGCGGCATAGATGCGCTGTCCCACCGGGGTGGGCGGGGCCCCGAACACCGAGTCGAAGTTTCCCTGACGCCATTGCCAGACCGCCAGCACGCAAACGGCACCGGCGGTGAGCGTTAGAAGGAAGGTGGAGATGAGGGAACGCATGACGGGTCAGACGCGGCGTGACGACCAGACGAAGGCACCGATGAGGAGCAGGGCCGCGGGCAGGAAGAACAGGTTGACCCGGTTGATGAAGGATACCTGAGCTTCGAGCAGCGGCAACCGGTAAATGCCGAGCGAGCGCGGGCCGATGCCGGCGAGCGACTCACGGCCGACGAGCCAATTCACCGACGAGGCGAGGAAGTCGAGGTTTTCGGCGCGCTGGTGTTTGGGATCGAGGAAATCGATGTTGGAGATAACGACCATGCGCGAGGTGTCGGCGGCGAAGCGGTCGTCGGACTCGGCGCCGCGGGTGACGCAGGCGGCAAGGTGCAGCGGGGGCTTGGTGTCCTCCTTTTCGTCGAAGGCCTCGTCGCCCCGGCCGAACTTGGTTTCACCCCAGAATCCCTCCAACACCTGGATCAGTCCCATCGGATAGATCCGTCGGTTGAGCAGGTCGTCGGCGCCCTCGCGGACATCCAGCGACGAGCTGGCGCCCCCGAACTCGGTGGCTTGGCCGGCGAGATCGCTGGTGAAGCCGATGCCCTTGGTGAAGATTCCCGAGGCGGCGGTGACGAGCGAGTCTTTCTTGCGGGCGATCACCCGGTCCTTGCGCGGGGTGATGCCGTTGCCGCGGAGGAAGGCCCGCAATTTCGGCGGGGCCTCGCCGGCATCGATCAGCACGAGGATCGCCGCCCGGGGTTGGTTCCAGTAGCGCTCCAGCACCGCGAGCTCGTCATCCCCGAGGTCGTATTTGGGCGCGGCGAGGACGATGCCGGAAATATCCGCCGGGATGTCGGCTAGTCCTGATAGATTAAGTTCGCCGAGCGCGACGTTTTGGAATCGCAACGTGTCTTCGAGGGATTTGCGGGGCGTCGCTCCGCCTTCGGCCTCGATGCGGCTCTTATCGGCCAGCAAGGCCATCTTGCGCGGTTTTCCCTCGATGGATTCGACGAGTCTGGCGGTTAGGAAACCCTCGCCCTGGAAGGCGGTCAGCTTGCGTTTTCCATCGGCGACGGCGAAGACTCCCATATCCTCGGCGGCGACGAGCTTGACGTGCGGGTTGAGGACTTTGGTCTTGTCGGCATCCTCGGTGGTGACGGCGCTGTTATCGTTGCGGGCGTCGATGACGATCATATCCCGCACGAGGGTGAGGCCGTAGGCGGCGGTGACTTCCTGCATGCGGTCCGGACTGCGCAGGGGATCGACGATTTCGAGTTGGACTTTTCCCATGGAGAGCCGGGCGTATTCCTCGGCGAGGGCGCGGACGCGTTCGTAAAACGGCGAGGTCCGGCGGAATGCCATGATCCATTTGATCGGTTTTTCACGGCTGGCGAGGGCGTCGCCGGCCAGGTAGTGTTTGGTGGCGGGCGAGAGCGAGTAATCAGCGGCGCGGCTCAGGTCGATCCGGTGGTAATGGTGGAACGCCAGATAGTTCACGCCGATGATGATGATTGCCAGCAGCGCGGTTTGCAGCACGGAAAGAGTGCCCATGCCCCAGCGGTTTAGCGGGCGGGCTGGCTTTTTGTTAGTATCGGAAGAGTTTTCTGACATGAACGAAATGGACGGAAATCAGCGCTTCCAGCGGCGGTGATCCACCACCTGATAGGTGAGGAACAACACGAACACGGCGACGCTCAGGAAATAGACCGCCGGCCGGGTGTCGAGCAGGCCGCTGGCGAAGTAATGGAGGTGTTGTTGCGAGGAAATGTAGTGGAAAAACGGCGCGCCCGCGAACGACTCGCCCCAGATGATGGTCACGAAGCCGAGGAAATACTGGATCACCAGCAGGCCGATGGTGATGATCCCGGCGATGATTTGGCTGGAGGTGATTGCCGAGGCTAGGCAGCCGATTGCGGTGAACGCCGCGCCCATCAGCATGACGGCGGCGAAGGTGCCGAGCAGCGCTCCCGGGCTCCAGGCGGGCGGCAGGTCGGTGACCCACACGAACATCTTGAATTGCACCAGTGCCGGAATCCACAGCACCGTGTAAAACAGCATCGCGGCGGCGTATTTCGAGAGCACCACCTGCCAGGTCCGCACCGGGGCGGTCAGCAGGGTTTCCAGCGTGCCGGAGCGTTCCTCCTCGGCGAACAGGCGCATCGTGATCAGCGGGAAAATGAATAGGAAATAGAACCAGAACAGCGGCGTGTGGAAGGTCACGTAGACCAAGCTGTCTTTCACCGGAGTGTCCCGGAAGCCTTTCATGGCGGTCGAGAGCGAGAGACCCTGCATCACCGTGACGAAGGCCAGCACCACCCAGCCGAAAGGGGTCAGGAAATACCCCTTCAGTTCTTTGAAAGTCAGGATGCGGAACAATCTCATGGCGGCGTTGGAGGCCCTTGGTAGGCCATTCCCGGGGCAAGGCAAAGGCAAAAGGGTAGGGGAGGCGCGGACGAATGGCGGAGGAGTGTGGTGGGGGGGATCGACGACCGGGCAAGATCCGGCGTTTCTCCCGGCATCGATCAATCCCGCGATATCCCGAATGAAAGCCACGCCGTCGTTCTCGTTAGCCCGGTGGCATCTGGAGGATCTGGAGGATCTGGAGGATCTGGAGGATCTGGAGGATCTGGAGGATCTGGAGGATCTGGAGGATCTGGAGGATCTGGAGGATCTGGAGGATCTGGAGGATCTGGAGGATCTGGAGGATCTGGA
>CAMBPB010000084.1 GCA_945869465.1 Prosthecobacter debontii
GCCAATGCCACACCCGGAGCGTCACCGCTCCCGGCCAGAAAGTTCAGACGCTGGTTCGACAGACGGCCTAACAATCCGTCAGAAATTCCAAAGCCCGGGTTTCCGACCAATACTCACCACCATTGCCGAAAGTGGGAAAGCCAACGTGGCCACCGGTAGCCGGGGACTCGAAATGAAAACACCCGCTACCCGCCGCCTCATCCCGAGGGTGGCAACCGGGGCCGAGGAACGGATCGTTCGCCGCGTTGATGAGCAAGGTGGGCAGCGTGATTTGCGGGAGAAACTGACGCGAACTGTTGCGTGCCCAGTAATCCGCCGCATCGCGGAAACCGTGGATCGGCGCGGTGTAGCGGTCGTCGAATTGGTGAAACGTGCGGATGCGGTCGAGTCCGGTGAGATCGAGTTGCTCGGGGAATCGCAACTTTTTGGCCCGGATCTTGGCCCGCATGGCGACGAGGAAGCGGTCCATGTAGATCCGGTTGGACGGTTTGGAAAGCTGCCGCGACGAGCACGCCAGATCGCAAGGCACCGAGAAGGCCACCGCCCGATGCAGGCGCTGCGGGAGTTCAGCCGGACACTCGCCGAGGTATTTCAACGTGAGGTTTCCGCCGAGACTGAATCCGACGAGGTCGATGGCAAGCGCCGGGTGATTCGCAAGCGCGTGGGAAACCACCATGTGCAAATCCTCCGTCGCGCCGCTGTGATACATGCGCAGCAGTCGGTTCGGCTCGCTGCCGCAGCCGCGGAAATTCCAGGTGAGCACGTCCCATCCCCGGCGGATCAATGCCGCGGCCATGCCCCGGATGTAGCCGGTTTTGAAGTCCGCTTCGAGGCCATGCGAGAGGATGGCGAGGCGCGGACTGCTGTTTTCCGACCATTCAAGATCAATGAAATCGCCGTCCGCGAGCTCCAGCCGCTCGGAGCGCAACGCGACCGCCGGAATCCGCCGCAGCAATGCGGGGTAAATCGTTTGCAGATGGCCGCCCGGCAGCCATGAAGGTGCCCGGTAGCTGGAATTTCGAATCAAAGCCATGAAAGTTCGCTGTAGCCTTATACGCGCAATGACCATACCACAAGGCTCCACAAGGCATGCCTCCCTCAATGCCCGCACGCCGGAGCCCCACCCCGGATAGACCCCGCCGCTGGTATCGTCCAGACGCCAGTTGCCCAGCAAGGCGGCGTTTGGCCCTCGATGAACTGGGCATGGAAGCTGCGAGGCATCGCGGATAAGTTTGTGGGCGGCATCGGCATCCGCCGCGGCCGCCGGCATCCGGAGTATCTCAATGCTGGCGATGCGCTGGATTTCTGGCGTGTCCTGCTGGCGGACCTCCCCCAAGGTCTGCTAGGCAGGTTGTATTGGCTGGCGGTCCTGCCGTTTCACGGGCTTCTGTTCCCGCGGATGGCCCGCAACCCCGCGGCGGGATTGCGGCTTGCGCAGGGCGGATTGCCAGGCACTTTGAAACGTGATCTGTAACCCGTGCCGCACTGCCGCGCTTGAACAACTCGATGAGCTCATCCGCTTCGCCAATTCTCGCGACCGGAATCATTCATTATGCATTTAGCCAGCCATGCCTTCGATTTTCCATACCAGCACCCCACTTGATGCCAGCGCGGAAACCATGTTTGGATTCCACAGCGATCCTTCCAATCTGACGGTGGTCATGCCGCCGACCTTGCGGCTGGTCAGTCTGAAAACGGAGGGTCCCGCGCAGGAGGGCCGTCTGATCGAGCTGCATTGCCGGGATTGGTGGATCGTCCCCATGCACTGGACATGCCGCTGGAAAACGGTGCGCCACCCTGATCTGCTCGAAGATGAGATCGTGAAGGGCCCATTCAGCCTCTTCATCCACCAGCACCGCTTCGAAGCGCGCGGAGCAGGCCGCTGCATCATGCATGACACCATCACCTATCAGTGGGGTCGCTCGTGGTGGGGCCGCCTGGCATCCGAAACGGGCGTGAGATTCTATCTCATATTGTTGTTCAAATACCGCCACTACCGCACCCGTAAATGGGCGCTCGCGGCAAGTGAAGGCTGACATCTGCCCGAATCTACGAACATTCGTAGGAGTAGGGTTGCTGCGGGAGTTGCTCGCAGTTGCCACCAAAGGACTTGACTGGAATGCTGCCTCGCTAAAGTAACTGCATGTTGCGTCACGTATTACCCATCGGTGCGGCGGCTTTACTCGCCTCTTGTTCGTCCCTACCGGTTCCCGGAGGTGCTAGCCCAGGCGCTACCACCGAAGAAGCCCGGCAAATCATCCAACAATCGGCCGCACGCCATGGCAATGGCTGGAACGTATATCGCAAGGTAAAGGTGGAATACACCGGTGAATGGTCTCCCATCGCCGAGCGCCTGCAGCCGGGTTTGACGGATTCTGGATTCCGCAAATCATCCGTGGAAATCTTTCAGCCATCAGCAGGCAAGGTCCGGCAAATCCACAAGGGGCCGCTGGGAACCAAAACCGTCGATCGCCAACGGTCGCAAATTCAGGTGATTTTCAATGGCACCGCTTCCTCTGACGGGGATGTTCTTGATTCCGCGGCACTGGTTGCGGATGCCTACACGGCCTTTCTGTTCGGGCCCTCTTGGCTCTCGCGAAAAGGCGCTGACTTCAAACGGATCGGCGAGCGGATGCTGGACGGTGAAAGCTGCCACTTGATCGCGGGGCGCCTGTCACCCGGCTTCGGTTTATCGGATGAAGATCAATTCATCGCCTGGATCGGCCGCGACAGTTCACTGATGAGACGCTTTCAATTCACCCTCAACGGTCTGGATTCGACTCGCGGGGCGGATGTCGATGTCACCTTTTCGGATTTCCGTAAAGCCGCCGACGGCTCGGTCTGGCCGGGAAATTTCGTGGAGTACATTCAGCGGCCATTGCTTGCCAAAGCCCACCAATGGCGCATGACATCGCTCGAACTCGACGGGGCCCATTCCCTGACCTTCAATGGCCGCTAGAGCTGTCTCACACAGCAGACGGGGGTTTTCAGCGGGGACGCGGAAAACCACACGCAAGGGCGCGTGTGGTCCCCATCCTAAAATTGAGCAACACGCGCAGACAGTCCCGCGTCCTGTTTCCCCTGCGTGAACAACCGCGCGCCTGCTCGTGATCCTGAATTCGTCCATCATCAACCATTCGCATAGCACACCGCGGTCGGGTTCGGAGCCGGGTGGTCTTTTTTCATGAGTGCCTGCCGCATCTTCGCGATAGCCGAGTTCTGCAACTGCCGGATGCGCTCACGTGAAACACCGAATTCACGACCGACGTCCTCCAACAGCATCGGCTTGAGTCCACTCAGGCCGAAGCGCTCGTCGATGATCCGGCGCTCCCGCTCGCTGAGAATGGATAGAAGTCCGTCGATCTGGCCTTGGAGATTCTTGTCAGTTAGAATCTGCAAGGGATCGGACGCGGTCTCATCGCCGATGATGTCGCCATATTCGGTTGCCTCGCCTTGGTTCACCGGAGCATCGAGGGAGATGGGGCGAAGAGCTGCTTGTTTGAGCATGGCCACCTTGTGACGGGGCAGACCGAGTTCTTCGGCGAGTTCCTCATCGGTCGGTTCGCGGCCGATGGCTTCTGTCAGGATCGAAGCAATGCGGCGCATCCGCGCGATCTTGTCCACCATGTGAGTCGGAAGGCGCACCGTCTTGGATTGATCGGCCAGCGCACGTTTGACGGATTGTTTGATCCACCAGGACGCGTAAGTCGAAAGTTTGCCGCCCTTTTCAGGATCGAAGCGCTCGACGGCGTGCATCAGGCCAATGTTGCCTTCGGAAACCAGGTCGCTCATGGAAAGGCCGTATCCCGAATAGTCGCCGGCGATTTTGACGACCAGGCGCAAGTTCGCACGGATCATGTGATCGCGCGCTTGGTGGTCGCCTGTCTTGATGCGTTCGGCGAGGGCGGACTCTTCCTGAAGGGTGAGCAGCGGGGTTTTCGAGATTTCCCTCAAATAGAGTTTCATGCTGGGGTCGGATTCGTAGGCCATGATGTAAGTGACAGGTGTTGCCAATTGGCTATTCGCCGCTGCGGGAAAAATGGATTCAGAAAAAAGAAAATTGTTCCGCAGCGATTATTTTTGAATCCGATTCCGAAGCTCTGGCGAAAGCCTGCATGAAGCCGGGTCTCCGCACTGGAAATCCTTGCAACCAACCCCAATACCAAAACAACCAATGAAAACCATGAAACCATTGTTTAAGTCGCTCGCCTGTATCCTTAGCTTTGCAGCGTTTTCCGCCGCTTCGCTTGCTGCCGAAGAGAAGAAGAAAGACATCGTCGATACCGCCGTCGCCGCCGGGTCCTTCAAGACCCTGGCTGCCGCGCTGGGTGCCGCCGGTCTGGTGGACACGCTCAAAGGCGACGGTCCGTTCACCGTCTTCGCTCCGACCGATGAGGCCTTCGCCAAGCTTCCTGCGGGCACGGTCGAGACGCTGCTGAAACCGGAAAACAAGGCCAAGCTGACCGAGATCCTCACCTATCACGTCGTCGCCGGAAACGTCGAGGCCGCCGCCGCGATGAAACTCAAGCAAGCCACCGCCCTAAACAAGAAGACGATCAAACTCGAAGTGAAGGAAGGCGCGCTCTATCTGAACGAATCGAAGGTGACCACCGCGGACGTGAAGTGTTCGAACGGAGTGATTCACATCATCGACACGGTCCTGATGCCGCCCGCCGACAAGTAATTCGTCCCCACCCGAAGCGCTCCCGATGAGGAGTTCAACCCGTTGTCCCCGTTTCCAGATCATTCCGGTCTGGAAACGGGGATTCACGTGCGACACGACAAGTTTCTTTGGACAAAACAAACAAGCCGAATACTTTCCCCGGCAACCGGTGACACCCCCTGACCTCACAGTGCGAAATCCCATCCTGCCGCTCGTCGCGGCCGGTGAGTCACGTGCCATGAATCTTTGTATCGATCGCTACGGGCCGCTCGTTTGGGGGATTGTGCGTCGCTACATCAAAGTCAGCGCCGAAGCAGAGGATCTTGTTCAGGAGGTTTTCACCGAGATCTGGAAAAAGGCGGCATCGTTCAATCCTGCATTAGCCTCCGAGGCCACATTCATCGGGCTGATCACCCGCCGCCGTGCGATAGATTTCCTGCGCCGCCAAGGCCGCCAACCCGGTTTCGAACCGCTGGCCGCCGCCGAGTCGGTCCCGCTGCCAGACAAGCAAGACGCGTCCATCGTCTGCGATCCTGAAGCCGTGAAATCCTCGGTCGCCAGCCTGCCCGCCGATACGCGGGAACTCTTCCATCTATTCTTCGACAATGGTTTCAGCCATCCTGAAATTGCCGAGAAAACCGGGCTGCCGCTCGGCACCGTCAAGACCCGCCTCAGGCGCGGTCTCATCACCCTGCGCGACCAATTGCGGCGCGTGGCTCATTCCAACATCCAACCGGCATCATGACCCCATCCGATCTCAATAGCCGTTTCGATGAACTCTGCGCCGGCCGTGCAATGGGCGATCTGACCATGGAGGAAGAGCGCGAGTTGGTGGCGTTGGGCACGCAACTCGGCATCCCCTCCGATTCCGCGTTCGAACTGTTAGCTGCTGCGCTCGAAGTGGATTCGCTTCCGGATGCACTTGCCCCCCTGCCTGCCCGGCTCGCCGCCCGCCTGCATCAATGGGCGGATCAAACCGCGGGGCCCAACTCACCCAAGATCATCCGTCCGGAAATTCCCGCATGGAAATCCATCTTCCGCAATCCCGCCAGCGGATGGATCGCTGCGGCAGCCGTTCTGATGCTGTCGCTTCTGCTCGCGCAGAAAGATTCTCCACCGCCTCCGGCGCAAGCCGAGTCCCGCCTGCGTGCCGAGGCCACCGATTTGATCGAGCGCAAATTCGAAGGACTCGGCGATTTCAAGCAAGCCGGCGGCACGGTGATCTGGAGTGACTCGCGTCAACAAGGCTACATGACTCTCCGCGGCATTCCGGCAAATGACCCGAAACTGACACAATATCAACTTTGGCTGGTCGATCCGACCCGCGACGCCGAGGCACCCGTGGATGGCGGGGTTTTCGATATCCCGGCCGATGGCTCGCCGGTGGTGGTTCCAATCGCCGCCAAACTCACCCTCAGTAAACCCCAGGCCTTTGTCATTACCCTCGAACAACCGGGCGGAGTGGTGAAATCCAAGCAGGAAAAGGTTGTCGCGCTGGCGAAAAACTAACGGCATGATACAATCATGGCCGAAGCTTTGCATACCCGCCTCCATATGGTGGTGGCAGGCGGCATGGCCTGGTCTCACCCGAGGACGCCCATATCATTTCTTTTCCTCCCCCGCTGATGCCGCGCCACCTCAAGGCGGGCCACATCCACGGCTACCGTGTCGGCGTGCCAGGGAACTCGGTGGCGATCCTCGACGGCACCGGTTGGTGCCCGGCCACTTCCACCGATCTATCATACGGCCATCCGGAAAAGGTCCTGCTGGTTGCCGGCCGGTTTCTTCAAGAGCGGAAGGACCAATCGAGCGCTCTGGTGGCCGCCCTGTTGGATTTCTGCAACAGGTACCAGGACCCGGCCTGGTAAGCGGTGTGTCTTGCGGGCTCGTGCTTCCCGGGCGAGTCACAAAAGATTCCGAAATCCCCGGCTTGATTCCCCGGGCGGGGCTGCTACGACTCGCCGCCTGATGCGACTCCTACTGCTGCCCCTCCTGATCACTCCGCTTGCTTTCGCCCACCCCGAGCCCGGCACCCGGCCCGGCAACGATCCGCAAGCTGCCGTGCGCACCGGCAACGGTGCCTGGTCGTTCGAAGCGGTGCCTCACTGGGGCGAACTTCCTGACGGCAAAATCATTGGCCCGACTCATGGCGGCGTGGTCGTCGATGACCAAAGCGGACTGATCTATGTCTCGACCGATTCGGAACTCTCGGTCGTCGTCTATGAGCCGGATGGCAAATTCGTCCGCACCATCGCGCCGGAATGCCGTGGCTTTCATGCCATGGCATTCCGCCAGGAGAACGGCAAACCGGCCATTTACGGAGCCCAGCTCAACAGCAATAAGCCGCCGCTGCGGGTTTGCAAGATCGATGGCGACGGCAAATTGCTACTCGAAATCCCCAATGCCACCACCGGTGAGGTTCCAGGTGGCTGGGGCGGTCTGACCGGCGTGGCGGTCGCCCCTGACGGCTCGATTTTCGCCTCAATGGGCTACGGCTCCAATATCGTTCACAAGTTCGACCCCAACGGAAAACTCATCAAATCCTTCGGCAGCAAGGGCAAGGACGAGAAGCAGTTCGACACCTCCCACGGCCTAGCCGTGGATACCCGCTTCGGCGCGCCCCGCCTGCTGGTGGCCGACCGCGAAAAGCGCCGCCTCGTTCACTTTGACCTCGATGGGAACTGGATCGGCGTCCATGCCAGCAACCTCCGCCGCCCGTGTGCGATCAGCATTCTGGGCGACACCGTGGCAATCGCCGAACTCGAATCGCGCGTCACTATTCTCGACAAGACCGGCACGCCGGTCGCTTTCCTCGGCGACAACCCGAACAAGGGCCAATGGGCGAATTTCGGGGTCCCACCAGCAGACCAGCGCCTCGGGATTTTCACCGCCCCTCACGGCCTCAGTTTCGACAAGGCCGGCAACCTCTACGTGCAGGACTGGAACAAGACCGGCCGCGTCACCAAGCTGACCAAGCTCTGAACGGGGTTGCCGCACAAATGGCCGAAAATTGAATAAAAACCGGCATTCCCGGCGTATGGTCGGGCCAATCTCCCATCATGAATTGGCTCTCCCGTCCCGTATGTGTAGCTTCCTGTCTTACCGCCATCTCAAGCGCCGCGCTCACTGATGCCAGCGGCCCTCTGCCGGAGCAGGTGACTTTCAACGCCCATATCCGGCCGATTTTTTCCGACACCTGTTTTGCCTGCCATGGCTTCGATGCCAAAAAACGCAAGGCCGAGCTGCGTCTCGACACGCCGGAGGGGGCATACGCCAAACTCAAGGACTCGGAGGACCGCGCGATTGTTCCCGGCAGGCCTAACGAAAGCGCGATTCTCAAACACATCTACTCCAGAGATCCCGAGGAAGTCATGCCGCCGCCGGAGTTCCACAAGGATCTAACCGACCGACAGAAATCCCTCATTCGCGCCTGGATCGAACAGGGCGCGAAATACCAGCAACACTGGGCCTTCACCCCGCTCGCCAAAACGCCGGTTCCAAACTTGACGAAACACGCGGCAGAAGTCTCCAATCCCATCGACGCCTTCATCCTCGCCACCCTCGAAAGCGAGAAACTCGAACCCTCGCCCGTGGCCGACAACGCCACCCTGCTGCGCCGCCTTTCGCTCGATCTGATAGGACTGCCGCCGTCCCCCGCCGAGCTCGACGCGTTTCTAGCAGACAAAAGCCCCGGCGCCTGGGCGAAACAGGTCGAGCGGCTCCTCGCAGCGCCCCACTACGGCGAGCGCATGGCCGTGCCGTGGCTGGATACCGTGCGGTTTTCCGACACCGTCGGCTACCATGGCGATCAAAACGCCCGGGTTTTCCCCTATCGCGACTATGTGATCAAAGCCTTCAACGACAACAAACGCTTCGACCAATTCACCACCGAGCAGCTTGCCGGCGATTTGCTTCCGAACGCAACCGACGAGCAGCGCATCGCCACCGGTTTCCTCAGACTCAACCTGATGACCCGCGAAGGCGGCGCCCAGCCCAATGAGTATCTGGCGAAATCAATGGGCGACCGCGTTCGGTCCATCGGCGCGGCATGGCTCGGTCTAACCACCGGTTGCGCCGAGTGCCACGACCACAAGTTCGATCCCGTCACTTCCAGGGATTTCTATTCGCTCGGAGCGTTCTTCGCCGATGTCCGGCAGTGGGGCGTCTATAACGATTACGGTTACACGCCCAACAAGGATCTCCCCGGATCGAACAACGACTGGCCGTTCCCTCCTGAAATCCACGCCAGGAATTCCGCCTTGGAAAATCGTCTCGGCGCGCTTCAGAAATCCGCGGTGGATCTGCTGGCACCTTTGAAAACCGCCACCGCGGAGGCCGCGCTCCAGGCGTGGAGCGAACAATGCGCTTCGTTCCTCGCCGCCCATCCCACCGGATGGAGTGTGCTCGCCCCCGCCGAAGTCAAGACCGCCCAAGGAACCGACCAGGAAATTCTGCCGGATAAATCCGTGGTGTTTGCCGGCCCGCCCAAAAAAGGCGAGGTGCTCACACTGAGTTTCCCGCTTCCTAACACATCCATCCGTTCCATCCGCTTCGAAGCCCTGCCCGCCGCAAAAAACGCCGGCCGGGTGGGACGCCAGGATAACGGCAGATTCGCGGTCACGCCAACCTTCGCCATCATTTCCAATGGAGTCGCCCCCCAGCCGCTCAAGGTCGCCTGGAGCCAGGCGGACCGGCGCACGCCCCATCGCTACAGCAACGGCGACAGCAACCCGCTGCTGGAACCCGAGTGGCGCTCCGCTCCGGCAGTCTGGGAGGAACCCCAGGATGCCGCCTCGCGCCCCCATCACGCTCTCTATCATCTGGCGGAAACCCTGCCTGCCGCCGAAGCCCGCGTGTTGCAGATCACCCTTGCGAGTGCCGACATCGGCGGTGTGCGATTCAGCATCACGCCATTCGGCGATGCCGTTCCGGGACAGGAAAACGCCCTTCGCAAGGAGCTGGCGGAGGCCTGCGCGACACCCGCGCCGGGGCGCCGCGAAGCGCATCACCGCGAACTCGCGGCGGCCTGGATCCAAGGCACCACTCCGGACGCCGCCCTGCCCGAAGCCTATCGGAAACTTCGCGATGCGATCATCGCCTGCCGGGCGGGATACGCGCATTCGGTGGTCGCCCAAGCCGTCCCGGCCGACAAGATTCCCGCCATCCACCTGCTGCCTCGCGGCAACTGGATGACTCCCGGCGAGGAGGTGAAACCCGCGATTCCCGGGTTCCTCCCGCATGCGTCGGTTAGAACGGGTGGCGCCAGACTCAACCGCCTCGATCTCGCCCGCTGGCTCACCGACAAGGAAAACCCGCTGACCGCGCGCCACTTCTCCAACCGCCTCTGGAAACAATTCTTCGGCAAAGGTTTGTCCGGCGTGCTCGATGACCTTGGCAACCAAGGCGAATGGCCGTCCCATCCGCAGCTCCTCGATTGGCTCGCGCTCGAGTTCCGCGAATCCGGCTGGGACGTCAAACACCTGGTGCGCCTCATGGTCACCAGCCGCACCTACCGCCAGCAATCCGCCTCCCGCACCGAGCTGGCGGAAAAGGATCCGGCCAACCGCCTGCTCGCCGCGCAATCCGCCCGCCGCCTGGAGGCGGAGTTTGTCAGGGACAACGCACTGGCAATCTCCGGCTTGCTCAGCGACGGACTGATCGGCGGCCCGAGCGCGAAACCCTATCAGCCCGCGGGATACTATGTGAATCTCAACTTCCCCGAGCGCGACTATCCCGCCAGCGGCGGCGACGAGCAATACCGCCGCGGTCTTTACATGCACTGGCAGCGCACCTTCCTGCATCCGATGCTGGCGGGCTTCGACGCGCCAAGCCGCGAGGAATGCACCGCGGACCGCTTTCAGTCCAACAGTCCGCAGCAGGCGCTCACGCTGTTGAACGATCCCTCGTTCGTCGAGGCCGCGCGGGGCTTCGCCTTGCGGGTGAGCCGTGAAAAACCCGGTGCGGACGATGCGACGAAAATCCAACATGCGATCCGTCTCGCGCTCTCCCGCGATGCGAAACCGGCAGAAACCCAATCTCTAACGAAATTACTGACGACCCAGCGAGAGTTCTACAAATCCAAGCCGGAGGACGCCGCCGCCTTCCTGAAAACCGGTTCGTCCGATCCCGGCACCGGCCAGGATCCGGCGGAACTCGCCGCCTGGGCGCAGCTTTGCCGGGTGCTACTCAACCTTCACGAAACCATCACCCGCTATTGAGCATGAAACATCCTCTCGTCGAATCATTCGAACGCTATCAGCAGGATTGCAGCCGCCGCACGTTCCTGCAGCGGAGCTTTGCCGGCATCGGCGGCATGGCGCTTTCCCAACTGCTTGGCGCTGGCCGTCCTAACACGAGCGCGGCACTGCCATTTCTCCAGAGCCAGGGCGGCCTGCATTTCCCGGCGAAGGCAAAACGCATCGTCCACCTGTGCATGGCGGGCGGCCCGTCGCATCTGGAGTCCTTCGATCCCAAGCCAAAACTCGACGCGCTCAACGGCCAGCCGTTTCCGGAATCCTTCACCGCCGGCCAACAACTCGCCCAGCTCCAGGGCAGCAAGTTGATCGCCCGCCGCTCGTTCGCCAAGTTCAAGCCATGGGGCCAATGCGGCACCGAAATATCCGAAATCTTTCCCCACATCGGCTCCATCGCCGATGAGATCTGTGTGGTGCGCTCGATGGTCACCGAGCAGATCAACCACGATCCGGCGCACGCCTTCATGAACTCCGGTTCGATTCTCAAGGGCCGCCCCAGCATGGGCTCATGGCTGCTCTACGGCCTCGGCGCGGAGTCGCAGAATCTTCCCGGATACGTCGTCATGGTCTCGCGCGGGGCGAGTTCCGACCAACCGATCTCCGCCCGCCAATGGAGCGCCGGTTTCCTTCCTAGCAAGTTCCAGGGAGTGCAGTTTCAAAGCAAGGGCAGCGCCGTCCACTATGTCGGCAGTCCGGATGGCGTTTGCCAGTCCACCCAGCGCCAGGTCATCGATGAAATCCAACGGCTCAACGGCATGCTGCGCGAGGAGCGCGTCGATCCGGAAATCGATACCCGCATTTCCCAATACGAAATGGCCTTCCGCATGCAATCGTCGGTCCCCGAGCTCTCCGACATGCGCGACGAACCGCAGCATGTGCTCGATCTCTACGGCGTGAAACATGCTGGCGACGGTTCGTTCGCCAGCAATTGTCTGTTAGCCCGCCGCATGCTGGAGCGCGGCGTGCGTTTCGTGCAGCTCTATCACCGCGGCTGGGACCACCATGACAATATCGACAAGGAGATGCCCGCCGCGGCGAAACTCACCGACCAGGCGTCCGCCGCGCTGGTCAAGGACCTCAAACAACGCGGATTGCTGGAAGACACGCTGGTCATCTGGGGCGGCGAGTTCGGCCGCACGCCGATGGGCCAGGGCTCCGGCCGGGATCACCACATCAAGGCCTTCAGTCTCTGGATGGCAGGCGCCGGCATCAAGCCCGGCATCGTGCATGGCGCCACCGACGAGCTCGGTTATGCCTCGGAGACGGACATCGTCCACGTCCGCGACCTCCACGCGACCCTGCTGCATCAGTTCGGCATCGACCACGCCCGTTTCACCACCAAATTCCAAGGTCTCGACTACAAACTCACCGGCGTAGAGCCCGCCAAGGCGATCAAAGCCATCATGGCATAGCCCTCGTTGGGCAAGAATTGCCCCGCCGGCCTCCCGCAGAACGGACTAAAGTCCGAGACGACTTTCCCCATCGCCTCGAACCCCTCGTCATACTCTCTAGCCTGTCATGACAGAAACCCCGCCAGCCAATGGTATCCGACCCCATGGCGTTGCCATGGCCCACGGATGCATCCGCGACTTTTCCCTACGAATTTCCCGATCCTGCGGCATCTCGCGCGGTGGGCCACGGCTGCATTGCTCATGCCCAGCGCGGCCGCGGCCGTGGATTTCAGCTCAAAGATCCGCCCGATCCTCGAAAACCACTGCACCGAATGCCACGGCGAGGACCGCACGCAAAGCAGGCTGCGCCTGGACAACGTCGTCGGCCTGCTTCGCGGCGGAGAATCCGGTGAGCCGCTGCTGGTGCCTGGCAACAGCGAGGGCAGCTATCTCATCCGCCGTGTGTCATCGGCCGACGAAAAACAACGGATGCCCCCCAAGGGTCCTAGGATCGCCGCCCATGAATTGGAGGCTCTAACTCAGTGGATCGCCGAAGGCGCGCAAATCCCAGGGGCGCAAGCGGCCCGCGAGGAACTCAAGCTCAAGACCAAGCATTGGTCTTTTCAAAAGATCACCCACCCGGAAATCCCCGGCAGCGCCGCCAGCTTGCCACTCGGGCAAATCGATGCCTTCATCTTCGCCAAACTCCGGGAAAATGGACTGTCACCATCGCCCATGGCGGACCGCGCCACGCTAATCCGCCGACTTCACCTGGTGGTCCACGGCATGCCGCCGACGCCACAGGAAGTCGCACGCTTCGTCAACGACCCCCGCCCGGAGGCCTACGAACAACTCGTCGACAGTGTCCTGGAGTCGCCCCGCTTCGGCGAGCGCTGGGCGAGGCACTGGATGGATGTGGTCCGGCACGCCGACAGCAATGGCTTTGAAACCAATCGCGAGCGGAAATCCGCCTACCACTTCCGCGACTGGCTGATCGGGGCATTCAACTCGGACATGCCCTACGACGAGTTCATCCGCAAACAACTCGCGGGCGATCAACTCGGAGCGGACGCGGCGACCGGATTTCTGGTGGCCGGCCCCTACGATGTTGTCAAAAGCCCGGATCTCAACCTCACGCTCATGCAGCGGCAGGATGAACTCGCGGACATGGTCAGCACGACCGGCACCGCATTTCTCGGGATGACCATCGGCTGCGCCCGCTGCCACAATCACAAGTTCGATCCGATCCTTCAAAAGGACTATTACTCGATGCAGGCGATCTTCGCCGGCGTGAACCACGGCGAGCGCCCGCTGAGGGAGAAAATGGCCGCTGGAGCCGGGGACCCGCTGGCCGAGGCGCGCGCCGCAGAGGCGGCGTTGGATGCGGAAATGCAGCGCTACCGGACTTTGGCCAAAAAGCGGCCGCCGGTGAACGCCCAGCTCAATGAGGAGCATTTCCCACCCGTGCAGGCCATCGCCGTGCGATTCATCATTGAAGCAAGTTCAGGTGGAGAACCCTGCATCGACGAACTTGAAATTAATGACTCCGCCGGCAAGAATATCGCGCTGTTAGGAAGCCCCAGCGCCTCGGGGACACTGCCGGGTTTTCCCATCCATCAGCTCGCCCACATCAACGACGGCAAGACCGGCAACGATCACAGCTGGATCTCCAACACATCCGGCGGAGGCTGGGTGCGTATTGATTTCGCTGCCAGCACGCTCATCGAACGCATCGTCTGGAGCCGCTCGCGCAACGGCGGACACAGCGACCGCCTGCCAACCATCTACCGCATCGAGGCGGCCACCTCGGAGGATCAATGGACGCCCATCGCCAGCTCCGCGGATCGCCAACCTTATGATGAAAAAGCGGATCCATACGCTTATCTAACAGGCCTTAATGAGCCGGACGCTGCCGCAGCGCGCGGAGTGTTGGAAAAACTGAAAACCGTCAGACAACGCATCGGGGAGTTGCAAGTAGTGCCGGTGGGATGGGCCGGGGTTTTCTCGCAACCCGGGCCAACCCACCGCCTGTACCGCGGAGAGCCGCTGCAAAAACGCGAGGCGGTGGCACCGGATGCCCTGAGCGTGATCGGCACCCTGCGCTTGGGATTTGACGCTCCTGAAGCGCAGCGCCGCATGAGCCTCGCAGAGTGGCTGGCAAACCCGCAAAACCCGCTCGTCGCCCGCGTGATGGCAAACCGCATCTGGCACTACACCTTCGGGTCCGGCATCGTCGCCACGCCGGATGACTTCGGTGCCAATGGCAGCCCGCCGACCCACCCCGAGCTGCTCGACTGGTTGGCGCACGAACTCGTCAGCGGCGGCTGGTCGATCAAGCAATTGCAGCGCAAGATCCTGCTTTCCGCGACTTTCCGGCAGGCGTCCACGCCGCGCGCGGACGCTGTGGCGGCGGATGCCGGCGGGCGGTTCCTGTGGCGCTACACGCCGCGCCGAATGGAGGCGGAAGCGATCCGTGACTCGATCCTCGCAGTCTCCGGAGCCCTGGATTCGCGCATGGGCGGCCCCGGCTTCTATCTGATGGATGTGGTGGAGGAAAATGTGATGCACTACTTTCCCAAGCAAATCTTCACCCCCGCGGAATATCGGCGGATGGTCTATCAGTTCCGGATCCGCCAAACCTCGGACAGCGTTTTCACCTCATTCGACTGCCCGGACGGAAGCTCGGTGACGCCCAGGCGCAACCGCTCGAATACGCCCCTGCAGGCGTTGAACCTCTTCAACAGCAGCTTCGTCATCCAGCTGGCAGGCCTCCTGGCGGAGCGGCTGGAAAAGGAGACGGGCGGAAATGCACGAGCCTCAATCGAACTGGCATTCCAGCTCGCTTACGGTCGCGCCCCGGATCCGCAGGACCTCGCTGCATCGCTCACCATGATCGAGGATCACGGCCTGGTTTCGTTTTCCCGGGCGCTTTACAACACCAGCGAGTTCCTATTTATATTCTAGCAGATGCACCCATATCTCAACCGCCGCGGCTTCCTGTCACAGACCGCCACCGGCCTCGGCGGAATCGCTCTGGCGCAGCTGCTCGGCAGGGATCATCTCCTCGGTGCCTCAAGACCCATCCGCCCAGCCCTGCAAGCTGCGAATCCGAACGCCGCCCGACCGCCCCACTTCGCGCCGAAAGCGAAGCGCGTGCTGATGATCTTTTGCTCCGGAGCCGTCAGCCAGATCGATACCTTCGATTACAAACCAAGCCTGATCAAGCACCACGGCGAGTCGTTACCCGGTGGCGACCAAATCATCACCTTCCAGGGCGAGCAGGGAAACCTCACCCGCAGTCCATGGAAATTCCGGCCGCGGGGGAAATCCGGGAAAATGATCTCAGATCTGGTGCCACATCTCGGCGCGCTGGCGGACGAGATGTGTTTCATCCATTCGCTCACCGGCAAGACCAACACCCATGGCCCCGGTGAAAATTTTCTAACCAGCGGCAGCACCCTGGACGGCTTTCCCAGCATGGGAGCCTGGACCACCTTTGCCATGGGCAGCGAAAATGACACGCTGCCCGCCTACGTCGCCATCCCCGACCCCCGCGGCGCGCCCCAGTCAGCAGGCAATTTCTGGGGTTCCGGTTTCCTCCCCGCCGCATTCCAAGGCATCGACTTCAATACCTCGAGTCCACTGCGCAACCTCACCCGCCCGTCGGCATTCTCACCCGCAACCGATCGCGCGACCCGTGAATTCGCCGCCACACTCAACCGCCA
>CAMBPB010000085.1 GCA_945869465.1 Prosthecobacter debontii
TCGCCGACCTGATGCGTTGCGAGACCGGCCCGCCGGCCCATGAGAAGGAGGGGTGAGGTTGTTGGGGGGGGATTTCCGCCTCGCGCTGAGGCCGATCACTTGTCGGTCTTGAGCACGATGTCCTTGAACTGGACGGTCATCGGCGGGCCGGCGTGGAGTTGGAAGGCAATGACGCCGGTTTTGGCACCGACGGCGGTTTCGTCGGTGACATCGACGGCTTGTTTGCCATTGATGAAATGCTGGAGGTGTCCGCCTTTGGCGATGATGACGTATTCGTTCCAATCGCCCGGTTTGATGCCGGCCTGGATCTCATCGGATTTGCCGACCTCGCCGGTGACCGCGGGTTTGGCACCTTCCTTGATGACCACTTTCTGGCCGCGCTGGGCGAGGATGCCGCGGCCCTTTTCCTCATAGAGGATGCCGCTGTAGGATTTGCCGATTTCGAAGTCCGCCTGATAGCCGGCGACGACCGAGTATTCGGGTTTCACCACCTTGCTGCGGTATTGGATGCCTGAGTTGCCGCCGCCCTCGGCCTTGCCGTTGGCGTCGAGGATCTTGTATTTCAGGTGAAGTTCGAAGTCGCCGGCCTCGCCTTCCCAGATGAGGAAGGTGTTTTCCTTCACCGGCACTTCCTTGGTGGACTGTCCGGTGATTGCACCGTCCTTGACGCTCCAGAACTCCGGCTGGCCTTTCCATCCGGTGAGGTCTTTGCCATTGAAAAGGGACTTTTCGGCGGCGTGGAGGAAGCTGGCGCTGGCAGCCATGGCCAGGAGGATCGGGAGCGGTTTCATCGGTGGTTGGTGGGAGTTGGGGGCAGAACGGCTGCCGGGCCTCTGAAACGAGGCGCGGCGGGCGATTCTTTCGCGACGCTTTTCTAGGCTACCGGCGCCAAATCACAAGCGCTGAAAACCGCTGGTGAACAAGCCGCCCGTCCCGTCCTCAGCGGGGCGATGTTTGGCGATGACGTTTGAAGATCGCTAAGGTTCGTTCGCGTTCCGTTCTGTGATCGAGGCAGGGCAGGGGATATCCTGTGGCTAGGGGCATACCGTCTTTCGGCGGCTCCATGAACCGCGCTGGATGGACGTCCGCGAGTTCGGGCACCCAGCGTTTAATATAGACACCGGCCGCATCGTATCGGGCAGTCTGTGACCACGGGTTTTGGATCCGGAAATAGGGGGCCGCGTCCGCTCCGGTGCCGGCGGACCACTGCCAGCCGCCGTTGTTCGAGGCAATTTCGCCATCGATGAGGTGCTGCATGAAGTGGGATTCGCCCTGTTTCCAGTCGATGTGCAGGTCCTTGGTGAGAAACATCGCGGTGATCATCCGGACCCGGTTGTGCATGAATCCGGTGGCCAGCAGCTCGCGCATGCCGGCATCGACGATGGGAAATCCCGTCCGGCCTTGTTTCCAGGCGTCGAACCCGGGGCCGGGTGCATCCCATGGAAGTCCGCGCCAATCGGCGTTGAATTCCTCGTCAAGCACGTTGGGAAAATGATGGAGAATTGCGAAATAGAACTCCCGCCACGCCAACTCCTTGATGAAGATATCGATGCCGGCGCGTCCGGCGGGATTGGCGGTGGCGCGGGCTTTCATGGCCTCCGCGAAAACCGTGCGAATCGAGACCAGCCCGAACCGCAGGTCCTGGGAGATCCGGGAAGTGCCGTCTGCGGCGGGAAAGTCCCGGTTCGTCGCGTAAGCCTGGATTTTTCCGGCAACCGCGCGTTTCAGCCGTTCGCGGGCCGCCCGTTCACCGGGTTCAGGCATCCGGGGTTGTGGGATGTGCAGGCCCCAGGCTTCCACCGTCGGAATGGGCAGGGAGGCCACCGTTTTAGGTGTGCGAAGGGGGGCGGGCTTGCCGACGGGTTTGGGTTTTGGTATTGCCAGCCAATTCCGGCTGAAAGGGGTGTAAACCCGATATGGCTGACCGGCCTGGGTCAGCACCTCGTCCGGCCGGTGAAGCGAGACGTCGTCATGGGCGTGGCAGGCGATGCCGAGCCCGGCGCACATTTCACGCACCCGCGATTCGACGAGTTTGCCGAAGGGATCGGGGTCTGTGTTAAAATACAGCGCCACGGCTCCAGTCTCACGGATGATTCTCCGGAATTCCGCGACGGGATCCCCCTGACGGACAATCAGGCAGCCGCCGAGGGTTTCCAAATTCCGCGCGAGCGACGCCAGGCAGCCACAGAGGAAATGCTGACGGTTCGGTCCGGTCCATGCGTGCGAATGTTTCCATCCGCTCATTAGATACACCGGAATAACGGGCAGACCTTGTCCTGCCGCGCGGACAAGTGCCACGTTATCCGCGATTCTGAGATCGCGGCGAAACCAAAAAATGACTGACGCGTTGGCTTCAGTCATTTGCTAATCCCGACATGGCCGGGGGGCTGATGGTGAAGGAAATCCTCGGCCATCTGGATCAAACGGCTTCGAGCAGCAGCTTTTCCGCCTTCTTGATGGTGGCGGGGCTCAGTTTTTTGTCCACGCGCTTCGATCCTTCGAGCAGCGTTTTCAGCTCCGCTAAGGTCTTCTCAGCCGCGGCGAGTGACTTCTTGCCGCCGCCGAGTTTCTTGTCGGGGAAATAGCGGGTAAAGGTCGTACCGGCCCTGCTGATACAGAGACGCCATCCTTCAAAAGCTGCGCTTTCGTAGGTGAATCGGGTCAGATTTTTTTTCGATTTCATAGGGGTTGGTGGTTGAGTACGCGGGAAAACTACGCGTTGACTGCTAGAGGATCCAGTCATTTTTACGGGTTGAGTGCCGAAATGATCCTAGTTTTGTCCAAAAAAGGCCAAAAAAGGGTTTGCAAGGCACCTCGCCCCGTCATTTAGTCGCCCTCCGCGGGCCATTTCACACGCCGTCGGTCCTCCGCTTCGTCTCATTCATGGGGACGTTTCCGCCCGTTGGAGGGTAACCCGGCATTCCAAGATAACCAATGTCAGCAGTCAAACTCGCTCGTTTCGAGCTCCCAAACCGCCTCGTTCGCAACGAGGATACCGCCACCGATACCTACGCCCAATTCTCCGCCGAGCCCTTCGAGCGCGGATATGGCCACACGATCGGCAACTCGCTCCGCCGGGTGCTTCTTTCCTCACTGGAAGGCGCGTCCATCACTTCGGTCCGGATTTCCGGCGTCCAACACGAATTCTCTAGCCTCCCCGGCGTGGTGGAGGATGTCACGGACATCGTGCTCAACCTGAAGAAGGTGAAATTCAGCCACAACGAGAAGGAACCGCGCATCCTCACCATCAAAGTGGAGAAGGAAGGCGTGATCACCGCCAACGATATCGTCGTTGATCATATCTACGACGTGGTGAACAAGGATCAGGTCATCTGCACCCTCGACAAGAAGGTGAAGTTCGATTGTGAGTTCGAGGTCCGTGTCGGCCGTGGGTTTTCCACTGGCGATGAAAACAAGCGCAAGGACCAACCGATCGGCGTCATCGCCATCGATTCGATTTTCTCCCCGGTCACCCGGGTCAAGTATTCGGTGGAAACCACCCGGGTCGGCCAAATGACCGACTACGACAAACTGGTGCTCGACATCTGGACCGACGGGCGCATCACGCCGCAGGACGCGCTGTTGCAGGCTTCCTCGATTCTTCGCCACCACCTCGACGTGTTCGTCAACTACGATGAAAACGCGGTGAACTTCGAAGAAGCACCGGCCGAATCCAGCGAGGAGAACGCCCAGCTCAAGAAGTTGCTCAACATGTCGGTCAACGAAATCGAGCTCTCGGTGCGTGCCGCCAACTGCCTCAACAACGCGAACATCACCACCGTGGGCCAACTCGCGATGAAGTCCGAGGCGGAGATGCTCAAATACCGCAACTTCGGCAAGAAGTCGCTCAACGAGATCAAGGACAAGCTCGTCGAGCTTGGCCTCGGCCTTGGCATGAGCTTCGAAACCTCGCTGCTCTCCGGACCTGCCGCCGCCTCCCGCGGACCGCGCCTAGGTGCGGAAGATGAAGCTCCGGTCGGCCTCGCCGATCTGATCGCCCAAAACCTCGACGACTAACCAACCTCTTTAGAACCAGAAGCACCCGATGAGACATCGCAGCAAAACCGCAAAACTCAAACGCACCGCCTCGCACCGCAAGGCGTTGCTCTCCAACCTGGTGTGCAGCCTGATCGATCATGGCCGCATCAAGACCACCCTCGGCAAGGCCAAGGCCCTGCGCCCGGTGGCGGAAAAACTGGTGACCCTCGCCAAGCGCGACGATCTCCATTCCCGCCGTCTGGCCATTGCCTTCCTTCACCAGAAGGACATCGTCAAGAAGCTGTTCTCCGAAGTGGCACCCGCCTCGAAGGACCGTCAAGGCGGTTACTGCCGGATCACCAAGCTCGGCGTCCGCATGAGCGACTCCGCCCCGATGGCCATCATCGAGTGGGTGGACCGCGTTGTGACTAGCGACGAGGCTGCCGCGGAAGCGGTGGTCGAAGTGGCGGCGGAAGAAACCACCGAAGCGAAACCCGCCAAGAACGCCGCCAAAAACAAAGCAGCCACGGCTGACGAAGCGGCTGAATAAGTGGAATCCTGTCATTGAATTCAACCAACCGCCTGTGCTCCAAGCGCAGGCGGTTTTTTTTGATAAGGGGCAATGGTCGCCGGTTCTCTCTTCCAGTCGGGACGAGACGGCCCTACTCCTTATTAATTCCTTCTCGCCGTCCTCATTCCGTCCAGTATCCTCTTATGAACGATTCGATTTCCTCGCTGACCGCCCGCATCCAGACCTTCGTCGATGCGCGGGAATGGCGGCAGTATCACAACCCCAAGGACCTGGCCGTGGCCATCGCCGCCGAGGCCGGCGAGCTGATGCAGCACTTCGTCTGGCAACAGGAAGAACAGATCGAGCAGCGGGTGCGGAAAAACCGCGACGAAATCGCCTCGGAAATCGCCGATGTCGCGATTCTGTTATTCGAGTTCGCGGACAATCTCGGGTTCAAACTGGGCGACGTGATGGCCGACAAGATCGCCCGCAACGAGGAGCGCTATCCGGTGGCGAAATCCCGCGGCAACAATCTGAAGTATTCGGAATTGTGAAGCAACCACCGCGCTCCTAACAAAGTCCACCAGGATTTCACTCCGGTCTGGGGCGGGCGAGGGTCCGGCCCTGCGGTGGATCTTTGGCGCGGGTGTGGGCGGTTTTTGTGCCTCCGCCAAGCATCCCGCGTCGAGAATGGGGCCTCGCGGTTTAACATGTTAGGGCGTATTGGCTTCGCCGGCCGTCATTTTTCATTGGTCATTCCCACTTCCAGCAGCGCGGTGGCGGCTCCGTTTGGGTCGGAGCGTTGTTGGAGCGACTTGAGGATCGCGTCAGCCTGCCGGGTAACCTTGCCTTCAAAGACGGCCTTGCCGTTGAGCGTCACTTTGAGCGACTGGTCCAAATCGACGAGGCGGTCATGGAGGCGCAGGACGAGCCGCGGAACCTCCGGCGCGTCAATGGTGATGTGGTTGTTTGCGACGCTGGCGCGGACGATGGTATTCGCCTTGGCGACGCCCTCGGGCAGGGAGAGCCAGTAAAACCGGTTGTGAAGGCGGGGGGATTGGTGCCAGACGACTTTTTTCGGCCACGGGTCGCGGGTGAGTTTAGCCATCCACGGCACGGCTTCGGCGTCCTTGCGGTCCATCCAATGACCGAGGCCCGGATAGACGTTGAGGCGGTGCGGGTAGCCGCCGGGATCCTCACGGGCCAGCACGTCGAGTTTGCCGCCCCATTCGGCGGCGATCTTGTTGCGATTGTAGGCGGCATCGTTCTCGCCGGCGAAAATCGCGAACGGCAGGTTGCGCAGGCTGAGCGGCGAGGCGTTGCCGGGGTGGCCGGCCATCATCGAGGCGGCGGCAAAGCGGTCGGCCATGCGCGGCGCGATTTGATAGACGCCGTCGCCGCCGGCCGAGTATCCCATCAGATAGATCCTGTTGGAATCGACGCCGGCCAGCAGCACGCAGTTTTCTATCAGACGAGCGAAAAAGTCGTCGATATGGCCTTCATGCCAGAGGTTCCAGGTGTTGGTGGGGCCGCGGGGGGCGATGTAAAGGCCCTCCGGGGGTTCGTAGAGGCGGATTTGGTTCTGCCATTGCTGGTCGTTGACTTGGGCGGGCGCGCCGCCGCCGCCGTGCAGGGAAATCCAGAGGCTGCGGCCATCGGCCGGCGGTTTGCCGAAGACGCGGGCCAGGAGGCGCATCTTCTTGTCGCCGAGGGTGATCACGTCAGCCTTCATTTCGGCCGCGCGGGCCGGTGCCTGTTGGGCGCGCCATTGGCCCCAAATCAAATCGCTGGCGGAAGCGGCATCCGCTTTGGTGAGTGCGGCCGGGGGGATGGAGGTCGGCGGGTTTCCGTTGGCTTGCGACAACAACCATTTGCGCAGCGAGCGCAGGCCCGGGCTTTCATCCACTGCCTGGCCCTTGGACCAGATGAGATCGATGGTGTGATCGCCGGCATTCATGGCGGCAACGGGAAAATCGCGGGTCTGATCGCCGCGCACCACCCGCAGGAGATGGGCGGTGGCGGGTTGGAGGCCGAGAGCGGGCATGTCGTTGAGGTCGGCGCCGCCGTCCTGGGTCATGCCCGACTCGAGAAACTTTCCGTTCGTTTCCAACAATTCGACGCGGGCGGCCACCCGCTGGCCGGCGTCATCCATCACCCGCAGATGCACCGTGGCGAGCACAGGGTCCACGCCGGGATCGGGCGCGCGGTTTTTGGCGCCGCCGGTGTAACGGTCGGTGACGTTGACGGCCGGGACCGAGCGATCGGAAGGATTCCAGACCAAAGGAAAGTGGTTTTCGGAAGCGGACCAGCGATTGGCCCAAATCGCGTAGGTCGGGTGATCGACCACGGCTTTTCCGGCGTCACTCTTGAACCAGCCGTGGTCGAGGCCTTCCGGGGATGGCTCGGCGGAACCGGTGAAGTGCCACTCTCCGTCCCAGATTTCCACCCACGTGTGGTTGCCGTTTTTGTTGGTCCACATGGCGGTGCCGGCGAGGCGAGCCGGGATGCCGACGCTGCGGCAGGCGTTGGCCAGGATGATGGACAGGCCCGTGCAACTCGCCACGCCCTGCTCGATGGATTCCCGCGGACTTTGATTGGCGCGTTTGCGCTTGGTGCTGTATTTCACGCCAAGCTGCTTGAAAAGAGTGCGATTGATCGCCTGTGCGGCTTCGGTGGCGGTCTTGCAATCCTTGACGATCTCGCCGCAGCTCTCGTGGAACTTCGTCCGCCACGGGTCGCGGGATTCATCGAGTTGCGCGTAGGGCAGCACGAAGTCAAGAAACAGCTCGTCGGGCACCGGTTTGGCCCACGGAAACGATCCGCGCGTGCGGATGGCAAGCCGCAGGTTTTCCAGCAGGAAATCCTTGGTGAGAGCGCGCAGGTCCGGGGCGGGCATTCCGGCGACGAGGAAAGCGGCGGCTTTGGCACCGGGATCGCCGAACTCCCTGGTCGCCTCCGCAGCAAAGGCGCGGATGGCCGGGGCGTTGTCGCCAGCCACCGCGAGCTTGGTGGGGTCAAGATCGGCTATGGCGAGCGTCGCGGTGGCGAGGAAAAGAACAAGGGCGGGCGGGCGCATGAACATGAGGGTAAGCTTGGCAAACGGACGTTACTTGTGGAAATCGCTATCAGGTTCGGATACAGCGTTGCTCAGACAAACAACGGGGATGCGAAACCCAACAACCCAACCTATTTATTTGTCTGATACTTTAAATTTACTCTGGCGATCATCCCGAAATGACGATCCCGTTCGAGCAATTCCACCCCGTGGCGTGTCGCGCAGGCGAAAACCAGCACATCGCCGAAAGGCACGTTGACTCCGGCCTGCAAGCAAGCTCGTGCGATCTTTGCAGCCTCGACCCAGCAAGCGTCATCGAAATCAAGCCAGTGGCTCACTTCCCGCCAGCCCTTCAGGTTTTCCTCTTCACGTTTTCCTTTGGCTCCCTGGTGGAGTTCCACCCATACCGGCCATGTCATCGCCGTGCGTCCGGCACGCAACAACGCTGCCAGCTCCGCCTGCAACGATTCGTCCCCGGTCTTGCGGGAAACTTCCACCCAAACCGAACTGTCGATGAGAATCGTGGTGCTCACGATTCACGGTCTGCGGCTTCTCTCAATGCGATAGCCTCAAGGTCACCTGCCTCGATCTGGTCATTGCTCGCGAAATCCAGTGTGCCGAAGCTCGCCACCAGATCCTGAACCCGGTGCTGACGGTTGTAACTCTCCAAGGCCTTCACCACCGCCTCGCGCTTCGTCTTCGCGCCGGTGAAGCGTATGGCATCCGCCAAAGCTGTATCAGGAATATCAATTGTTGTTTTCATGGAATCCAGATACACGGTAAATCGGAATCTCGCAAGACGTAAATTGAAGCAGTCATTCAGCAGAAAGTGGCTGTGACGTCTCGCCGCAGGCCGTTGCCGGAGCGTCTCCCTCCGAGCATGACAGAGGCATGACAGAGGGACGGGCCATTTATCAGTTTTCTGCGTGACATTTTTCCCCAGCCCCGGTAGTTCTCCCCCATGAGAAAGGCGCGATGGTTGGCGGAGTGGCGCAAGGCTGCGGGGAAACCGGTGCTATACCACGTGCATTCGCGGGTGGTGGATCGGCGCTTTGTGCTGGGGACGGAAGAAAAGGAGAAATTCCGGACCTTGATGCGCATGCAGGAGAATTTCACGGGGTGTCGGGCGATTTCCTACTGCCTGATGGACAACCACTTCCATCTTTTACTGGAGGTTCTTCCGATGGCGGAAGGTGGGCTTTCGGATGAGGAACTGCTGCAGCGCTTGTCGGCGATTTACGGCGAGGCTTTCGTGGCCGGTGTGGCGAAGGAACTGGTGGACGCCAGGACGGCGGTTGACACGAGCGAAGGTGGCATGGGTGAAGCGGTGGACGCAATCCACCAGCGTTTCACCTACCGCATGCAGGATTTGGGCGAGTTCATGAAGGGACTGCTGCAACGCTTTACCCAGTGGTTCAACCGCGCGCATTCGCGCTCGGGAACGTTGTGGGAGGACCGATTCAAGAGCGTGATCGTGGAAGACGGCGTGGCGGCGCGGACGATTTCCGCCTACATCGACTTGAACCCGGTGCGCGCCGGGATGGTAAGGGATCCGGGGGACTATCGGTGGAACAGCTATGGCGAAGCCGTGGGCGGCGGAAAGACGGGAAATGGCAAAAAGGCGCGGGAGGGATTGGTTAGGGCGTATTTCTGCGATCAGGGCGTGGGATATGAGGCGGGGAAATGGGAGGAGGTTTCCCGGTTGTATCGGCGCTTGATGGGGCTTGCACTCGGCAGGAAACCGGGGCGCGCGGAGATGTCACAGGCCGCAAAAGGCCTCGGCCAGATCACCAAGAACACGGCGGAGATACTGGAAAGCGGTGACAACGAAACGGTTTTGAAGGATCTGGGAATGGCGAAGATGTTGCGCTGCCGGATTCGCTATTTCACGGCTGGAGCGGTGATCGGCAGTGAGAATTTTGTGAACGATGCGTTTGCGAGTGCAAGGGATCGCTTTGGGCCAAAACGCAAGGATGGAGCGAGGAAGCTCAAGGGCGAAGCTGCACCAGCAAACTGTGTGTTGTGGAGCTTGAGGGATCTGCGGAAGGGAATTGCTTGAATAGTGACGAGCCTTCACATCCTTTCGACTCACGGTTCCATCGGGAGGGGCGTATTGGCAGGCGCTCGCCGCCGGGCAGAAGGTGCTCGTCAGCGGTGAGGGTGGCATCTACGAGGTTTTTCTCGACGGCACCCAGACCTTTGTCAAAGCCACCGGAAAGCCGTTGGACCTGCCGGTGGGAACCCGGGTGAAAATCGCGTGATCATGGACATTCCCCGGGAACGCTGAGCCCCAGTGAGGGGGACCCAGTTCTCCGGCCGCGTCTGAGCACGAATCCTTGAAGGCATTGACCCCAAGTCCGAAGTGGCACGGCGGCCGGTGATCGCCGGCACGCTCACACTTTCATCAGATCCGCTTCTTTGGCGACGGCGAGTTCCTCGACCTTTTTGGTGTATTTGTTAGTGAGGCTTTGCACCTCCTCTTCGAAGTCTTTCTGGCCGTCTTCGGTGATGAAGTTGCCGGACTTCATTTTCTTGGCGTTGTCCATGCCTTCCTTGCGGGTGGCGCGGAGGCGGACCTTGGCTTCCTCGGCGAGTTGTTTGATGAGCTTGACCATGTCTCGGCGGCGTTCCTCGGAGAGTTCCGGGATTGGCACGCGGATCGAGCGGTCGGCGGCGGCGGGGTTGAGGCCGAGTTTGCACTCGCGGATCGCGCGTTCGATGTCGCGGGTGGTGGCTGGGTCGAAGGGCTGGACCATCAACATGCGCGGCTCCGGCGAGCTGATGACGGCGATGCTCTTGAGCTTGCTGACACCGCCGTAGGCCTGCACGTGCACGTCGAGGTTCTCGATGAGGGCCGGGCTGGCCTTGCCGGTGCGCACGCCGGTGAACTCGTGATTGAGGTAATCGACGCATTTGATCATCGCTTCTTCGACTTCAAGGATGGCTTCGTCCGGGTCCATAAGAATGTTGAATTTTAAATGTTAAATTTTAAATGATAAACTTCCAATTCGGATCACTCGCCGTGCACGAGGGTGCCGATGGGCTGGCCGCGCAGGGCGTGGGAGAGATTGCCGCTAGGGGCGAGATCGAAGATGATGATCGGGATGTGATTGTCCATGCACAGGCTGAAGGCGGTGGTGTCCATCACGTTGAGCCGCTTGGAAATGCACTCATGGAAGGTGACGTTTTCATAGCGCACGGCATCCGGGTTTTTGCGGGGATCGGAATCATAAACTCCGTCCACCTGGGTCGCTTTGAGAATGACATCGGCCCCCATTTCGCTGGCGCGCAAGGCGGCGGTGGTGTCGGTCGAGAAAAACGGATTGCCGGTGCCGGCGGCAAAAATCACCACCTTGCCGTCGTCGAGTTGGCGTTCGGCGCGGCGGCGGATGAAGGTTTCCGCAACATTTTTCATTTCGATGGCCGATTGCACGACACATTTGACGCCGTGGTGTTCGAGCGAGCCTTCGAGCGCGAGGGCATTCATCACCGTGGCAAGCATGCCCACATAGTCCGCGGTGGCGCGGTCCATGCCGCGGGCCGACGCGCTGGCACCGCGCCAGAAATTGCCGCCGCCGACGACGATGCCGAGTTGCAGGCCGGAATCCACGGCTTCGCGGATTTCCAAGGCGATGCGATCGACGATTTCGGGCGAGATGTTGTCCCGGGAGTCGGCTCCGCGGAGGGCTTCGCCGCTGAGTTTTAGAATGGCGCGTTTGAAGGGACGGGGATCTCGGGGACGTGGAGTCATGCTGGATGGGGACTGGCAGATCAAAGGGGATTTGCCCCCGGGTTGAAAAGGGAAATCACGGATTCAATTTTCCGCAGGGGGCGCACCGATGACGAATCTGGCTGCGAGCTCGCGCAGCCCGGCTTTCGATTCGTCCGCCCCTTCGATGACCAGGGTGACGGCGAGCGGCTGGGTTTGTGGCCGCTGGTATTCCTCCAGGGTTTTGCGCAGCGCCACAATCGCGAGTTTCAGGATTTGACGGGATGTGAGATCGACATCCGGCGGAATAGTGAGTTGCGCGACATCCAGCCGCGCTGTCAGGCCTTCGGAAGTCATTTCACCAGAGATCCCGATGTTGCAAAGCACCAGCAAGTTGGCTTCCTGGATCTTGTAGTTCGGATGATTCGTCGGGATCAAATGCGGGCTGCGGATTGCGTCCACCAGCACTTCGGGAAAAGCCCCCGTCATGGCCATCGGACGCGCCATCACACATGCCTGCAACGCTTCGCCGATGTCAGAAACTGCCTCATCGCCGTCCGTTCCATGCAGGCTCAAGGGTTCGAACACCGGAACCACCATGACGGTGGTGGCGCGGACGATATTCCACGGCAGCATGCCGGCAAGCAAAGCGGCAATCAGGGTCTTCATGTCGAGGAGATTGCCCGATCCTGCGGCGGATGGCGAGGGGAAACGCCGGTTCGCGACTCGGTGGCCAGTGACTGCCTCTGCGCTTGCCAAGCGGATTGCCCGGGTTTTTGATAGCGAATGCATTATTTGGCCAAGGCGCGCTTCGTGATAGAAACCGAAATTGAAGGTCTCCGCCGCATCTCCGACCGACTCGACGGGGCGTTCGTCGAAGCGGTGGAAATCCTCCATCACACTCTCGATCACCGCGGCAAGATCGTCGTCGTCGGGGTGGGCAAATCCGGAAACATCGGCCACAAGATCGCCGCCACGTTCAATTCCACCGGTGGCACCGCCGTCGTGCTCGACTCGCAGAACGCGCTTCACGGCGACCTCGGCCTGCTTTCCGATGGCGATGCGGTGCTGGCGCTCTCCTACTCCGGGGAAACCCGCGAATTGCTCGATCTCATGCCGTTCATCAAGCGGTTCGACGTGAAGGTGATCGCTTTCACCGGCAAGCCCGGTTCGACGCTGGCCCGCCTCAGCGAGGTCACACTCGACACCTCGATCGAGCGGGAGGCCTGCCCGCTCAATCTCGCGCCGACGACTTCGTCCACGGCCATGTTGGTCATGGGAGACGCACTGGCGATGGTTTTGCTAGAGGCGCGCGGATTCACCGAGGAGGACTTCGCGCGTTTCCATCCCGGCGGATCGCTGGGACGGGCCTTGCTCACCCGGGTTTCGGACATCATGCGGTCGGATGTCGCGCTGCCCACAGTGCCGGACGATGCCAATGTGGCCGCCGCACTCGACGCCATGAACCGGGTCCGCGCCGGGGCCTGTCTGATCCTCGATGGGGAAGGGGGGCTGGCCGGTATTTTCACCCATGGCGACTTCGCACGCTGTTTCCGGATCGATCCGCTTCTCGGCGGGAAACCGGTGGCTTCACTCATGACCCGCCAGCCGATCACCGTGCGGGAGGACGCGCTCGCCGTCGAGGTCCTGCGCACTCTCGGACAAAACCGGATTGATGACATCATTGTTCTATCCGATAGCGGGAGGCCCGTCGGTCTCATCGACTCTCAGGACATGGCGCGGTTGAAGATCGTTTGAAGCGGCTGGATTTGCCGTAACCTGACACACCCGCAATCTAATACTCGGAACGGCGGAGCCGGGGAAACCCTTCCTGTATTACATCGGCGCGGGTTGGAACCAGAGCGGCGATTTTCCGGATCCCAAGGCGTGGGAGTCCCACGTGCGCGATCTCGCCCGACGCCTGAAATCGCCGTTGCTTGTGAAGTTGGATTAGCCAAAGCGGAAGTCGGGATGCCGCGACCGGCGGGCATCACTTGCGTCTGAGGAATACGTGAAAGCGTGAGTCACCAGGGACAGCTTCCTCCGCGGAAATGGCAGGGCTCGCCATGCCCAAGTATGCGCTGCCGTTGCGGAGAAAATTGCGTCTCGTCGATTGGTTCGTACCGCCTCAAAAGTCGCCTCGGAGGGCCGCCATTGGCAAGCCCGAACACAAGTCGCGGGCGGTCCCCGGCGTGAGAGCTCTTGCAAAATGATCGTCCGCTGACCGTCGGGCTTTGGCTGGGGCCTGACTTCCAAGCTTGCTTCGCGCTCATCGTCCTCACGCATTCGGATTGAAAAACAATAATTCGTCTCGCCATGGAACCAAGTGAAATGCAAAAACTTGCAGAGCGATTCGGCAACGGATTCAAACTTCAAAAAACATGAAAATAGTGCGTCGTTTCAAGTGGGCCGTGATGGTTTTGTTGGCAGGTTGTGCGATTGGGGGTTCGCCCGCGGCCGCCAAGGATTGGCCGCAGTGGCGTGGGCCCGACCGCGATGGAAAATCGACTGAAACCGGCGTCATCAAGAGCTGGGAGCAAAAAGCGCCGGAATTGCTCTGGATGGGTGAGGGCGTGGGCAACGGCTACGCCGGAATCGCAGTGGTGGGCGACCGAATCTACACCACCGGCGACTTGAAGGATGGCCAGGGCGTGGTCGCGGTGAACGCCAAGGACGGCAAGGTGTTATGGGCGACGGCACTGACGGAGGGTGCGCCGAAACACGGCTACGAGGGCGCCCGCTGCACTCCTACCGTCGTCGGTGATCACTTGTGGGTGACGACATCCAACGGCATGATCGCCTGTCTCACGACCGAGGGGAAATTGGTTTGGAAGAAGAATTTCAAGGAGGAATGGGGTGGCAGGATGATGTCCGGATGGGGTTATGCGGAATCCATCCTGATCGATGGCAAGGCGGCGATTTGCACGCCCGGAGGAGCGGAGGCGATGATGGTGGCGCTCGATAAGGACACCGGCCGCGAGATCTGGAAGAGCACGATGCCGGAGTTCGGAAAAAAGGGCAAGGATGGCGCCGGCTATGGGTCCGCAGTGATCTCGATGGCGGCCGGGGTGAAACAATATGTGCAAATGACCGGCCGCGGGGTGATCGGGGTGCGGGCCTCCGATGGCAAGTTCCTGTGGGGATACGATCGCGCGACGAACAGCACCGCGAACATCTCCACTCCGGTAGTCGCGGGTGATCACGTGTTCACGTCCACCGCCTACGGTGCTGGCGCGGGCTTGGTGAAACTCGTGAAGGATGGCGATGGTGTGAAGGCGGAAGAGGTCTATTTCCTGAAACCCGATGTCCTGCAAAACCACCACGGCGGCATGATTCTGGTAGATGGCCATATTTATTGCGGTCACAAACAAAATGGCGGCGACCCGATCTGTATCGACATCAAGACGGGCAAGCCGGTGTGGGGTCCCGAGGAAGCCCCCGGCAAAGGTTCGGCCGCGTTCACCTATGTGGACGGTCACTTGATTCTCCGTTATCAGGACGGTCTGGTGGCGCTGGTGGAGGCAACACCGAAGGAGTTTCGCCTGAAGGGAACGTTCAAGCCCAAGTTTCAGGAGAGGGAATCGTGGTCCCATCCGGTGGTTTCCGGTGGCCGGCTCTATCTGCGCGAGCAGGACAAGTTGATGTGTTACCAACTCTGACGCTACTGTTGGTCGTCTGGCGTTCCGGCGGCACGCAAAAGGCGTCGTCAACCCATCTGATTTGGAGTCGCCGATGAACCGCCCAACCGGCAATGCACGAGGCTTCGGTGCGGCTTGAATAAATTAGACGAAAAAAAGACAGGATGGGTGAAAGAACCTAAGGCTGGCATGATTATAACGGCCTCGTCATTCGCCCGCCAGTCCTGAAGACCGGTGGCGATGGCCGATTTCCTCCTCCAGAGCCCAACCTCCATGTCCACACCAACCGAACTCACCACCGAACCCCTCCATGCCGTCGTCGTCCCGCTTGACGACAAGGCCGCCGCCGCGCTGCTCGTCGAAAGTTACAAGAAGATTGTTGACGAGATGGGCAAGTTCATCG
>CAMBPB010000086.1 GCA_945869465.1 Prosthecobacter debontii
TAGGACGAGGTGGTCGACAACGAGGGCGGATTTGGTCATCAGTGTTTCCATGGCAGGCTGAAACTGCCAAAACGGAGGCCAATGTCTAGTATTTTCTTAAATCGCCAATGAACATCGACCATGGCTGATTTCCGGGCAACCGCCCTGGAGGAAAAGCCGGGAACCGGTAAATTTCGGATCAGGAAGCTCCGGAATCGCCCCCGCCGGGAGGGTCGGGGACCACCAGTGGAGCGTATTCGATGAGCTCACCCGAAAAGTGGGAGCGGATGAGCCGCATCAGGCGCTCGGCGGGTTCGTCGTCTTCCTTTTTGAAACCACCGTAGGTGAGTCCATCGAGGCGGATTCGGCCTTTACCGGAGCCTCCGTCATAATCGATGAACGCAAGGCCCTTGGTCTCCCATTTGCGGAGATCGAGGGTCTTGAGGTCGGCGTATGGAATTCTGCGGCCCTGCTGGTTGGTGACGGCCCCGGCATCCGCGGAAATCGAGCGGCGCAGGGTGCGGAGCAGAATGAAGGCGGCCCCGGCCGCCAGCGTGAGGCAAATCCAGAAAACCACCCATTGTTCGCCGATTTTGCGGGCGTCATAAGGTTCATCCGAAGGTTTTGCGGGCAGTCCGTGTTGTTTGGAATATTCGCGCCACAGCAGGTTCCACTGCAACGACTTCATTTGATCGTAATCGTGGAGGATTTCCGGCCACGGCATCGGCAATTCCAGCGTGGATGGCAACAAGGCGCGGTCTTCGGGCAAGCGCACGGATTGCTTTTCCGCGTGCGTTTTCCACTCTGCGGAAGTCAGCTTGCCGTGCGGATTCATCCGGGAAAACTCCCCGTTTGCCGCTTCGAAGGTCTTGTAGAGGTAAAAAACCTCGTTCTTTTTCCGGTATCCCGTCGAGCCGTCGAGGTAGAACAAGACGGCAAACACGCTGAACATCAGCAACATCACCAGCGCCCGGAACAGAAACCACGGCGTCGGTTTGCAGACAATGGATTCCGGTTCGCTCATGCTCAGCAGGAAACAATCCACCCGGAGAGCACTTGGCAAGCCAAACAAAATCCGGGGCTTCCGATCGATTCCCGCTTGTCCTTGGTCCGCGGCGTGTTTACTGGAAAGCCGCCATGCCAATCGCTACCCCCGCGCAATACCGCGCCATGTTGGACGCCGCCCAGAAAGGCGGCTACGCCTATCCCGCCATCAACGTCACCTCGCTGCCCACCATCAACGGTGCGCTGCGCGCGTTTTCCGAAATGAAATCCGACGGAATCATCCAGGTTTCCACCGGTGGCGGCGAGTTCGCATCCGGCACCTCGGTGAAAGACGCCGCCTTCGGAGCCATCGTGCTCGCCGAAGCCTGCCACCTGCTCGCGGAAAAACACAACGTGCTCATCGCCCTCCACACCGACCACTGCCATCCCGCCAAGGTCGATAGCTTCCTCAAGCCGCTGCTTGAAGCCTCCCGCAAGCGCATCGCCGAAGGCAAAGGCCCGCTGTTCCAATCCCACATGTTCGACGGCTCGGTGGTCCCGCTTGAGGAAAACCTCGAAATTTCCAAAAAGCTGCTCAAGGAGTGCGCCGATCTCGGCATCATCCTCGAAGTCGAAGCCGGCTGCGTCGGTGGTGAGGAAGACGGCCACGACACCTCGGGTCTCCCGATTGAAAAACTCTACACCACGCCCGAAGACATGGTGGAGGTTTACGAAGCACTCAAGCCCATCGGCCGCTTCCTGTTCGCCGCCACCTTCGGCAACGTCCACGGTGCCTACAAGCCCGGCGCGGTCAAACTCAAGCCCACCATCCTCCGCGACGGTCAAAAGGCGGTCATGGACAAACACGGCGCGGCTGCGGAAATGGACCTCGTTTTCCACGGCGGTTCCGGCACTTCCGAGAGCGACCTCCGCGAAACCCTCGACTACGGCGTCGTCAAGATGAACATCGACACGGACACGCAATACGCGTTCACCCGCCCGATCGTCACCCACATGTGCCAGAACATCGAGGGCGTGCTCAAGATCGACGGCGAGGTCGGCGACAAAAAACACTACGACCCGCGCTCGTATTTGAAGAAGGGCGAGCTCAGTCTCTGCGAGCGGATGAAAGAGGCGTGCGACGACCTCCGCTCCACCGGTCAGACCATTTTCGGCAAAGTCTGATTCCAAAAGTAGTCCAAGACTTCAGTCCACCTCTTCCTTCCCAAAAAGCGAAGTCAGAAATGACTTCGCTTTTTTATTTTCCCCGTTCCGGCAAACCGCTTCCTTCTCTCCGTCACTCACCCATGAACGCCGTCGAAATCGAAGAAGCCGTCGCGAGGCTCGCGGAACAACCCTTCGATCCGAAGATTTTCCCTCATGCCTTTCTCGAAGCCTTCGGAAACAAGGAAACCACCCTCAAGTGGCTCCGGGCCGAGGGGAAGGCCAGCACCAACCAGTCCGACCTCCCCGGCGGCGTCCTCCAGCGCAACAACATCCACCTCCAGGTCTGCCCGGAACCAATCCATCGAGTTTCAATTACCACCATCTCCTTCCAATTAAAAACGACTTCAATCCACCCCATTTCATGCCCGATCCAAAAACACCCAAGGAGCACCCACTAGCTAACATCCTGGTCAACGTGATTGTTCCCGTCCTGATCCTCAGCTACCTCAGCAAGGATCCGGACTTGCAGGAAAGACTCGGGAAAATCGCCAGACCCTGGCACATCGGCCCGCTCAAGGCGATGATCCTCGCCCTGGTGCTGCCGCTCGGCTACGGAGCCTGGTATTACCTCAAGACCCGCAAGGGCAACTTCTTCTCGGCGCTCGGCTTGGTTTCCGTCCTGCTTTCAGGCGGCCTGACCGTCTATCTGTGGAACAAGAACGGCACCGTGAAACCCAACGCCGGACTGCTCTTCGGCCTCAAGGAGGCGTTGATCCCGCTCGTGCTCGGCGTCGCGATCCTGTTCTCCCACCGCACGGCCACGCCCCTGATCCGCGTCTTCCTCTACAACGATTCGATTTTCGACATCCCGAAAATCGAGAACCGCGTCACCGCGCTTTCCGCGCAGGCCGATTACCAGCGCCTGCTTCACAAGGCCACCAAGCTTTTCGCCGCCTCCTTCTTTCTCAGCTCGCTGCTGAACCTCGTCCTCGCGCAATGGTTTTTCCACGGCTTCAATGCCCAAGCCATCGACGCGCTGGAAACTTACAACGCGATCATCGCCAAGCTCACCGGCTGGGGATTCGCGGTGATCGGTGTGCCGATCATGATCTTCCTGTTCTTCACCCTGCGCTGCCTGCTCAAGGGCCTCGGCAACCTAACCGGCTTCAAGGACGACGAGCTGATGCTTCCCCGCTGAACGAAAAAAGCAGGGCCACCCGCGGACGGGCGACCCTGCTTGATTCTAAATTCCTGCGGCTCAATCCACCAGATTGTCCACCCGTTGCGCCAGCGCGATGTCCAGATCGGTCACTCCGCCGACATCATGGGTCGTGAG
The DNA here is from genome assembly GCA_945869465.1 of Prosthecobacter debontii. Taxonomy (GTDB): domain Bacteria; phylum Verrucomicrobiota; class Verrucomicrobiia; order Verrucomicrobiales; family Akkermansiaceae; genus Luteolibacter. Next base: position 3,467 of record CAMBPB010000086.1, read on the forward strand.
TTTCAAACTGATCTTGGTGTGGCGGATCGTAATGTCCGGGTGATGCTGGGCCTCTTCGGCGATTTCCGCGAGATCATTGACAAAATCGATCGCATCCATGAATTCCTCGAACTCAACGGTGCGGGTGAGTGCTTTTTTTTCATACTCCCACTCGGGGCATTTTTTCAATGCGGCGGTGAGATCATCGGCTTCAAGAAGGTCGGTCATTGTGATTCGGGGAAGGTTTCGAAGCGAGATTGCGGCGTCGGATTCCAAATTGGCAAGCATGTTTCGGCAGTTCTCGAAAATCACCGATCACGGCCGCTGGTCCATAGGACGTCTTTTAGCTCCTCACGTCTCGGAGGTCTTCGGGATGTTCGGCTTCTCATCCGCCGCATGGGCGGACACCACTGCCAGATAGCCGCAGAGAACGGTGAGGAGGATGTGTTATGCGGGGGCGGAGACCGCCGCGCAAAAAAACGCAGCGGCGAGGAGTTGGGGAGTTTTCATTTTCATAGTTGTGTTGCTCCTTTGGTTAATCATTTTCAAAAGGCGGCGAGGCGTTGGATGACCCAGAACATCGCGACGCTGCCGATGGCATAGGGAGCAACGCGCCACGCCCACGCCGGTTGCGACACCCCGATACGCCGCGTAACTTGCCGCGCGAGTCCAATGATGGCAAAGACGGACGCGATGAATAAAAGTTGTCCGAGCTCAACGCCGACGTTGAAGCAGAGCAGCGCGACGGGAATCGCCGCTTGCGGCAGGCCGACTTCGTTCAGCGCGCTGGCGAAGCCGAAGCCGTGCAGCAAGCCGAAGGCGAACGCAACGACCCACGGAAATCTCTCTGTCAGACCGGCCCGGCCCTGCCGGCTGGGCATGATTTCCGATGCCACAAACACAATGCTCAACGCGATGGCCGCTTCGACGGGCGGCCCGGGCACATGCACGAATCCGAGCGTCGCGCCTGCGAGCGTGAGGCTGTGCGCGAGGGTGAACGCCGTGACGGTCGCAATGAGCCGCCGTGTGCCTTTCACCAGAATCAACAGCGCGAGGACGAACAGCAGATGGTCAATGCCGCCGAGAATGTGTGCAACGCCGAGCACCAGATAAGTGCGGGCGACCGCCAGCGCGCGCGGCGCGGCTTCCACCACCAACGACGGCGCGGACGGTGTGAGGCGCGTGACTTGCGTCGTGCCGTCTAGACGTTCCAGACGCACGAGCACATCGGTCATCGTCGCCGAAAGTCCGGCGATGTGGATGGTGCCGCCAGTCAGTCCGCCCGCACACTTCACCGACCAGCGTTCGGTGAAGGCGTTGTTGACCATCGTCGCACGGGGCGCGGTGACGTTTGTGCAGCCCGCCGGGAGTTCCACGTAGAGGCCGAGGCGCATATCTTCGCCGCGTCCCGGCACTTTCCAAAGCGCAGCGTAAGTGTCGGGGCTGGTCTGGCGCAGTTCGAGATACGCGGGGCGAACCTCGTGTGCGAAGGCGGAGGAGCCACCCAACAACAGAAAAAGAAAAGTGAGCAGAAGGAAAACGCTCGCCCTCACCCCAGCCCACTCCCCCGGGGAGAGGGAGTGCTTATTCGCGCCGCTTGAAAGTTTGGAATCTTCTCGTGTCATCGCTGCTGCTTTTGACTTCGCTTGAGGACGGACGATGGACTGCGCGCGTCCGAATTCACCTGCGACGGGGGAGTGATTCTGCCGCTGCTGGGGGAGAGGGCCGGGGTCAGGGGGGGGGGCAATGTTTCGAGCATTCTCATTTCACCACCGCCACTTTCTTCGGTCCCTTCACCGGCGCCCCGCCCTCAATGGTCACCGTGTAACGCTTCAACAATTCCTGGTAAAATTTCACGTTCTCTTCCAGCCGCCGGGCGTTGGTCCACTCTCGAAGCACGATGTCGCGCACCTCCGCCAGTGCGGGCGCGCGGCCTTCCGTGCGTTCATTCACGAACACCAGATGCACGCCGTAGCCGGATTCAATCGGCCCCTGCCATTGGCCGGACGGGAGCTTGACCAACTTCCCCGTAAACTCTTCCCCGAACTGTTTCGCAATCTCGCCGGCCGGCGCGGATTGGAACGCGCGTTCGAGCAAAAACGAATCGCCCAGCGCCGAGACATCCGCCTTGCCGCCGGCCTGCTGCAATTGCGCCAGCAGTTGCGCGGCAGTGCGCGCGAGGTTGTCGCCGTGCTGGGTGGGATTGAGATACACTTGGCTGAAGGTGAACCGTGGCTCGACGTGAAATGATTCGGGGTGCGCTTTCAAATACGCGTTCAAGTCGGTGTCGGTCGGCTCGGTTTGCGCGGCGATGTCTTCGGACACGAAGTCCAGTTTTTGGCGCAAGCGGCGGCGGATGACGGTGTCGTCCTTGTCCAGGCCCAGCGCGATGGATTCGCGCGTCGCGATTTCCTCGCGCACCCAAGCGTCCACCAGGCCCTTGATTTCTGCGTCGGTGGGCGGACGCTGCCAGGTCTTCGCAAAGCCAGCCACCAGATGCTCGACGTGCCCCACGGTCACGACAATCTTCCCCGGCGCACTGCTGCTGCCGGGTTTGGAAATCAGGCCGTAGGCGATGAACAGCCCCGCCCCCAGCAGGAGGAAGTGGAACAAAGGTTCTTTCAGGATTCGTTGCATAGGTATCGTTTGCTTTTCGCGGGTGAAGTCGCGGGCCGCCCACTCGGCCAGCCCGCGTGTTTCACAAGCGAATCACTTCCCCGGGTTATACCAAATGGGCGAGGTATAGGCGCGCTCGGTCACAACCATCGGGACTTCCGACGGCATCTTTACGCCGAACCGCTTGGCGTCATAGGCCGTCCAGCGCGGGGTCGGGATCTCGATGACGCGGCCGTAGTAGAACGCACTCTGCGCCGGGTCGAAGTCCGGGTCGCGCCACACCGCGATCAACTCCGGCGAGCCAATCGTGTTGAGCCAGGTGGCGTTGGGCACGTCCACCGTGTTGCCGACGGAAGGCACCTTGCCGTCCGCGCCGGGCTTGCGGTCGCCGGACCACGCCACGTCATAAACCTGCTCATGCACTTCGCCTTTCGCGTCCACCCAGCCTTTGATGATCTGGTAGCGGTCGAGGTTCGCGCCGATGGGGTCTTTCAGGGCGGCGACGAGGAACGTCGGCGCGTTGCCGACGGGTGCTTTGCTCAAATCGCCACCCATCGGGACGCCCTTGGTGTAGCCGAGCTGCGCGGGCATCCGGTTGTTTGCATCCGCCGCCTCGAACTCGAAGCCGCCGAAGAAGCGCACGACCATGCGCGGGCCGGTGGTGGCGTAGGTTTCGCGGCGCTCCATCGCGTCGAAGAGTGACTCGCGGGTGTTCTCTTTCGCCCACACCGCCGCATAGCCGGAAGCGCTGGTTTCCCAGCCCATGAAGGCGGCGAGCTTGGTCTTGACGAAGGGATGCGTCGCGCGCTGCGGACCGGGTTCGGACGAGGTGGTCTTGCCGAAGAAATTGTCCTCTTCGACGGCGGCGAGCGCGGTGTGCGAGTCGGTCGATCCGACCAGGCCGAACTTGTAGGGATTGATGCCGAGTTCCTTTTCCAGCTTGAGGCCGTTCTTCAGCGCGGAACGGGCATACTCGAATTCGAGCATCTCAGGTTTCTTGAGCGCGGTCAGGTCCAGGTTGCCCTTGTCCCAACGCTCGAAGTTGGCGAACTCATCGTTGGGCGAGAGGAACGGATGCGTCTCGCCGTCGCCCTTGATCTGGGTCGCTTCGTAGAGGTGCTCCCACTTGGCGCTCTGTTCGGCATACTCGCGGTCAATCTTCTTGCCCGTGGAGGGCTCGATGATCGGGAACATGCGCCCGTTGCTCAGGTTCCCATTGTGGGCGAGCGCGAGCACGTTGCCGCCGGTCTTCTCCTCGTAAGCGGCCATCCACTTCCAGAGATCGCGCGGGTTGTCGCTGCCGAGCGGCTTCTGCGTGGTGTAAGGCTCGGTGCGGAGGGCCTTGTCCGCGTTGTCGCGGAAGATGACGTTGCGATGGAGGTTGTTTCCGGCGGTGACCGAGGTCCACTCGAAGCCGATGAAGGCCGTGAAGCGGCCCGGATCGTTCGCCCCTTCGGCCGCCTTAATAGTGTCCTCCCAGACCGAGCGATAAACGGGCGTGCCGGGCAGAGGCATGATTTCCGGCGGGATCGTTCCTTGGGCAAAGGACGTGATGAGGTCTAGGGCGGCCTCCGCGCCTTTGCCATTCTGTATCATGTTATACCACTTCCGGCCTTTCTCGGTGGCCATTGCTTTGGGGTCGCCGTTAAAAATCAGCGGAAACAAGCCCATCGCATCCGAGTGATCCGCCACGACGAGGAAGTCGAGCGGACGGGACAGCTTGGCCGGCTGGCCACTGGAAGCGGTGATCTCCTCACCCTTCGCGAAACGATACGCGTCCACCGGCGAGAGCCGGCAGCCGAAGAGGCCCGCGTCCACCGAGATTGACGTGTGCAGATGCGTGTCGCCGAAAAACGGGAGGGTGGGGAAGTTGCGCCCCGCATAAGGCGAGTAAGGCGGCTTGGCGGGAAACACCCGCGCGGCGGTTTCCCTGTCGAGCGTGCCGATGTCCGTGGTGACTGCCTCTTGCGCGAACGCCGGCAGCGAGTAACCCGCCAGACCCAACGCGAGGCTGAGGGCGGGGAGGATGGTTTTTGTTTTCGTGGCGGTGTCCTTTCTTTGGTTGATTGGTTGAATCACATCGCCGGCGAATACCAGATCGGCGAGGTGTAGGCGCGCTCCTGGGTCGTCATCGGAACTTGCTTGGGCATTTTGATTCCGAAACGCAGCGCCTCGTAGGCAGTCCAGCGCGGCGTGGGAATCTCGATGACGCGGGCGTAGTAGAAGGCGGGTTGCTGCGCATCGAACTCCGGGTCCGTCCAGGTGGCGCTCAGCTCAGGCGAGCCGATGGTGTTTTTCCAGGTCGCCTTGGCCACGTCCACCGTGTTGCCGACCGCCGGGACTTTCCCGTCCGCGCCGACCTTGCGGTCGCCGCTCCAGACGACGTCATAGACTTTCTCCTGGGTCTTGCCGTCCTTGTCGAGCCAGCCTTTGACGATCTGAATGCGATCGAGGTTGCCGCTGCAGAAATCCTTGAGCGCGGCGACGAGGAAGTTCGGAGCCTTGCCGCTCTCGGGCTTGCGCAGATCGCCACCCATCGGCACGCCCTTGGCGTAGCCGACTCCGGCTGGTAGACGCGCCTGCGCGTCCTCCGCGGTGAAGTCCCAACCGCCGAAGAAGCGCAACACCATGCGCGGGCCGGTGGTCGCGTAGGTTTCCTTGCGCTTCATGGCGTCGAAGATCGCTTCGCGCGTGTTCTCCGTCGCCCAGACTCCGGCATAACCGGCAGCAGCCTGCTGCCAGCCGTTGACGGTGTATTTGGGATCGGGCGAGGCGATGACGACGTGCTCCCAGCGATGCGGCCCAGGCTCGACGCCGGAGTGTTTGCCGAAGAAGTTCTCCTCCTCGACCGCCGCCAGCGACGTGTGCGCGTCCGTGCTGCCGATCATGCCGAACTTGAATGGATTCACGCCGAGCTTCCGCTCCATCAGCAGCCCGGTCTTGAGCGCCTCGCGCGCATATTCGGCCTGGAACATCCCGGGTTTCTTCACCTCGGTGCCATTGAGGTTGGCCTTGTCCCACTTCTCGTAGTCGGCGAACTCGTCATTCGGCGAGAGCGTGGGATGCGCTTCGCTGTCGCCCTTGATCTGGGTGACTTCGACGATCGGCTCGAAGCGCGCGCGCATCAGTGCGAGCTCCTTCGAGTAGGGTTTGCCGTCAAAGGTCTCCACGGAGAACATGCGGCCATTGCTCAGGTTCCCGTTGTGCGGGATGGCCAGCACCTCCGCCCCCGTCGCCTTTTCAAACGCGGCCAGATGCCTCCAAAGGTCTTCCGGATTCTGACTATCAAACTGGGAGTAAGGCACGGTGCGGTTCGCCACGCTGGCGTTGCCACGGAAGAGCACGTTGCGGTGGAGATTATTGCCGCCCATCGTGGTGTATTCAAAACCGATGATCGCGCTGAACCGGCCGGGCTCATTGTATTTGTCCGCCAGCGCGGTGTATGCCTGCCACGCATTGCGCACGGCCTTGTCGCTCTTGATCGGAGCCTCTTTGGTGGACAGCGAGGCCACGATCTCCATGGCCGTCGCGAAGACCTTGTCGTTGTCGCCGCTCTTCAAGGCGTCATACCACTTCCGCCCTTGCTCCGTGGCGAGGATTTCGGGATCGCCACTGAGCAATTGCGGCATCAAGCCATACATCTCCGCGTGATCGGAGATCACCAGGAAGTCGAGCGGACGTGAGAGCTTGGCGCGGAGTCCGTAGGTGGTGGCGATTTCCTCGCCACGTGCAAAGCGGAAGGCGTCCTCCTGCCCGACTCGGCACATGGTGCCCGCATCCACCGAGACCGCCGTGTGCAGATGGGTGTCGCCCCAAAGGACGCGCGTCGGATAATTCCGCCCGGCATAGGGTGAGAACTGCGGTTGGGAGAGATGCGCCACGTCGGCTTTCGTGATGGCCTCATGGTTGTCGGCATCCGCCGCTTGGGCGGCAGTGGTGAACGCCAGCGCGCAAGCGAACGCGGCGGCGAGGAGTTGGAGAGTTTTCATTTTCATGAGGGTGCTGTGGTGTTGGTTGATTCGCGGGTGAAGTCGCGGGCCGCCCACTCGGCCAGCCCGCGTGTTTCACGCGCGAATCATGTTAGAAAGAGGCCCGCACCCGGATGGAACAAGAGCGGCCCGCTGGATTGATTCAGTAAGCCCCATTACCCCGCCCTCCGGTCTTGGCCGCCTACTTCGCTGAAGCTACGCAGGCCAAGAAGGCTACGACGGGCAGGCCGGTCCGACCCAATGGCTCCTTCAGGGGCCTTCCGCAGAAAGCAAATTCCTTGCAGACAGAACCGACACGGTTTTCACCCTAGCTTGAATGACCCGATCTCCCGGATCCGGCAGATCGGGTCAATTATTCGATTTTCTACCGGAAAAATCGTTCGGTTCGGATGGATGCCTTGGCTAGGACTGCATGTCACGCCGCTTGCGGGAGAAGAAGGAGCCGGCCGTGGCTGTCAGCATGATGAGTAGTCCCGCAGAGGGCTCGGGGACAGATCCATAGAATGCGCTCGTTGAATCCCCATTGACGGTGAATCCCTGGACGTCGGCGAGGCTGTGATAGACGCCGACATCTGCATCATTGGGAGCAGCGGAGGGAGGGGTATTGTTTAGGAAGTCGAAGGAGCCTGTCGTCACGCCCGTTCCGAGGAGAGTGAAAGTTGCTGACTCGCCAACCCCAAATCGCCTTGAGGCAGCCGATCCACCGCCCGAGGGACCACCGGTACCACCATAAAAGGCGATCCTGATGTCAAAGTTATCGGGCGCTCCGTTGAAATTTGCGGGATCGTAGCCATTGGCTGATAATGTTAGAACAGGGGTCAAAAATGTTCCAACTTGAGCAGTCGAATTGTAGCTTGAGGTAAATGTTTTGGTGTGGTCAAAGTTGAGATACCATTCTGGAATAAACGTACCCGTGGTGGCGGTATCTACAATTAAGGCGCTCGATATCGTAAAAGTGATAGTTACGCCGCCTGTGATGTCTGTGATGGTGGCAGATGCCCAAGTGGTTGAGGCTCCTGGAATGAGAGTTCCGTTGAGGATGGTGCTCAGGTTGTAGGTGGTAATTGCCGCGTGGGTGGTATCCGCGAATGCCATCAGTGCTGGGAATGTAGCGACGGCGATCCATTTGTTGAAACGTATGGTTTTCATTGGTCTGGCTGTGGGGGTTGCATTCATTGGCCACAGCATAGCGCTTCGTGCGGCGGGTGGATATTGGGTGAATCGGAACATCGAAATCCGATTGTCCGGAAGGACCGCATAGGGGATTTGCGTACGCTGGGAACGGACTCACCGGCATCCGGTAGATGCCCCCCTTTTTTTTCCCCTCCGGTCTTGGCCGCCTACTTCGCTGAAGCCACGAAGGCCAAGAAGGCGACGCCAGGCCCTCCGGTCCTCTCATGAGATTTCTCAGCGGTCTTCATCCCAAAAGCAAATTTCTCGCATTCATTCAGCCACCATCCGGACACCATAACGGTTCGCGGTGATGAGCATCCGCAAGTCAATCCGGCTGCGGAAAAATGCTTGGAAGCACGCCGGATGAGTCCGGTGGATCTGGCGAGGATGTCGAGTTGCTGAGGCTCGATGAACGGATTGAAATGACTGCTTAAGCGATAGCTTTTGAAGCTATCACTATCGGGCGGGGCCGACAGCAAAAGTCAAGAACCACTTTTTTGATATGATGTTTGATTTATCCAATGAGTTTTCAACGACTTGCAGCTTAGGTTGGGGTCGTCGCACATTTGACCGCGTCATTGACGGCTTTGACACACTGGTGGATCGATAACGTGTCATCCTGTAATGTAGTGATCGGGATTGATACGCGCCTCGCCTTTCCAGCGATAGGCGACGAGCGGGCCATCGATTGCGGCAGCGTGATCGAGACAGGCGACGTTGTGGCGCTCGGGATGATTTGGAGAATCTGCCGGCTTGAGGTAGTGGCCGAAGAAGACGGGTGGTGCATCTAGCGCATAGCCGGGGATCTGGGCGAAAGACTCGGCGCGCACCGGATCACTCGGAATGGATGGGTTGATGGGAAATACGAGCCCGTCATAGCCAATGCCGCTATCGGGTAACTCCCACCAGCGGACTCGCCTGAATCTGGCCGCTCCAGCCTTCACGCCTCCATCACCTTCGGCAGCGTTTCCTCCAGCGTGTGGAAGAGGCCGTCGATGATGTTGGGTTTGCCTGCGAAGAGACCTTCCGGGCCGTCGGCGTGGATGCTGCTGAAGGGTTGTTCGTAGAGGGCGGCGGGTTCCATGAAGCCTCGGGCGGTGAGTTGGTCGATGACGAGTTCGACGAAGCGCATCTGTGGGGCGTTGAGGCTGCGGTCCGCGAGGAAGGTGGCGAAGGCGGCTTTGGCGGCGCTGCGGTCCATGCCGACGATGCGGCGGACGAGGTGGGCCAGCGTGGGGACTTCATGCAGGTGGAGCATGCTGGTGAGCAGGCGCAGGCCTTCGTCCTCGCCGATGCTGAGGAGCGTCTGCTCAAGCGACTGGAGATCGGTGGGCGTGAGCGGCTGGTTGTTGCGGAGGCGCTGAATGGCGATCTCGTCCTGATGACTGCGGAGGTATTCCTCCACCTTCTTGGCGTATTGGTTGCCGGTCATCTTGGGCATGTAAATCGCAGTGTCATCGCGTACGCCGGTGATTTCATCCGCGAAGTGGGTGTAGACGATCTTGCGTTTTGATTTGTCGATGAATTGGACGAGGCCGCGCAGGCGGATGCGGAGGTCTTCGAGCGCGGCGAGGTCGACGCCTTCCCAGAACTCGGTGGTTTGGATGGCGCGGAGGTATTCGAGCTGCACCTTGACGGCGGGGATGGCGTCCTTCTCCTCAAGGCAGGCGGCGATCTCGATGACTTTCTTGCGGGTGGACTCGAAAGTTCCGGCATCTTTCTCGATCAGGGCGAGCTGCATCCGCAGGGCGCTGAGGTCGAAGAAGCGGGCCTCGATCCCATCGGTCTCGATCTGGCTGGGCAGTCCGGCGAGGTGGCTCTCGATGTCGCGGATGTCGGAATCCGTGAGGGCGTCCCATGATGCCGCATTCTTGAATCTTTCGACATGCTTGAGGTGGGCGCGGACCATGAAGTTGTCGGGGTTCATGCCGCTGACTTCCCCGTGCAGGGTGCTGGTGAGCGCGGTGCGGAGTGCGCCGGAGGGTTCCAGCCCGGGAGCCTGCTGGACGGCGGCGAGCAACTGGGCGCGGCTCTTGAAGAGGCGGGTGCCAAGGGCCTCGCCACCGCTGCCCTCGATGCCGTTGGGGTTCTCGCGGAAGTAGTCGAAGTTGAAACAGAAGTCGAAGATCCGGAAGTGTTCCTTGTCCTGTCCCGGGCCGAAGAGGTTTTTGCACAGGCGGGTGCCACGGCCGATCATCTGCCAGAACTTGATCTTGGAATAGACGGGCTTGAAGAAGACGAGGTTGACGATCTCCGGGACGTCGATGCCGGTGTCCAGCATGTCCACGGAAATGGCGATGTGCGGTGCCTTGTCCTTCTGGGAGAAATCGTCGATGAGGCTCTGCGGGTATTTCGCTTGATGGTCGATGATGCGGGCGAAGTGCCCGGCGTAGTGCGGGTATCATCCCAGATCCATGTCTCGTAGCCATTGGTGTAGAAAATGACCGGGCGCTGGTCATACATCTTCTCAAGGCAATCGGCGTAGAGCTTGGCCTGTTGCTGGCCGACGCGGGCGTCCACCGTGGTCTTCTTGGATTCCACGATGCCGAGCGGCTTGCCGTCATCGCCCCACAGCACATCGTCCACATAGCCCTTGCCAGCTTGGTTCGGCATGCCGGTCACTTCGAATTCCTTGTCGCGCTTCTGATCCAGCGGCCATCCGCAGGCTAGTGTCGAAGCGATAGAGCCAGCGCACAGCCACCTCCAGCGCGAAACGGGCGTGGAAGCACGCGGCGCGGGGATCGCCCATGATCTGCTCCTCCGCCTTGCGGGAGGCTTCCGCGAGGTCCTTGAAGGCTAGGGGCAGGAAGGTGAAGTTGGAATTCATCAGGCGATGAACTTTTTCTATCAGCTCAAATGCGGGCAAACGAGCGGAAAGTCAGTGATTTGTCATCGACGCTTCCTTGGTTTCAGCCCGGATCACCGGATTCGAGGGTGTGGATCATTCTCCATAGCCGGTCTATTTCCCCGCGTTCGATCACCTGGAGGGGCGTCGATCCGTCGAAGGCGGAGTTGGGTTCCTGGAACCACTCCGCCACCTCCTTGGGGTTCTCCATCAAATCCGCCAGCGCGTCGAACAAACGCACCAGTTCGGTGAACTTCCGGCGTGCGGGTTCGGTGGCCTTCACCCCCTTGGACCAACTCGCCACCGAGCGGGGAGAATAACCGGTCATGCGAACCACCACCGGCTGCGTCAGGCCGAAATCCTTCTGAAAGCGGTTGATTACGGCGAATGGCTGAAGCATCCCGGATTTTACAACGCCCAACTTGGATCGCTTGATGACGCGGCTCGCTTTGGGAAGTTCCGAATTTTTCTGTCTCATGGCGGATGGATTGCGTCCAAACCTGCAATCCAGACTGCAAATTTGCAAGCTGTTTTATGGTCTCCTGCCCCTGAGCATCGCCTTGATCCCGCCTTCATCATGCAGGAACACTTCGCTGTTGCCGGCTTTATTACTGGGAAAACAGGCAATATTGACGCCTCCCTTGACGCAGGCGGACGGGGTCAGCAAGGCTTCCACACCTGCCACGCACGCCGCGCGCCCGACGCATTGCGTGAGGCTTTCATGCCGTTCCCCGTTGATCTTCCGCCAATCCTCCGCCTGTAGATCCCTCGCCTTCAGACCGAGCTTTCGCAAGACCGGCGCGACCGTTAGATCCAGCACTCGCGCGAAACTCATGCCAATGCAGACATGGAGCCTGGCCTTGCGGCAGACGATGCCGAAATATCTGTCGTTGGCTTCCGATTCCGCCAAGGCAACGCTCGCCATGGTGCTGCTGCGGTTAGACCCATTGCCAAAAATAATTTCCGAAACCCTCACAAAAGACTGGTACGACTGTTTGAATCATTCAATGATTGCGAATCGCTCGCCCTCACCAGCTCCCGAATCCTGATACTTGTAAGCTCCAAGAGCTTGAAGTTGCTATGGATTG
>CAMBPB010000087.1 GCA_945869465.1 Prosthecobacter debontii
GTGTCGCCGCCCCAGCCGCGATTGGCAAAGGCGAGCTTCAGTTTTGGAAAGCGAGTGACCGCGTAGGCTTCGATGTAAGTGGTGTAGAGTTTCTGCTCCGTGATGCTGTCGCCGAGAAACAAAACGCGATCGTTATCGCGCAGCGCGAATTGCGGCTCCGCAGCGAAGGTCTGAACCGCCAGAACGACGCAGGCAAATATGGGGCTCATCATTGTTTTCATAGTGGTGGTTGGTTGTGGGTTCTGAGTTCGGATGATGATGCCGGGAAGCCCGATGTGGTTCGACGAATAGAGTGCCCAGAACGGGGCCTGATGGTTGTAATTCAGGTGGATGTCGCCAGACCATGCGGTTCGGTCCAGCGTGATCCAATTGCCATAGAGTCCCGGCGGAAACTTGGGGTTGCGGCTGCAACAGGCCATGACGTAGTGCGACGCATAGTAATGCTTTTCGAGCAGCTTGTCCTCAAGCTCCACATAGGACTCGGCCCAAAAGGACTGCCACCACTTGCGGTGCTCCGCCTGTAGTCGAACCACCTCGCCCGTCGTGGCGTGTCGAGCCTTCTCAACAGCGAGCGTTTCATAACCTTTCGCGTCGTGATTGGTCATCACGGCGGCGACAACTGTGATCGGATTCCCTGGCTCAAGAGTGAAAGCAGCGGGCACACTCGGTGAAGTCCGCAGCGCGATGATAGCCTCGGTTGGAAATAGCATCGGCAGCCGGGCATGCGCTCGCGAGAACGAAGAGCAAGATAGCCAAAGACCAGAAGGGCAAGGAACTTCCCGTTGCGCCCACTTTCTTTGTAGCAACCAGACGACTCATCGCCGACGACATCGCCCGCTGTGATGCAACGATGGTTTTCATTCAGTTGTTTTCGGAAACGTTTACTTTGCAGCTGCTGCTGGAGGCTGGAAGTCATTCAGCTTTGGCGGCAGCACCTTATTTCCGTTTCCTGAGAGTTCGAGCATCGTGTCTGCAAAGGCCTTTCCGAGCAGGATGAAAAAGCGGCCCTCGCCGAAGTAATGGAAGCCTTTGTTGGACGTGGCGCGCCCGAGCATTGCGCGCTCCTCGGGGGTGATGGGGTTAGTCTTCTCGTCGCGGTCTTTGTTCAGCCAGCCCATGGTCATGAGATCCACGACTTCCTTGCTCAAAAGCGGTGCAGTTTCGATGGCGCGTGCGTTGCCCTTGAACTCGGATACGGTGTTGATGAAACGCTGCCCTCCGCGCACGCCTTCTTGTTTGCCTCCTTCGTTTTTCGGGCCGTTGACTCCCATCACGCCAACCACGGCTTTCATGTTCGGGGCCTTGAACTCGGTGCGCAGGTCTTTGATGAGGGCGACGAGAGCACTGGAGTATTGTTCCTTGGTGCAGCCGAGATCATTGTAGCCCTGAAACCACACGAAGCCGGCAATTTCGTAGCCGTCCTTTTCATTGTAAGTGGGGAAGTGCTTTTTGAGATCGGCGAGCGTTTCGTGGACGTAGCGAACGAGGACACGATACTGGCAGCCGATGACCTTTCCGCCGTGTCCGCCGAACCACTTGTCCACCGTGGCCTGATCGAGTTCCGCTGCGTCCGCCTTGGGGTCGCCGGTCGGGCCTGCACTTGGCGGACGCCATGAGGAAAGCAGACTGGTGCCGCCGGGGCCATATTTGATCAGGAGCACCTGCTCGTCGAGCGCTTCGCCCATGTAGTAGCCGAAGGCGTATTCCGGTCCGATGCACGTGCCGAGTTTGCTGTAGTCCCGACGACCGCCGAATCCCGTCCGGAGTTTGTCGTAGATGCTGCCGCTGGCCACCCAGACGTCGTCGCGGGTGACGAAAGTTTTGCCGTCCGGCTTGAAAGTTTTCAGCAATGCGGCACGAGCCGGGTCTTTGTCTTCGCCGAGAAAATCAATGGTTCGGATGTCCGCCTGTCCGTCCATGTTGGACTGGCCGGCGAGGATGAAAACTTTGAGCGGCTTGGCCTCTGCGTGAAAAGCAAAGGTGGCTAGCAGGAGGGCGGTGCGCAGGAGGGCGGGGAGTTTGGGTGTGGTCATTGTGTTTTTTGGTTTGGGTTGTTTGGAGGTTGTTCGAGGAGGCTGTGAAGGATTTGTGGTTTTGCCTGCTACGGAGATTTTGCCTTGGCCGCAGGAATCGGTTGTTTTGCCAGGCCGATTTGAAATTTCTTCCCGCCGTCGCGTGTGGCTTGAAAGTAAAACCAGTAGTCATCGCCTTGCCTCAGGATGTCGCCGTGGCTCAGTGTTCCCGTCGCAAAATCGGGATTTGTGATTTGGATGCGGCCCCGATCCTTGAACGGCTCGGCGAGGTTTTGCGTGGTGTAGGCTTTGTAGTATTCGCCGTTGCCGGAAAACCCGATGCAGCCGAGCAGCGTGTAAGTCGGGCCGTCTTTGATCACGATGCTGCCTTCGCCGGTGGCTCCGGTGGCGACGGGTTTCGCCGACCAATCCACGAGGTTTGTCGAGGTGACGTAGAAGATGCTGTCCCCGCCGGACGTGTAGAAAAGATAGTAGGTTCCGTTTTCAAACCACACGAACGGATCGTTGCACTTGCCGTGGGTGATGACGGGGTTGCCGGGATGTTTCGTCCACTTGCGAAGGTCGGTGGACGTGGCGTAGCCGATCACCACCTGCGACTTCGCGCTCTTGCCCGCGTAGAACATATAATAGACGCCGTCTTTGAGAATGGGCTTCGCCGGAGCCTGCGGGCGCTCTTCGTCCCACTCGCCGGGTTTTCCCTTGGGGATGGACACGCCTTGGTAAGTCCACTTCAGCCCGTCGGGCGACGTTGCATAATCAATGCGGCTCTCGCCTTTTCCACCCTCGCCGCGCTCCTGCCACGGATTCGCGCTGGTGTAATACATGTAGTAGGTATCCCCGGCCTTGATGATGGAAGGGTCCTTCGCCCAGTCGTCATCGGGATCAGAATACACCGGCGTCTGTTCCGGCTTCCACTCCGAGTTCGCCACTTGCGCCCTCGGGTCCACCGCCGGAGAATCCTCCGCTAAGCCGCGCATGGCCGAACTCATCAGCAACGCGGCCATGCAAGGCATCACAGCGGTCGCGAAACACATTTTTGAAAAGTTGGCGGGCATGTTTGGCGTTTTGATTTCTTGGAGTTTGGCGGGTGTTTGCAAATGCAAGAAGTCCAACTCGGCACCCCTAGTTTGCTTTGGGTTTGATATCAAAGGAGTGGAGCGTCACGCCGCGCTGGCTGGGTGCGTTGATGCGGATGTTCTGCACGCCTTCGACCAGCTTGATTTCCACCGGTTCGGTCTTGACCCACAATCCGTGGCTCATCGGAATCTTCGCGATGCGGACGGCATTGAAAGCATCCGAGCCGACTTCGAGATATTGCCCGTCGTTGACGGTCGCTGCTTTCATCGTGATTTCGTATTTCCCGGCGGCGGGTGCAGCGAGCGTGTATTCCGTCCAGGAATAGCGGAGCGCCATGGGGAAATGGATCTGCTTTCCGCCCGTCGCGCAGTCCTGCACGATGATGCTCGGGCCGCCCCACAAGGTTTGTCCCTCTTGCTTCACGTAGGTAGCCGCGTTCACGTGGAAGACTCCGTTCACCGGCTTGAGCGGTCCCGTCGGGGTGTTCGTGTTGCTGTTTTTTTTACCCGCCGGTGCGCCCGCCTTGTCTGCTTCGGCACCGGGTTCCGCGTCCGCTTCCTCCGGTTTGAGCGATGCATTCAAGTCCACCAGACCGCCGTGACGTTCCGCCACGATTTTTTGGCCGAGGGCCAAAACTGCTGCCGTCTGCTCGTGGGTAGGCAGTGCTGCGGAGAGCCAGCGCAGATGTTCCACTTGTGAAAACTGCGCCGCTCGGGAACGTGCCAGCGAGCCTTCGACAAAATCTGCTCCTGTTAGACCGTCGAGCCGCGACGCCGCCCAGCCTTTGCCGTAGCCGACGCGCCACACGCCATCCACTCCGCGCCACGCCACGCAGGCGTGGGCCGGTTGCGCCACGCCGATGGCCGGGATGCCAAACGCGTGATTGATGAACACGGCGAACGACGAGCGCGGCCCGCATTTCCCGCCGCCTTGCAGCACCGTTTTCATGTTTGTGTAAGGCACCGGCGACGCCCGGCGCCAGACGGAGCTGGTAAGGTCCACCATCATCTCCGTCGCCCGCAGGTCGGGGCGGAAAGTGTTCACCATTTCCCGGCCCCACGTCAGGTCGTCGTCCGACGCGCCCGAGGACACCACCTTCGTTAGATCCCACACCCCGAGTTGGTCGAAACTTGCCGCCAGTTCCTTCTTTTGATGCGCCGTCTTGAAATACTTGTAGCGCACCAGGGCGTCAGCGGGCGTCGTCGCGCCACCGGCTCCGATGTTCACCCGTCCGGGCGGTGAGATGGCCGTGGCCGTGGCCAGTTTCAAATCGATGCCCTGCCGTGAATCGGGGTCCGCATCATCAATCTTTTTCCAAATCGTCAGCGCATCCGCAGGCACCCTCCAGGTATTTTCCTCGCGGGCCTTGAGTCCCGTCGGTGTCACTGCGAGCAGGCAGCCATCCATGGCCTCCGTGTGGTGGAGCAGCCACGTCAGGAATTTCCTGTTGTCCGGCGCGGCCTTGGCAAAAGCGCCTAACTCCGCCGCCCCGACCTTGGCCACAAACTGCCGCTGGCTCAGCCCGCCCACGAACGTCGGGTCGGTGAGCAGCGGCTGCAGGGTGGTTTCTGAAATCCCCTGCGCATCCGCCGGCACTTTCTTCGCGAGCGATGCGGTGTTGGCGGTGTTGAAGGCGGTGAAGTCGCCCGCTTGGATCGCCGCGTCGAGTTCTTTGGCATGGAACTCCGCTGCCCGGCCCCAAGAGGCGAGCAGCAGCGCGGAGCAACAGCCAGCCAACTTTCGGGGGGCTAGCAACCGTTTCAATCTCATTAGAAACGACCTGCCTGGTTGCCCACACGACCAATGGCCAAATGCTGGGGAGATAAGATTCATGAGGTTGTGCGGGGTTGGTGCATTTTTCAATGACGCGTTGATATCGAGTCATCCCTCTTCTGGAGTGACGGCTCTTGCAAATTGCTTGGAGGAATGAGCGCCGCCCCTGCAAAGATCAGTCCTCTGTGGCGCTCAGGCGAGCAAAGAGGCGGCCTGAGGCCGCGTGGGTAGTTGGGATCTTTACGGTGAGCTCGTCAATCTCAATGCCAGGGCTTACTTGATGGCCCACATCAGAAGCTTGCCGGTTTTGGTCGTTGCAAACAATTTGCCGTTGGCACCCGCCAGGATGGTGATGCCAGGGGCGTCGCCAATAGCTTTCCACGCAACATCGGGTTTGGTGGGGTCTCCAATGTAAAGGCTGTCTTCCTTGGTGACGATGTAGTATTTCCCACCTTCCGCGGTGATGGCGAGGGCACCGACGGGAGGACGGCGATCCACGCCATTCCATGGAATGCCGTCCAGTCCGCGCCCCGCATTCTCAGTGGCCTTGCCGGCGTTGTCGCGGAACATGAGGCTGGCTTCGGAGCCGACTTCCTTGGTATCGACGATGCCAAACATTTTGCCAGGCGCTCCGGCCATCCCTACCAAGCACCACGCATGTCCTTGATCCTGCCAGGCAGAGGCGGTGGTCACGGCATCGCGAAGCGCCAGGCGGCCTGCGGAACGGGCATCGGTGGAGGCGAAGAGTTTGCCGTCGGAGACGCCCATGGCCACGACGTTGCCACCAGGACCATCGCCGATTTCCTTCCAGACGACGGGAGAAACGGAGGTGTCACAGACCTGGAGTTTGTTAGCTCCGGTGATGGCAAAGAGTTCTTTGCCCACAGCGGCCATGCCGACGATGCCCGAGGCCTCGCCGATCTGAGACCATTTCACCTCTGTCTTGGCGGCTGCTTTGCCCTGCGCAAGCACTGGAGTTGCCGCCCCAAGGCAGGCTGCCAGAGCGAATAGGGGCATGGATAGTCTAGCGGGAATCATGTGTTTCATCGATGTAGTGGTTTGGTTTGGTCTGGAGCGGAACGGCAATGTTCGGAGCGTTCCCGTCGAGAAGTCATGGGATCATGCAGGAATCTCCGGGTCTGTCTTGTCGGATGAACATCTGACACCCGAAGCCTGTTTTACTTGGATCCTTGATTTTCAGCGCTGGTGACGTCCGAGGAATTTCACCACAGCGTCGGTGCGGTTGTGGACGTGGAGCTTTTCGTAGATCCTGCTGATATAGGTCCTGACGGTGCCCAAAGACACCCCCATTGCGTCGGCGATTTCCTTGTAGGGGCAACCATCCGCAAGCAGTTTTAACACTTCGCGCTCGCGAGTTGCCAGGGTTTCAACCCCAGCCTGAGCCGCAGGTTGGATGCGGAAAAAATCCACAATCTTGCGTGCCACACTGCCGGAAATTGGAGACCCGCCGGAAGCTACCTCGCGGATGGCCTCCAACAGTTGTTCAGGCGGCGTGCTTTTCAGCAGATAGCCGTGTGCGCCTGCGGCCAATGATTGGAAGATTTCCTCCTTGTCCTCGTAGGCGGTGAAAATCAGGAGTTTCACCCCGGGTGTTTCGCGCGACAGGCAGGCGACGCAATCGATGCCGCTCATGCCAGGCAGGCGAATATCGACGAGGACGATGTCCGGCAGCTTGCTGGGAAGATCCACCAGCGCCTCCTCCGCGTCCGGATAGGCGCTGCAAAGTCGCATGTCGGCAGCATCCTCCAGCAGCGTGACCAAGCCACGGCGCAACGATTCACTATCCTCGATGATCGAAACTCGGATTTGATTCATGGTATTGTTGCTTGGGCTAGCGAAGGGGCAAATGAAAGTGGATTTGCGTGCCATGGCCGATACTGCTTTCGACAATGCAACTCCCGCCTAGCTCCTCCATGCGGCGGCGCATGTTCTTCAGTCCATGACCCCGACGGCCCGAGGAAGGGGTCTGATTGTCAGGATCAAATCCGCCACCATTGTCGGAGATTGTGACCAGGAAAATCCGGCCCTCCAATTGGCAATGGAGCTTCACCAGAGAGGCATCAGAGTGTTTGAGAATATTGTGCAGCGCCTCCTTGACGGCCAGCAGCAAGCCGTGGCGGCGCTGCGGAGGAACGGGAACGTCAGGCAGGGAGTCGTCCAGCATGAGTTGATAGTGAATGGGGGTGGTGGCCAGGAGTTCCTCCGTGCGCCGGCAGAGAAAGTGGCCAAGACTCTGCAGCGTGTCATTTCCTGGATTGATGGACCACAGGACCTCGTCGAAGGCGAGGATCGTCTGGCGTGCCACAGTGGCGACTTCCGAGTTGTGTTGCGCGGCCACACCCGGGGCGGTGCTTGGTTTGGCGGCGAGACTGCTGAGGATGGAAATGTGAGTCAGGTTCGCGCCGATTTCATCATGCAAATCCCGGGCGATGCGCGCCCGCTCCTGATCCAGCGCAACTTGTCTCTGCAAGCGCAAGCCCGCCACATAACGCCAACCGGCGAACCCGAGGGAGATTGCCACCGTTGCAATGAGCAGCCAGAACCACGGTTGGCGCGTGATCGGCAGCAGCACCTTCAATTCCACCCGCTGAGGTGCGCCCCGGAGTCGATCTGCCAGACTTACGCGCCAGACAAATTCCCCAGCCTGCGCGATGCCAACCACTTTGCAGCCGATCGCCTCCCTGACCAACAATGGGAAATGGCTGTAAACAAACAAATCACCGGCACGGGCACCGACATCCGTTAGGTCGATTTCCATCGATCCGCCACTACTGGTGAGGTGTTTGATTTCCGCAGCGCCGCACAGGATGTGCAGATTCGAGCCGATCAGCACGGGTTGATCGGGATTCTGGTCCAAGTCCGTAAAGCAGAGATGCTGCGAGGCTGCGGGGGAAAGCGCGGGGGAATTCCATGCACCTTTGGCCACACCCAGATAGCGGTTGTCCCAGAACGACCAGACCGCGTAGCGCCGGCCGGGATCAAGCCCGGCCTGAGCGAAATCCAGGGAAATGCTCCGTTCCTTGGTGTCGGGATTCCACAGCAGAGCCACAGTTGAGGAGCCCCAAACGCGGTTCAGATGGCTCACCAGACGCGGCCACTCCTCGCTGGTTCCCAGGTCGAGCACCTCGGAGCGTGCCCTTGCGGGAGGCGTCATGGCTTCCACGTTATGCAGATACAACTGGAAGCTGTCCCAATGCCAGGGATCCGAGGTGATGGCCGTTCCGCAGGACATTCCCACCATGCTCATCCATGTC
Organism: Prosthecobacter debontii; assembly: GCA_945869465.1. Taxonomy (GTDB): domain Bacteria; phylum Verrucomicrobiota; class Verrucomicrobiia; order Verrucomicrobiales; family Akkermansiaceae; genus Luteolibacter. The sequence continues at coordinate 8,159 of CAMBPB010000087.1, forward strand.
CGCACTTCCGGCCAACCGCCGAGAATGGCGCTGATGTTCAGGACGTCCGTGCCCATGTAATAGTTGCAGTTGTCCACGGCAAACCAGCGGCCCTGGTATTGATAGGACCGCAGCACATCGGTCATGGCGGCACGCAGCGAATTGCGGTCCGCCGCCCTGCCCGTGCGGCATGCATCCACCAATCCCACGACCGCCCGGTCGGGAGACGCATCGCAGTGCAGCAGGTAGGTTCCCTCACCGGCGGCCTCCCTCAGTTTGGTGTAGCCCGCCCTCATCGTCTCAAAGGATGTATTCTTCGTGTTCGCACGCTGGCCTTGCGGAATTTGATAGAGATCGAATTTAAGATACGTGAATCCGCTTCGGACGGCCTGAGTCACGCGTTCCACGAGGGCATCCCAGGCCTTGGCATCCAGCACCGGCTGTCCGCCTTTAGGAGTGGGGAAGTTCACCTGCAAACCGGGCCTCGCGCCAGCGGCCGCAATGCGTTGTGCATAAAACGCCAGACCTTCCGGAAACTTGTCGTTCGTCTCGTTCGTCCCGATGCCGTCCTCATAACCACCATCGATCTGGATTACGTCCGGGCGCAGCCTCTGCGGCGCCTTCACTGTGGCATTCACCACCTCCAGGATATCATTTCCTGTCACGCCACCGCCGAGAAAATACCAGCTGCTCCAGCCGGACAGCGCGCCATTACCCGTCCGGGCTTGGTGAGTTTGGCCGACCCACTCCGCCCACCGCGCGATAGCCGGCTGGGGTTGTTCCATTAACAAGACGACCTGCTGTCCCCAGCGCGTTTCTCCAGGATCCACTTGCACTCCACTCATTTGAGCTGCGGCCGTAAGGCTGAAGCTGCCAACACTATCGCGCGAAATCCGCGTATTCACATACGAGATCGGACTTCCTACGGGTCCGATGAAAACCCCCGTCCCGTCGCGGCGATAGATTCCTCCGGATTCCCAAACATGCACATGCCTGTCAAGATCGCCTAACCGCTTTTGAAATCCATCGGTAGGGTGAAGGGTGGTGATGAGCCAGTCCGCTGAATTTCCCGTCACTTGAAAGGAGAGCGCCAACGGACGCAGAACCTGGAGTTCGAGTGGTTGCGCGCCGATATTGCGCAGACCGGCCTGAGCCACCACTCCCGTCACGCCTGGCACCTGGCCCATTCGCAGCAGCAACTCCACCTGTTCCTGTTTGAACAACAACGTGGTCACCATCACCTTGGCCTGGCCATAAGGCGTGAGCTCGGTTAGAATATCCTGCGGCCGCGCCGCCTCACCATTGGCAGAAGACAGCTCCAAGCATTCACCATCCCTTTTGATCCGCGCGGAAAACCCACCCTCCAATCTGGCAAAGCCCGGGGCGGCGATGGTCAAACTACGGCCATCCGCGGCCATCGAAGCAGTCACCGGATTCGATTCCCCCAATGCTCCCTCCGGCGAAATCCCCAGCAAGAGGATCGCCATCACTGGCAAACAGGGAGTTCCTTTGGCCGTCATCACAGCGCCATCCCTACACAGACAGCACCGCCAGCGCAAGGGAATCACCGGGAGGGTCCGGTGCGGACATGAATGCGAGGAATTTGCTTTTGGGATGAAGACCGCTGAGAACGCCCACGTGAGGTGCGGAGGAGGGAAAAAGGGGGGAGAAGTTGAAACGCTCAACTCCGAAATTCTGAAATGACGAGGACTCCCAAGAAGACGGGATTTAATGGAAATCGGGAGATTTACAATGGTTGCCGCGTATCGCCAGCGGGCCGCTTTGGCAAGATTTCTTTCGGTTGCGGATTTTCCTCGTGGGCACTCCCTGCTTGTCGGGCGAATTCAAGGGTTAGCCCTGAGGACAAGCCCTTCGACGAGGATTTCGGTAGATCCGTAATTAATTTGTTTAATTTCTTGCGGTGGTGATGGGGAGTCGGCTATACATACAGGCAGATTGGTAAATATTAGTTTATTGCCGCTCTGGTTTTCGCCTCGCCCCCCCCCGTTGTGAAATTTTCAAAACCCATTCAACGAGATATTCGTTCCTTCAGTCAATCCACTGAAGGCCACCCGGTCCTTGGTAAGGTGTCCCGAATGCGTGCGGGCAATCCTTCTGCTCGCGGGGTCCGCAAGACTCGCCGGCGAGGCACGCGTTCCAAGAACCGGTCACGTGGAAAGGTGCTTTTTGTTGGGTCACTCGTTTTGGGTGGCATTGCGCTGGCGGCGATTTGCGGGGCGATTTCATGGTGGATGCTGCCGCAGTTGCAGCGGAGGTCTGAACTGGCGAAACAATTCATGGAGCAGAAGGAGGCGAAGGCGCGGGTGGAATCCCGGTTTCCATCGCCCAGCGAGGTCGAAGCCTTGCGTTTTGTGAAACGGGCGATCGGAAATCGGGATCCGTCCCAAGTGGAACGCTGGTTTCATCCGGGCACGGCCAATCCTGTGGAAGTGGTGGATTTCTGCGGCGGGGTCGAACTGCGGGACGGCTCGATCGAGCGCTACGAGTGGCTCAGCAGGATCGATGCGCATGACGTGCTTCTGGAGGGGGTCCAGGTGGTTTTCAAAGGCAGCGATAAATCCGTGGAGCGTTTGGCGTTGCTGACCCCTGATGCAGAGGGGACCTGGAAGTTGGACTTTGACGCATTCGCACGCTCGGTGGCGCCGTCGTGGGATGTTGTGTTAGGCAAGCGGGAAAATGTGCCGTCCCCGAAGCAGGCCATGGTGCGGGTGTTTGTGGCGAAGGATCAATATTTCAACGGTCCGTTCCGCGATGACGCGGAATGGGTATGTTATGGGATCACTTCGCCGGACATTGATGAGTTGCTGAGCGGCTACTGCCGGGTGGGATCACCTGAGCAACTGGAACTCGAAAAGCTGTTGGAGGATGGTCAGCGCATGCGCCGCGCGACCCTGCAGCTCACCCGAGTCGAGAACTCTGAAGCCCGACAATTCGAAATCACGCGGATTTTTGCCAAGGATTGGGTGTTGCCCAAGCCTTTCGGGAATAAAGGCTGAGTGCCTCAGGCTGGCCTTGAGCTGGGGAATCACTTGCTCCGGGGTGTCGCCATGGCAGCACTCACCGACGAGGCCGGGAATGGAACCGACGAAAACCTGATCTTCATCACTCCAGCGCACGCTGAGGGGATAGTTCCGGGCGAGGCGGGTGGCTTCTTTGGCGGAGATCTTTTTCATGACTTGGACTCGTTGATTTTTTCGCCTATGGGGCGTTCCAGATACGCCTTGGCGTCGTCGCCGTTGCCGTTGCCGTTGCCGTTGCCGTTGCCGTCGCCGTCGCCGTCGCCGTCGCGTCCCGGAATGATGGCCGGGATCTTGACTGCGGGGTGTTCATATTTCCGGTGACTCCCTTTGCCGCCGGGTGCGAGCGTGAAGCCCGCTTTTTGAAGGTCTTTGAGGAGGTCGCGGATCTTCCGTGGTAAACGCGGAAACTTACCCATTTTGGGCAGGGTCGCAACTTTAATCTTACCCTTTAATCTTAGGCCATGACGGAACGTAACGGCGCATCAGGAGAGGATTCCCGATGGCTTGGAACTCGTCAAACGATGCTCGATACGCTGTGGCATCCATGGAAGTGGGGAGGGGAATCGGTGGTGTTCGAGGCTCGGGAACGGGGAGTGCTCCGGTGGAATCCTGACCGGATGGCGAAGCACCTGGCGGCGATCAACCGCCAGGACTGGGACCGACCCCAGAGAAAATCACCCGACCTCAGAAGGTCGTCATCTACGGATCAACCCCATTTCCCCGCCCTCCAGTCTGCGCCGCCTACTTCGCTGAAGCGGCGAAGGCCAACAAGGCTACGACAGGCAGGCCGGTCCGACCCAATGGCTCTTTCAGGGGCTTCCCGCAGAAAGCAAATTCCTAGCAATTCAATCAATGAGTGGCCGAAAATTCGGTAATTTCTGGTCAAGCCCGGTAAAACCTTGCATTGAGCCTTACCGCGTGTGGAACGCGGCCTTTCACGCGACCATTCCAGCCTCTTTTTTAGCGACATGCCCGTCAGTGATCCCTACCAAGTTCTCGGAACCTTATCCACCGCTCCCGATCGGGAAATCAAGGAGGCTTATCGAAGACTGGCGCGTATCCACCACCCCGACGTGGGCGGGGATCCCGAGGAATTCAAAAAAATCCAAGAGGCCTACTCGCTGATCGGAGATTCGGTCAAACGCGCGATTCACGACCTCGAGCGACGGCGCGGCGGCGTCAACGACGCTCGCAAAGAAGCCACCGAGATCGCCGCAGAATACCTCGCCTCCATCCCCCAACGACGCCCTTTATGAATTATCACGAAATCAACCAGTCCGCGACTGAACTCGTCGACTCGTTTGCCTCGATGGAGGTGGACACCAAGTGGGACCAATTCCTCAAAATGCAGAATGAGCTCGCCGAGGCGCCGCTGGCGCAACTGCTGGCGACTCCCGAATACGTCGCCACCATTTTCGCCGGCCACATCCGCTTCAACGACGCGCCCTACGTCAAGAACCTGCGCGATTCCATTTCCTGGCCGGAAGACCGCCTGGAGCCGCACCTCGAATTGATGAGCGCACGCAAGGCCACCTCGCTGGCCGGTTCCAAGCTGCCCAAATGGCGCGAAATTAAGGAACACCATCCGTCGCACGCGGCGATGGTGATTTTCATCGCCCATTCGCTATCCACCAATCCGCTCACCAAAGCCTTCCTCAACAACCTCACCGCATGAACGATTCCCCAGACAAAAACGACTACAAGCTCCTGATCCTCGATCGGATCAAGGACCCGGCCCGGGCGAACGCCGTGATGGAGTTGATTGCCAACAATCAAGGCGACGAAGCACTGGCGCTGGTGATCGGGGAAATGGAAAGCGTGGACATCGCCCGCTTGTTCACCGAGGCCTACGACTACACCAAGCCGAATCAGGCGGCCGCCTTGATCAAGCCGGAGATTGCGGCGGATTGCCTTCTCGCGATCCTGGCGAGAAGGAGTTTGAGCCGCATCAACGAGAACCCGAGCGGTTCCGCGCAGGACATCCATGACTTCCTCACCGCCGTGGTTCTGAGCCGGCCGCTTGAACAACAAGCCAAGTTCAAGGGCTTTTTCGACGATCATCTCGATCTGTTCGCGGCCAGCCTGATGTGCGAGGTCGGTTACCACGGCGAGGAGCTGGTCAACATCATCGTCGGCGGAGAACAGGGCACCCTGGCCGAAGTTGCCAAAAACCTCGGCTTCACCGACCGGCTGCTCAAGACCATCAAGGGTGCCATGGGCAAAAGCCACATCGACAGTGAATCCGACGAGGACACCGACGAGGACGCAGATAATTTCGACGCCACGTCCGAAGAAAGACGCGCCAAGTTTGTGCGCCGCACGCTCGCCAAGTATCATCGCAGGGCCATCGCCAAATTCGGCGCGGAAGCGACGACGAGCATGGAAGAATTCATGGATATGTGATCCCCAGACCCATGCAACAGCTCGCCATTTCCAACGACTGGCTTCCGATCGACCGCTGGATCGCCGAAGCCCTTGACCAGTCGGTCCCAGCCTCTCAAATCGAGTCCGACCTGATCGACTGCCTGCTTTTCTGGAGTGGCAAATACTCCAAAAAAGGCGCGTCGTCGCGCGACTCGCTCGCTAAATCCCTCGAAGCGGTGAGAATTCTCGTCAGTCTGGGAATCGAGCAACCGGCCGACTTGCGGGGCACCGGTGGCGCGCCGACGCGGCTGCGGGAGTTTTTCAAAATCCCTTTCGCGCGGCTCAAGTTGTTGGAAAGCGGCTCGCGCATCGAGGCGATCCTCGGGTTGGAAGCGGGTTCCAAGGCCTTGTCCGCGTATTGGAATTCCGAGAGCAAGGAGCGCATCGACAACCGGCTCTATGCAAGAGTGCGCGAGAACTTTGAAAACGCCGCCGCGCTGGCGATTCTGGAGAAAGAGTTGCTCTCGATTCTCAGGCGGCTGATCCGAATCACCGGGATCCCGTGCCCGCTGGATGAGACGCGGGCAGTGGACTCCGTGGAAATCCACGCGCTGATCCTGACCCTAATCGCGATGCATCTCAACGGCTTCAAGCGGCCGAGCCCGCGGCGCAAAGCCGCCGAGTCGTTGGATTCCCATTTCAACGGATTCGAACCCCTGAGCCAAACGGAGCTCAAGAAGATCCAAGCAAACGGCTCCCTGGAGGGAGACCCAAAAACCCAAATCGACAAAAAATTCGCCAAGTTGATCGAACAACTCGCGCTCAGCGACGAGGCGATGGCCGAGATCTGCGGCAAGCAACCCGTTTCATGGACGGCCTTCATTGCGCGGCTGCGCGACCTCAACCATCATTTCGCCTGCGAGGAGGCGACGCTTGCGGACCCCTCCGAGGAGGATGAGGAAACCCGGCGCACCTTGGAGAGCGTTTTCGGCGAACCTGTTACCGAATATTCGCGCAAGGAGCTGGAATCGCGGCGCAACGCCATGCCAAAGGATGAATTGGATCAGCTGCTGAAAACCGGCGAGAAGATGGGTTTCATTTCCACTCGCAAGGACGGCAGCCGGAAATTCTACCGCCTCGAGCCGGACGAAACCGGGGACTGAGCTTCACCAAAGGAGCGCTGACTTAAGTCGGCGAGCCGGTCCGCTGAAGAGCTCCGCGCACTCCGGAAAGCCGAAGTGAAAATCACCGCTTACCATTGACGGCGCAGTGAGTCTGGAATTGCTCGTTGACCGCTTGACACCGATCGGGTATATACCAGATATGAGGCGGACCCCGAAATTCGGGCCAGGGGTTAAGCTTGGATTGTGGTGGTCGGGTGCGGGTCTTGAACCCAACCTAAACCACACAAAATGAAAGCAAAACGAAGAAGACACGAACCCGAATTTAAAGCCCGCGTCGCGCTCGAA
>CAMBPB010000088.1 GCA_945869465.1 Prosthecobacter debontii
GCCGGTGGGATCGGGAAACTTCTCCTTGATGGTGAAGGCATCCAGCAGCGCCTGGGTGGGATGGGCGTGGGAGCCGTCGCCGGCATTGATGACCGAGGCCTTGGTGAGTTTGGCGATGGTGCCGGGCAGGCCGGAGGCCTTGTGACGCACGATGATGAAGTCGGTGCGCATCGCCTGGAGAGTCTCGACGGTTACCCTAACGGACTCGCCCTTGGTGAGGGAGGACTGGGCGACGTCGAAGTTGGTGACATCGGCGGAGAGGCGTTTGGCAGCGACCTCGAACGACGAGTGGGTGCGGGTGCTGGGTTCGTAGAAGAGCATCAGGACGGATTTGCCCTTGAGTGCGGGGACTTTTTTCACCGAGCGGGTGAAGAGGTCCTTGAAAGGCACGGATTGATCGAGCAGGTGGTCGATTTCCGCCCGATCGAGGGATGCGATGTCGAGAAGGTCTTTAGGTGGCATGCCAGAGTTGGGGAAAATAGTGGAGTGCGCCGAAAACGATGACGAGGAGGGTGATCGCGGCGATGAAGGCCGCGTGGTGGCGGGAAAGTGGGCGGAATTGGAAAATGAAGGCGGCGATCAGCAGTGCGGCGGCGGCGCAACCTGCGGTGGCGGACAGGGGGAGTTGATAGAAATAGAAGCACCCCGCGGCGGCGGCGGCGAAGAGGTATCCGGGGACGAGCACCGCGGGATGGGCGGCGGTTGGCTGCGGGTTCACCGCGGCGGGCGTCAGCATGGCGAGGGCTTCCCGGCGGCGGAGTTCATTGAGTTCCCGGTCGCTGTGGCGCTGGGCGGGGAGTCTGGAATCCACCGGAATCTCGGCGGCATCCTTGGTTGTTTGGACGACGATTCGCTCGGATTTGCGCAGCGAACGGACACTTTTGGGACGGCGCGGAGGCGGGGCGGGGCGCTCGGCGGGTGGAGGCTCTTCGATCGAAAGGGCCGGGATTCGTTCCGATCGTTTGAGCGAGTGGATCGGTTTGGGTCCGTGAAGGACCGGGGCGGGTAGGGATGCGCTTGGAGGGGCCTCGGGGGAATGAACCACGATTGCCTCGTGATGAGCGGGAACAATGGTGTCAGCGGGTTCATGGAAAACCGCCGCCGCGTGGGCAGGCGCCGCCGTGTCATCGCCGCCCGCAGGAATTCCGGGGATGCCAAGGCTCGCGCGGAGTTTTGCGATCTCCCCGGCGGATTTCTTGCGCTGCGGCAGGAAGCTCATGAATTTTCTTTTTCGACGATCTGCACTTGGTCCACGCCATCCGTCCCTTCCAACGACACCCATACATGATCGAGGCGGCGGGTGTCGAGAGTGATTCCCACGTAATCCGGCTGGATCGGCATCTCGCGGTGGCCGCGATCGATGAGCACGGCGAGCTCGACCTTGGCGGGGCGGCCGTAGTCGGAAAGCGCGTCGAGCGCGGCGCGGATCGTCCGGCCGGTGAAGAGCACGTCATCCACCAGGATGATATGAGCGCCTTCCACCGGGAACGGGATGTCACTTTCCTGGATTGAAGGGTTTTCGTGCAGGTGCTCGAAATCGTCCCGATAGAGCGAGATGTCGAGCACGCCGAAGGAAATCTCGCGGTCCTCTGCGGAGAGGATGTTCAGGACGCGTTCCGCCACTTCGTCGCCGCGGCTGCGGATGCCAACCAGGGCGATGGGTTTGCCTTGGGTTTTCTCGCGGATGGCTTGGGCGAGGCGTTCGACTCCGGCGGCGATGTCTTCGGTGGTGAGAGTGCGTTGATGCATGAGAGAGTCAGTCAAAGTTCAGGATGCCGATGTCGCGGCGGCGTTGCGAGCCGTCGAATTGGATCAGATCGGCGGCGGCTTGGGCTTTGGCGACCGCTTCCTGGCGGGTGACGCCCCCGCAAACGACTGCCAACACGCGGCCGCCATGGGTTTCCCAGTCGCCGTCGGCGTTTTTACGGGTGCCGGCATGGTAAACCCGGAAGTCGCCGGTATGGCCGAGGCCGGTGATGAGATCGCCGCTGCGTGAGGCTTCCGGATAGCCGGCGGACGCCAGGATGACGCAGACGCTCCAGCCGTCGTCGAAGGAAATCAGGTCGCGGCGGAGTTCGCCCATCGCCCCGGCGAGGCAGAAGGCGGCCAAATCCCCTCGCACCAGCGGCATCACCGCCTGGCACTCGGGGTCGCCGAAACGGCAGTTGTATTCGATGATTTGCGGGCCGCCGGGGGTGAGCATCAGGCCGAAATAGAGGAATCCCCGATAGGGCAGGCCTTCCTTGCGCAGTCCGGCGACGGTGGGCCGGACGATTTCCCGCTCGATTTGATCGAGCATCTCTTGGGAAACCAAGCGGCGGCTGGCGACCGCGCCCATGCCACCGGTGTTGGGTCCGAGATCCCCATCCAGCGCGCGTTTGTAATCCCGGGCCGGAGTGAATACCAGGTATTGCTCATCCACGATTGCCGCAAACACCGACACTTCCGGGCCGGTGAGGCATTGCTCGACGAGCACCCGCCCGGGACCGAAGCGGCGCTGGGTGAAAACCTCGTCGAGAAAGGCGATGGCGGACGTTTCATCCGGGCACACCGCGACGCCTTTTCCGGCGGCGAGCCCGTCGAATTTCAGCACCGTCGGGTATTCCCCGGCGATGGCGGCGAGGGCCTCTTCGAAGCTGCCGGTGGCGGTGGCGCGGGCGGTAGGGATGCCGTTTCGAATGAGAAATTCCTTGGCAAACTCCTTGCTCGCTTCGAGTTGGGCGGATTCTTTCGGCGGCCCCCAGCACGGGATGCCATGGCGTTGGCAGAGGTTGGCGAGGCCCTCGCCCTTGACCAGATAGCTTTCCTCCCCCGCCACGCAGAGGTCGATGGCGTTGGCTTTCATCCACTCGATCAGCGATTCCAATCCGTCCGCCGCGACCGGCTTGGCGAGCTGGAAAATCGCGGCGCTGCCGGGAAAGCAGAACACCTCGGGTTGACCTGGCGATTCCGCCAGGGCTCTCACCAGCGCATGTTCGCGCCCACCTTTGCCTACGACCAGTATTCTCATCCGCGGTGGTTTTCGCGGAATCCCGACCAAGACTCAACTCCGAATCGCTCAAGCTGCGGGCTTGATTCAGGCCTGAAAGAATCCTTGCGGCAGCCGGGTAACGGTGCGGCGGGAAATGAGTCCCCTAATTCCTTATGAAAGCATTGATACCAAGCATGTTGACGGGCGCCGCGGCGCTGTTTGTGGTGACCCAAAGTCCTGCCGCGGAGCAACCGCCTGCCGGGGCAGCCGAAAAAATCGCCCAGGTTCTTCCGGACAAACCCTACGCAAAACCGGAGCAACCGCGCAAGTTGCTGCTGTTTTCAAAAACCGGAGGGTTCCGCCACGGGTCGATCGCCACCGGCAAACTCGCGTTCACCGAGTTGGGCAAAAAGACCGGCGCCTTCGAAACGGTGATCAGCGATGATCTGGCGCAGTTCGAAGCCGATAATCTCAAAAACTACGACGCGGTTTGTTTCCTGAGCACCACCGGCAATGTCTTTGCTGGTGACCCCACCCGCGAGGCGCGACTCAAGGAGAACCTGCAGAAGTATGTGAAATCCGGCGGCGGATTCGTCGGCATTCATGCGGCCACCGACACCTGCCACGAATGGCCCGAGTATGGGAAGATGGTCAACGGATTCTTCGACGGCCATCCGTGGGGCGCCGGCACGATGGTGAGCGTGAAGGTGGAACCCGGGCAGGAAAACCATCCGCTGGTCGCAATGTTCGAGGGCCAGAACGTGGATTTCCCCGAGGAGATCTATCAACTCAAGGACCCCTATGACTCCAAGGCGGTCCACATGCTGCTGCGTTTGGACAATGAGAAGACCAACATCAAGGTCGGTGGGGTGAAACGCACCGACGGCGACTTCGGCATCGCCTGGGCCAGGCACTGGGAAAAAGGCCGGGTCTTTTATTGTTCGCTGGGCCACAACCACGAGATGTATTGGAATCCCAAGGTGATCCGCCACTATCTGGCAGGAATCCAGTGGGCGCTGGGCGATCTCAAGGCCGAGGTGAAGAGCGCGAAATAAACTTCCGCGCATCACAGGAAAACCCGCCCGGCAGTCTGCCGGGCGGGTTTTTTTTCGGGCTCGCGCGAAATCATTTCAGCAGAACTTGCTAACAGATCCTGATTTGGATGAACGGGGGAGCAAGTTCAAATTCCGCTGACAGAGGGAGTTTTCCGCATCGTCACGCTGGTGGGGGGCGCATCGGAAAGCACCGGATTCTTCCGCCCCAACGGGGCGCAAGACGACAGCCCAGGGCACCGCCCTGGGACCCGGATCACATCACGGATTCAAGCCCTGAAGGGGCGCAACAAGGGTGGCCGCCCCTCATTGTGACGCCCCTTCAGGGCTTGGAATACTCTTGCACGTTAGACCCAGGGCGGTGCCCTGGGCTGTCGTATGTCGCCCCGTTGGGGCTTATTCTGGAGGAATTGAACTTGCTCACTACGTTGTCAAAAACGAAGTTGTTTACTGAGTTCTGTTCAGAGTCCCGTCCCTACGTTAGACGGACTCACTCCCGCCACCGTTGCGTCAGTTCACCGTAGGCGTCGATCCGCCGGTCCCGGAAGAACGGCCAAATGCGGCGGAAGCGCTCGACGGCTTGGTAGTCCAGATCATGATAGAGAATCTCCTCGTGTTCGGTGGAGGCCTTGGCGACGAGTTCGCCGTAGGGATTGGCGACGAACGAGCGGCCCCAGAATTCGGTTCCGTCGTGGGTGCCGCTGCGGTTGACGGCGGCGAGATAACAGCCGTTGGCCACGGCATGGCCGCGCTGCACGGTTTCCCAGGCGCAATGCTGGGCGTCCCCAAGCGCGGGCTTTTCCGCCGGCAGCCAGCCGATGGCGGTTGGATAGATAAGTATTTGGGCGCCGCCAAGCGCCATCAGCCGCGCGGCTTCCGGATACCATTGGTCCCAACAAATCAGCACGCCGAGTTTGCCGAACCGCGTGTCCCACACCGGCCAGCCGCTGTCGCCGGGGGTGAAGTAGAATTTCTCCTCGAACCCCGGATCCTGCGGGATGTGGGATTTCCGATAGAACCCCAGCAGGCGGCCGTCGGCATCGTGGATGGCCGCGGTGTTGTGATAGAGACCGGGGCCGCGGTGCTCGAAAAGCGAGGAAACGAGCACGATGCCGAGCTCCCCCGCGAGCTTGCCGAGGCGATCCGTCACCGGCCCGGGCAGGGGATCGGCGAGGTCGAACCGCGCGGGGTCCTCGATCGTGCAGAAATAGGCGGTGAGGAAAAGCTCCTGGGTCACCACGATGTTAGCGCCGCCCGCCGCGGCCTGGCGGATGAGATGTTCATGGTGATCGAATGCTTCGGCCTTGGTGGCGAAGGTCTTGGATTGGAGTAGGGCAATGCGCGGCATGGCGGAAAAGTGCTTTCGGACTTCAGTGCGGACACCGGGAAGGAACAGCGGACTGAAGTCTTGGACTACTTTGGCTTGATGGTCACTAGCAGGGCGTTCTCGGCCTTGAGGTATTTTCTGGCGAGCACGTTGATTTCCGCCAGCGTGATGGATTTGTAATCGGCGTCGCGGGTGCGGGCGAGTTCGAGGCGTTGGGGATCGGACTGCGACTGGCTCAGGACGGTGGTGAGCCAGTAGTTGTTATCGCGCAGGGATTTTTCGAGCTGGCTGAGCGTGGGCTTGAGCGCGCGGTCGAGCTCGTCGGCACTCGCTCCCTGGGTGGCGAGTTTGTCCGCGAGGTCGCGCATGGTGTTGAGCAGGCGTTCGAGATCCTCGGGTTTGCCGACGCTTTCGCACAGGACGTATCCCATGCCCTCAAGGGCGTCGGTGCCGCTGGCACCGGCGTTCGGGCTGTAGGAGGCACCGAGTTTCTCGCGGATTTCCTCGCGCAGGCGGTCGCCGAGAATTTCCGCGAGCAGGTTGAGACGGCGGAACTCTTTTGGGTTGCCGCGAATCCCGGCGGTTTTCCAGAGGGTGAAGGCCACGCCCTGCGGGATCTTGGTTGCGTAGGTGAAGGTCTTGGCGGCCGGGGCGTTAGGGAACCTCACCTTGCGCGCGTCCGGCAGCAGCGCCGGAGTGGCGGCGCGGGGCGGCAGCGCGCCGAAAGTCGCCAGCAGATCGGGCAGAATTTTTTCCGGATCGAAATCCCCGACGATGGTGAGCTCCAGATAGCCTTTGGTTAGCTCGGGGGTCAGCCACTTTTTCGCATCGTTGATCGTGTAGCCGGAAAGTTTTTCGACCGGTGCCAGGCTGTAGCGGAAGTCTCCACCATGCAGCCAGCCTTCCATTTCCTCCTGCGGTCCGGCGGGCGTGTGTTTGAGTTGTTGATAGATCACCGGGATCGCCTTCTGGAACTGCCAGAGAGCCTCCTCGCGGTAGCCGGGGTCGCTGATCGAGGCGCACATCAACTGGCACTGGACCGTGAAATCGACGGGTGTGGTGGTGCCGCCCAGGATGAACGCGTCATCGCCGATCTGCAGCGAGGACCCGACGTTTTTGCCGGCGAGGATCTGTTGGAGATCGTCGTTGGAGTGCTTGCCGAGACCGCCGCCTTCAAACACCGCGGTGGCGAAGGTGTCGAGCATCGGCGTGTTCTTGGGTTGGCTGAGTTTGCCGGAGCCGATGCGCGCCAGCAACCGGATCTTGCCTTGTTCGAAATCGGTGCGCTTGAGGCTGATCCTGATTTTGTTAGACAGTGTCAACTGGGTGATGCCGAAATCGGCCACTTCCTTGGTGGTGGCAACGGTTCCGGGTTTGCCGAAATCCGCGTAGTCGAAAATCTGGATGGCACGGGCGGAGGGCGCTTCCACCGGGCTGCCGCGCGAGTCTTCGAACAGCGCGGCGAGTTCCTTTTCCGCCTCGGCGGGTTTTTCCTTGGTGGTGAGCACGAGGTGGTAGCCTGGCGCCTCCCAGAAGGTTTTCAACGCGCTGTGGCAGGCGGTGATGTCGATGGCGTCAAGGCTGAGCTTGGCGAGGGCGAGATCGGTCTCGGGATCGGAGAACACCGCCTTGTCGTTGATCGACTTGGCGAGCATGCTGGCAATGCCCTCGGATTTGCGGGTGGCCTTTTGTTTGACCTGTTGTTCGTAGGCGTTGAGCAGGTTGGATTTGGCTTCGGCAAGTTCCGTTGCGTTGAACCCGTGTTCGATCGCGCGGCGGAATTCCTTCTCGATGATCGGAACCACTTCCTGCCAGCGGTCATCCGCCGCGGTGATACTGATAGAACCGAGCTCCACGAAATTGAAAAGCACGCTCTTGGATGCCGAACCCTCCGCCACCGGCGAGTTTTTCTCCTTGGAAATCCGCTCGAAACGGCGGTCGATGATCGAATGGGCGATTGCGAGCGGCATTTGTTCCCTGCGGGTGGCGGCGGTGTCGGGTTTTTCGAGGTGTGGCCTGACCAGCGTGAGCGAGACATCGGTGGAGGCAACTTCCTTGTCATGGAACACCGCGGTTTCGAGCCCCTCGGGTTGGCGGATCTTGCCGAGGTCCGGGTCCGCGCCAGGATGGGCCGGGTTGCTCATGGAGGCGAAGGCCGCTTCAATGCGCCCACGGATTTCGACGGGATCGATGTCCCCGACGACAACGAAGGTCATGCGCTCCGGCGTGTAAAAGCGGGTGTAGAGATCGACGAAGCGTTCGCGGGGCGCGGCCTTGATCACTTCCTCGGTGCCGATCGGGAATCGCCGGGTGAGCAGGGAATCGGGCAGAAGTTCGGCGAACTGCTGCTCCATGAGTCGGTAGTTGACGGAATCCCGGCTGATTTTTTCCGAGAGGATCACGCCGCGTTCCTTGTCGATTTCATCGGCAGCCAGCAGGGCTCCATCGCCGAAATCGCGCATCACGGTGAAGGCGAGTTTCAGGGTATCCTCCGAGAGGTCCGGGAGATCGAGCATGTAAACGGTCTCGTCGAACGAGGTGTAGGCGTTGACGTGGGCACCGAAGGCGATGCCGAGGCGTTGCATGCGCGGCACGATGTCGGCGGCCGAGTAGTTCTTCGTGCCGTTGAAAACCATGTGTTCGAGGAAGTGGGCGACGCCGCGTTGGTTGTCGGCTTCCATCAGCGAACCGGCGGCGATGTGCATGCGCAGCGAGACGCGTTTGGGAGGTTCGCGATTGGGGAAAATGATGTAGCGCAGGCCGTTTTCCAAGGCCCCGAAAGTGGCGCCCGGATCCGGAGCGATGTCCGAAGCGGTCTGCGGCCAAGGGCGTGGTGTCACTTTGGTGACCGCGGTATCGGTTTTAGTGGTCGGGACGGTCTCCCCCGGAGCCGGAATGTTCGGGATGATCGGCGCTGCGATCACCGCCGGTGGCGGGGAAGCGGCCGCCGGAGTGACGTTGGTGCGCAGCGAAAGCAACGCCGCGGTCACCGCGAGGACGAGAATAAGAACGAGCGGCGTGGCCTTTTGCATGGCCCCAGCGTGCTTGAGACCCTGCCGGTTTGGCAACGCCGAAAACCGCAAGCGCGGGCCGCGCG
Source organism: Prosthecobacter debontii (assembly GCA_945869465.1). Lineage (GTDB taxonomy): Bacteria > Verrucomicrobiota > Verrucomicrobiia > Verrucomicrobiales > Akkermansiaceae > Luteolibacter. The sequence goes on from CAMBPB010000088.1 coordinate 8,448, forward strand.
CTCATTTGCGCGACAATCCCCGAATTTTCGCGAAATCCGGGATTGCAATCCCCTGCCCGGTGTGTTGTCTTCCGTCTCCGGCCGTAAGGTCCTAAGTGCGCGCGTGGCGGAATTGGTAGACGCGCTAGATTCAGGTTCTAGTGGGGGCAACCCTGTGTAGGTTCGAGTCCTATCGCGCGCACCACTTCATTATCAACGGGTTACGGGGTATGCACCCCGGCCGGTTGCCCCCCCACGACCCTATGAACGAGGGTGGTGACAAAATGGTGACAACCAACACCCCCCTTTCTCCCGCCCCCCCGGTCCGGCCAATGGCTCTTTCAACGGCCATCACCCCAAAAGCAAATTCCTAGCAGTCCTATGAAAACACGAATGATGACATGGATGGTTGCTTTTGCCCTCGCAGGAGTATGCACGGCCCAGCAAGAAGACGACAAAGAGGCCAAGACAATCCCAGAAATGAACGGATACAAGTTCGTTACGATTCGCAAGGTGGAACCGGATGGCCTTCGCATCATTCACGAATCCGGCACAGCAAAAATTCCCATCGAAAAACTGAGTGAAGTGCAGAGGGAAGAATACGCACTCACCATGGAAGGCGCGACCGAATACAGAAATCAGATTGCGGCGAACGCAGCGACGATGCGTGACCGCCAGCAGGAGGCGGCGAGGAATCAACCACGGACTCCGCAGGCTCCCACTCCAGCACCCTCGCCAAAATTCATCTCTGCTCATCAAGTAAAGATAATGTGGGTGAAAAAGCTGCCACAACCTCGCACTCTCGATGGAAATTACCATACGATCTTGAAATACTATCGGAATTTTGTCGCGGAAATCAAAGCCGGGAAGCGCGATTTGGATGCCCAAGAAACCGCCGCCACCTACAACAGATCCCTCGCGATATCGAGCGGGAATGCCGAACTCGCGTAAATGGGGTCAGGCCTCGCGCGTTCACATTTGGCTGGCTGGCCAGCGCGTTTTTGGGCCGTTGTCGGCATGATCGCGACCGATCCGTTTCCAGTATCCCGGGGCAATCTACCCCGTGATGGCCCGCGGCGACGGCGGCAAGGCGGTGTTTGAGACCGATGACGACCGGAAATCGTTCGTATTCCGGCTGGGACAGGTTTGCGCCAGTCACGGCTGGCGGGTTCACGCATGGGTGCTCATGGAAATGGTGAGGGAAATGAGGGAAGTCACCCAGACCTTGATCCTCGAAACGGTTCCCGCAATCCGGCGGCGAAAGCCGCTCTCCGCCATCCCAATGGCACGTTAAGTTAGCGCCATTCAGGCCTGACCCCAGTTATTTGATAAATTCCATATCTTGACAGAATCCAAAAAAAAGAGGAACGCTGCGCCCGTGACCAATCCCTCCGATCTTCTCCGCGAGCACGGCTTGCCCGTAACCGCGCAGCGCATTGCGGTGCTGCGGGCGGTGTCCGGCAGGCCGCACGCCACGGCGGACGACATCGCCGTGGATGTGCGGGACGGGATTGGCGCGATCTCACGGCAATCGGTTTATGACTCGCTAGCAATCCTCGCGGAGAAAGGCCTGCTCCGGCGCATCGAACCCGCCGGCTCCCCCGCGCGCTACGAGGCGCGCACCGGCGACAACCACCACCACCTGATCTGCCGCACCTGCGGGAAAACGACCGATGTGGATTGCGCCGTCGGCCACGCGCCTTGCCTGAATGCCTCGGAGAGCCACGGCTTCCTCATCGACGAGGCCGAGGTGATCTTCTGGGGAACATGCCCCGATTGCCTAACCAACCGCAAACCGCGCTGAAATTTTTTCAACCAACCAACCCCACATACACCCCATGCCAGAACCAAAATGCCCCTTCAACCACTCCGCCGCCACCGCTGGCGGAGGTACCCAAAACCGAGACTGGTGGCCCAACCGCCTGAAGGTCGAGCTACTCAGCCAGCACTCCGAAAAAGCCGATCCGATGGGCGGTGATTTCGATTACACGAGCGAGTTCAAATCCCTCGATTACGCCGCGCTCAAGAAAGACCTAGCCGCGCTGATGACCGCTTCGCAGGATTGGTGGCCCGCCGACTTCGGCCACTACGGCGGCCTTTTCGTCCGCATGGCGTGGCACAGCGCAGGCACCTACCGCACCGGCGACGGCCGTGGTGGCGCGGGCCGCGGACAACAGCGGTTCGCCCCGCTCAACAGTTGGCCGGACAACGGCAACCTCGACAAAGCCCGCCGCCTGCTATGGCCGATCAAACAGAAATACGGACGCAAAGTTTCATGGGCGGATCTCATGATCCTCGCGGGCAACGTGGCTCTCGAAACGATGGGCTTCAAGACCTTCGGCTTCGGCGGCGGCCGCGAGGATGTCTGGGAACCCGATCAGGATGTTTACTGGGGTCGCGAGTCCGAGTGGCTCGCCACCAGCGACAAGCCCAACGCCCGCTACTCCGGCGAGCGCGATCTTGAGACCCCCCTCGCCGCCGTGCAGATGGGCCTCATCTACGTGAACCCCGAAGGCCCTGACGGCAACCCCGACCCGCTTCTCGCCGCGCACGACATCCGCGAGACCTTCGCCCGCATGGCGATGAACGACGAGGAAACCGTGGCCCTCATCGCCGGCGGTCACACCTTCGGAAAAACCCACGGCGCGGGCCCGGCATCGCACGTCGGCCCCGAGCCGGAAGCGGCACCCATCGAGGAGCAGGGCTTCGGCTGGATGAGTTCCTACCAATCCGGAAAAGGCGCGGACGCGATCACCAGCGGGCTCGAGGTCACCTGGACGCGGACGCCGACGCAGTGGTCGAATTACTATTTCGAGAACCTCTTCAACTATGAATGGGAACTCACGAAAAGCCCGGCTGGTGCGCACCAATGGGTCGCGAAAGACGCTCAGGATGTGATCCCACACGCCTTCGATTCCACGAAAAAGCAGCGCCCGACCATGCTCACCACCGACCTCTCGCTGCGTTTTGATCCAGCTTACGAAAAAATCTCCCGCCGCTTCATGGAGAATCCCGCGGAGTTCGCCGACGCTTTCGCGAGGGCGTGGTTCAAGCTGACCCACCGCGACATGGGGCCGAAGGCACGCTACCTCGGCCCGGAGGTTCCCACCGAAGACCTGATCTGGCAGGATCCGGTTCCCTCCGCCGATCCCGCGTTGATCGACGCGTCTGACATCACCACGCTGAAGGCGCAAGTCATTTCCTGCGGACTCACCGTTTCCCAGCTCGTTTCCACCGCATGGGCCTCGGCCTCCACCTTCCGCGGCTCCGACAAGCGCGGCGGCGCGAACGGCGCCCGCATCCGCCTAGCCCCGCAGAAAGACTGGGAGGTGAACCAACCCGCAAAGCTTGCCCAGACGCTCGAAGTGTTGGAAGCCATTCAGGCCGATTTCAACGCATCCGGCGCGAAGAAAGTCTCGCTCGCCGACCTCATCGTGCTGGCTGGATGTACCGCCGTGGAAAAAGCCGCGAAAGACGCCGGGCATGACCTCACCATCCCCTTCACACCGGGCCGCGCCGACACCACTCAGGAGCAGACGGACACCGAATCCTTCGCCGCCCTTGAACCGATCGCCGATGGTTTCCGGAACTACCTGAAAGGGAAGTATTCCGTCCCGGCCGAGGCGCTGCTCATCGACAAGGCGCAGCTCCTCACCCTGACAGCACCGCAGACGACCGCCCTCGTCGGCGGAATGCGCGTCCTCGGCACGAACGCCGATGGCTCAAAGCACGGTGTCCTGACAGATCGCCCTGGGACGCTGACCAACGATTTCTTCGTCAACCTCCTCGACATGTCGGCGGAATGGAAACAGGTCTCGCCCTGCGGCAACGCCTTCGCCGCCATCGACCGCAAGACCGGTGCCACCAAATGGACGGCGACCCGCGCGGATCTCGTATTCGGCTCCAATTCCATCCTCCGCTCACTGGCGGAAGTCTATGCCTGCGCCGACGGCAGTGCGAAGTTCGTCAACGACTTCGCCGCAGCCTGGGTCAAGGTCATGGAACTTGATCGCTTCGACCTGAAAGCCTGATCCGTTGGAAAAAATCACAAGCCGCCGTTCCCAACCGGAGCGGCGGCTTTTTCGTCACCTGAATTCTTGTCGTCGCGGAATCGGATCGGACGCTTGGATTGCGGCAAGGCCTCCGGCATCATGCGTGCGGTCGCATTGTTGCTAACCTCAACACTTAGACCCTTTGCCAAAAATTAGTTCCGCTATTCGGAATGCGTTTTGCAAACGGAGCGGATGATTTTCGGTAGATTCATCAAGTGCTGGATCGGACTCAACGAGCTTGTCGCTGAGGTCCTTGCTTTGTTTAGTGAAGTAGCCGGCGAGGTAGTGCCCTTTCAGGTGCTGCCAAAGTCGCTCGATCGGGTTGAAGTCGGGGCTGTAAGGTGGCAGATACACCGGCTCGATGTGATGCCAACACAGGCTCTTGGTTTTATGCCAGCTGGCGTTGTCGAGCACGAGCAGAACGCGAACCTGCCTGGACCGCAGGATCGGATCTGTCGGGGAATTCGCAACGGGAGTAAAAGCATATCTCGAATGGAAAAACAAAAATTCGAAAGCGATCAACTGGCAGTTCACCAACGAAAACGCGAGGATCAAACTCAAGTCCCTTTATCCAACAATTTGAATTTTGCGCGACACTCGGGTGCGGGCTACGACTATGATCTGACATCGCTGGAATTCGGCCTTGGTTCTGCGGGCAGTCCCGCACCCGTGGCCCAGATTTTCGGCGATAACTCTGGTGCGCCCGGTTCCGCGCTGGCAACCTTCACTCTGTCGGGCGCTGCTGGAGCCAAGGGTATTTACAGCTTCACGGGGTCCTTCGCGGTACAAAAGAACACCAGTTACTGGGTGGTTCTCTCAAACCCTAACTCTGCTTCGTTGGAATCGTCTCGGCACTGTGGGCCTCGTCGCCCGCCGCCGCCGCACGGCCTGATTTGAATCATGATATTTGACACGAGAGGCGACGCTGCGAGGCGTCGCCTCTTTCGTTTGGTGCGCGCGGCAGGGCGCGGGGCGGCGCGCTTCCTTTCCGCCAAAATAATTCTGGGCATGGCAGGGGATAAAGTATTGTTTGTCGGCGAATGAATTTGGCCGAGCCAAACGCCCACCGCTGCCTGTGCCTGGGACCGCCGCTATGACGACCCCACGCAGTAACGACTGCCCGCCGGCCTCTCCGGCGCGCGCGGAGAGGCCAGTGCATTCCCAAGCCGCCTCCGAGATCGACAACACCGCGGCGGCGGGCGGCAGTTGGCAGGACATTCTCCCGCGCTTGGCCATACTCTTACTGGCAGTGCTGTGGATCTACTCACCGGTTTGCAATCCGACACTCCAGGCCGACTGGCTGTGGGACGATGACGTGCTGCTCACCGCCAACCCCACCGTCCAGCACCGGTTATCTAACGATCTGGCCGTGCCCCCGGCGCACGCCGCGACTCTGGGGAAACTCTGGCTTGGTCCCAGCGGGCCGGACTTCTTCCCGCTCACCTACACGGCGCTGTGGGCCCAGTGGCCATTCTTTTCGATGGATCCACGGGACGGCGGGCCCGTGAAGCCCGGCGGGCCGGCCGTGGCGTGGCCGTTCGGTTACCACTTCGTCTCGGTGCTGCTGCATCTGGCGGGTGCGCTGGCCCTGTGGCGGTTGTTTGCGGTCATGAGAATGCCCGGCGCCTGGCTGGGGGCGCTGATTTTCGCGGTCCACCCGGTGGCGGTCGAGTCGGTGGCGTGGGTGTCGGAATTGAAGAACACGCTCTCGCTGCCACTGTTGCTCTTGGCGGCCATCAATTATATTCATTTTGACAACCTGATGGCGGAGGGCGAGGCGCTGGACTCGCCGCGAGCGGCGCGGCGCTACGTGCTGGCGTTGGTGTTTTTTGTGCTGGCCATGCTGGCCAAGACCTCGGTCGTGATGTTGCCGGTCTTGATCTTGTTTTATGTTTGGTGGAAGCGGGGGCGCGTGACCGGGCGGGATGTGGTCCGCTCGGGGCACTTCTTCCTAGTCTCGCTGGTGTTGGGCCTGGTCACGATTTATTACCAGCACAGCCGGGCCATCGGCGTCGAGCCGATCATCGTTGGCGGCTTCGCCTCGCGGCTGGCCTGCGCGGGGATGTCGGTTTTCTGGTATTTGAAGTTGCTCGTCTGGCCCGTCCATCTGCTGCCGATCTACCCGCGGTGGGACGTCGACCCGCCGAGACTCTGGCAGTTTTTGCCGTGGCCACTCATCGCCGCGGCGGGCGCTTGGTTCTGGTGGAAGCGTGCCAGCTGGGGCCGCCACGCGATTTTTGCCTTCGGCTCGTTCCTGCTGATGGTGGCGCCGATTCTCGGCTTCATCACGATCTCCTACATGCGGATCACCTGGGCGGCGGACCATTTCATTTACCTGCCGATGATCTGCCTCGTCGGCTGGGTGGCCGCAGGCATCACCCGCTGGTATGAGCGGGCGGCGGACGAAAAGCGGCGCGTGATCTTCGCTGGCACCACCGCCGCAATCATTGCTCTGACGATCCTGTCATTCAAGTACGCCGCCTGCTGGGTCAACGAGGACGCGCTCTGGACCCACACGCTCACCTCCAACGAG